>JANNBP010000538.1:0-33321 GCA_031385555.1 Deltaproteobacteria bacterium | reverse complement strand
CGTCGGTGATGGCTCGTTCCGCTCGATCGCCGAGTGGATCGGTGCGGAGAACTGATCGTGACCGAGCTTGTAAAACCTGGCGCCGCGGGTTCGCCGCGTGCCAGGTTTTACAAGCTCGGTCACGATCAGTTCTCCGCACCGATCCACTCGGCGATCGAGCGGAACGAGCCATCACCGACGACGACGTGATCGATCACCGGGATGCCGAGCAGCGCACCCGCTTCGCGCAACCGCCGCGTCAGCTCGACATCCTCGGCGCTCGGCGTGGGATCGCCCGATGGATGATTGTGGACGAGCACCGCACCCGCGGCGGCCATCCGCACGAGCGGACGAAACACCTCGCGCGGATGGATCTCGACGCCGATCACCGAGCCGCGCGCGCACTCGACGATATCGAGCAGCCCGTTCCGGATATCGACGCCGATCACGAGGAAGACCTCCTGCGCGAGCCCGGCGAGCATCGGCGCGACGCAGTGATAGACATCCTCGGGCCGACCGACGAGCGTGCGCGTCTGCGTGGCGACGACGGCGCGACGCCCGAGCTCGAACGCGGCGGCGAGCCGGATCGCGCGCGCCTCCCCGATCCCCGCGAGCCTCGCGAGCTCGCGCGGCGTGGAGCGCGACAGCAGCGCGAGGCCACCCGCCTCCTTGATCATGATCGCGGCGAGCTCGTCCGCGGTGCGGTTGCGGAGATTCGAGCCGAGCAGGAGTGCGAGCAGCTCGCGATCACCGATCGTGTCTGGACCGGCGCGCCACACGCGATCGCGCGGATGATCGATGACAAAGGACGGCTGGCTGGCTTCGCGTGCGACGGTCATGCACGGCCCAGCAGCAAGCGATGGGCCAGTAGATCGCGACAGTTACATCGCGAGGTTGCGTGCGATCCTGTCCGCCGGCGGGACGAGCTGGCCGGATCGCGGCCGGACCGGACAATGCTGCTATCGTACGGCCATGTTCGTGTGC
Source organism: Deltaproteobacteria bacterium (assembly GCA_031385555.1). Classification (GTDB taxonomy): domain Bacteria; phylum Myxococcota_A; class Polyangia; order Haliangiales; family Haliangiaceae; genus JABFXX01. Next base: position 32,358 of record JANNBP010000538.1, on the reverse strand, counting down.
ACGGAGTGCGGCGGGCCGCAGCCGACCAACGGTCACTGTCCGACCGACGGTGTCGCGCTGGCTCCGATCGGCGAGGACGTCCTGCTCGGGACCACGATCGGCGCGTATCGCGTCGCCACGTTGCTCGGCGTCGGCGGCATGGGGCGCGTCTACAAGGGCGTGCACCCGATGATCGGCAGCCGCGTCGCGATCAAGGTGCTGTCGCGCGAGTGCACGGATCGCCAGGACCTCGTCGAGCGGTTCTTCGCCGAGGCGAAGGCGGTCAATCTGATCCGCCACGAGAACATCGTCAACGTCCTCGATCAGGCCCGGCTCCCCGACGGCCGCCCCTACATCATCATGGAGTACCTCGACGGTGCACCGCTCGCGGCGATCCTCGAGCACTCGCAGGCGCATCAGATCCCGCTGCCGCTCGGCGGGATCGCGCGGCTCGCGGTCGAGGTGCTCGACGCGCTCCAGGCCACCCACGCGAAGGGCATCGTCCATCGCGATCTCAAGCCCGACAACATCTACGTCGCGCCGTCGGGGCGCCCGAAGGTGCTCGATTTCGGCATCGCGAAGCTCACCGATCCGGGATCCAATAGCTCGACGCGCACCGGCTCGCTGCTCGGCACGCCGCACTACATGTCCCCCGAGCAGGCGTCGGGGCGATCCGTCGATCACCGTGCGGACATCTACGCGATCGGCGTGATCCTGTTCGAGTGCGTGACGGGGCGGAAGCTGTTCGTCGCCGACTCGCTGTTCGATCTGCTGCGCAAGCACGTCGAGGAGCCGGCGCCATCGCCTCGGATGTTCCGGCCCGACCTCGATGCCGGCCTCGAGTCACTGATCCTGTGCGCGCTCGCGAAGCACCCCGATCAGCGGTTCGCCAGCGCGCAGGCGATGAGCCTCGCCGTCCAGCACGCCACCGCGCATCTCCCGCCCGAGAGCTGGGCCCCGATCACGGCATCGGGCACGCACCGCGGGATCCCGAGCTGGAACCAGCAGGCACCGGCGACCTGGAGCTCGCGTGTGCAGCGCGTCGATCCTGGTCAGCCACCACGCGGCCTGCCGCGCCCGTCGGAACAGCCGATCAACTATCCGCAGGTCGGCAACTCGACGACGGTGAGCGCCTCGTCGGGCCAGGTCCAGAAGCAGCCGTCGGCCAAGAAGTCGAAGCGCGGCCTGTGGCTCGCCCTCGCAGGCGTCGCCGTCGTCGGTGGCGTCGTCGCAGTGGTCGTCACGCAGCGGGGCGCGAAGGACGCGGTCGTCGAGCAGGTCGCCGCGGACACGCCGGCGCCCCCACCACCGATCGGGAACAAGCCGGCCGATCCACCGAAGCCGCGCGCCAAGGTCGAGGAGCGAAAGGTCGACGTCGATGACGATCTCGCCGCCGTCGAACAGCAGGTCCGCGACGCCGCGACCCAGATGCCGAAGGAAGCCAAGCAGGCGATCGAGGATGCCCTCGACGACGTCAAACGCGTCCCGGCAGGCGTCCCGCAGGTCGGCAAGGCCGGCAAGGTCGAGCAGAATCCCGACGTCGATCCACCCGCGAAGCCCAGGGCCAAGGCGTGGGTCGAGAACCGCACGCTGCAGCTCGCGAACTGGAACCCGAAGAAGGTCGACGTCGCGGCGTTCATCGCGTTCGCCACCGCCGAGGCCCGGAAGGCCGTGCCCGATGCCCTGCTGACGCGCGTCGATGTCACCGGCGTGTCGCCCGATGGCTTCGCGGATCTGACGCTGCCCACGCTCGCGTCCTCGCACGGCGACATCGAGCTGCGCTTCATCTCGCCGTCGGCGAGCAAGCTCGATCCGAAGATCCCGCTCGGCGTGCCGCAGGAGCGGATCTGCGAGTTCCGCGTCGAGGGCGAGCCCGATGGCATCGAGATTCGCTCGATGTTCAAGACCGACTGCAAGACCAAGAGCGTCGCCGTCCCGAGCTGCGGCTATGCCTCGCTGTGGAAGAAGGCCTCCGGGCAGGGCGCGCCGAGCAACGCCGTCGCCCAGATCGCGTACTACGCGGCCTCGATGCACGACACGCCGAAGTGGTTCTTCACCATCGGCTTCGGCCACGACGTCGCGTTCTCGAAGATGTGGAACGGACCCGGCTGCTGATCGGCTAGTTCTCGCCGAGTGCGCGGCGCAGCTGCGCCCACGCTGTCGCGAGCTGCCACTGCGACGTCACGAGATTACCCTCGGCAAGCGTGACTGCCTGCTGCGCGTCGGTGAGCTCGATCTGACTCCCGAGCCCTTGTGCATACCGTGCCTCGGCGAGCTGCAGCTGTGCACGCGCCGCCGTGACCGCTTCGTCCGACGCCGACACGGCCGCGGTGTTGGCGATGATCTGCGAGCGCGCCGAGTCGAGCTGAGCGGTCAACGAGACGAGCAGGGCGTTCTTGTCCGCTCGCGTCGCGGTGACATCCGCGCGCGCGATCCGCGCGTTGTACTTCGACCGCCCGCCATCGAAGAACTGCCACGACAGCGTGAGTCCCGCATTCCACGTCGGCTCGGGCGTCCAGTCGCCGGTGCCGGGGTTGTACTGGGTCGACGCGCTCGCCGTCAGCACCGGGCGATTGGTCGTATCGGCGGCGACGACGCTCGCCTCGGACGCCTGGATCTGCAGATCGAGCTGCGCGAGCTCGGGGCGATGCTTGCGCGAGGTCTCCACGAGCTCCGGCAGGTTCGGCGGCATCGCGGCCGGCGTCGGCCACGTCGAGTCGACCGCGAGCGTCCGCGTATCGATCAAGCCGATCGCCGACCGCAGGTTCGCCATCGCGATCGCGAGCGTGGCATGCGCGGTGGCGAGGGCGGCCTTGGAATTCGCGGCACGGGCATGGGCCTGCGCGACCTCGATCGGGTCCTTGGCCTGCGCGGCGACGAACCTCCGTGCTTGATCGAGGTGCAGCTCCTCGCTCGCCACCGTCGCCTCGGCGACCTTGACCAGGCGCCCTCGCGCCACGGCCTCCAGATAGGCGACCTCGACATCGCGCCGGATATCGAGCGAGGTGGTCGCGAGCGTGGTCTCCGTCGCCCGTGCGGAGAGCTCCGCTGCGCGGACGTTCGCACGGGTCTGCCCGAAGTCGTAGATCCGCCAGTTCGCAGACAGCGCCAGGCTCGTCGTCTCCTGCAGCTCGAAGAAGCCGCCACACGCCCTCGTGATGTCGCCGGCACAGGGCTGCCCCCTCGACGATCCGGTCGTGGCGTTCGCCGATCCCGTGACGGTCGGGATGTACGCGACCTTCGACAAGAACACACGAGCCTGGGCAGCTTCGATGGTCGCCTTGGTGCGCGCGAGGCTCGGTTGCTGCTGCATCGCGAGCTCGAGCGCGCGTTGCAGCGTGAGGGTCTCGGCGGGCTGCGCCTGCGCAGTTCCGGCAAGGGCGATGACAAGTGCCGCGGAGATGAATTTCTTCATGACTCGTACCTCAAGGCGGTGATCGGATCGAGCTGCGATGCGCGGACTGCGGGATACAGCCCGAACACCACGCCGACGCCACCGGAGACCCCGAACGCGATCCCCGCGGTCGCGGCTGGGAAGAACATCTTCCACCCGAAGAAATCGGCGCCCCACCACGCGGCCAGGTAGCCGAGGCCGAGTCCGAGCAAGCCGCCGATCGCCGCGAGCAGGAGCGCCTCGACGAGGAACTGCGTCATCACGTCGATCGGCTTCGCGCCGACGGCCATCCGGATCCCGATCTCGCGCGTTCGCTCGATCACGCTCACCAGCATGATGTTCATCACGCCGATGCCACCGACGAGCAGCGACACCGCAGCGACGATCGCGAGCAGCGTGGCGATGCGCTCCGTCGAATCCTGCTGCGCCTTCGCGAACTCCGCCGGGTTGCGGATGCGGAAGTCGTCCTCGTCCGACGAGTCGAGCTTGTGGCGATCGCGCAGCAGCGAGGTGATCTTGGAGATCGTGCTCTCCGCGGTGCCCTCTTCCTTCATCGCGATCAGCACCTGCCCGCGCATGTACTTCGCCGCACCGCCGCGATCGAGCTTCTGCTGGTACGCCTTGAGCGGGATGATGATGATGTCGTCGCTGTCGCCGCGCGGGTTCTGACCCTTCGAGGTCAGCACGCCGAGCACTTCGTACGGTTGGTTGTTGATCCGGATCGTCTGTCCGACCGGGCTCGCGGTCTGGAACAGCTGGGTCGCGACGGTCTTGCCGATCACGCAGACCTTCGCATTCGACAGGCCGGTGTCCTCGTCGAACAGGGCACCTTGGTCGGCCCCCCAGTCGCGCACCTTGAACCACTCGGCGGTGGTGCCGGTGATGCCGGTGTTCCAGTTCGCGTTCTCGGACACGACCTGCGTCCCACGCGACTCGAGCACCGGGACGGCCGCGCTGATCGTCGAGACCTCGGTCGCGACCGCGGTGACGTCATCCCAGGTCAGCGCCGCACCGCCCGCACCACCCGCGGAGGGACCCTGCGCGCTCCGACCCTGCGCGTTGCTGAGCACGAGCGTGTTGGTGCCGAGGCTGGCGAACACGTCCTTGACCGCGGCCTGTGCGCCCTGACCGAACGCGACCATCGCGATCACGGCGCCGATGCCGAACACGATGCCGAGCATGGTCAGCATCGAGCGGACCTTGCTGCGCCACAGGGCGCGCAGCGCGAGCTTCATGGTGGTGAGGATACTCATGCTGCGACGTCCCCTGGAGACCTTGCGGTCGCCGTCGCCGCCGCCGCATCGAGTGGCTCCTGTTGCCGATCGCTGACCATCAAGCCGTCGCGCAGCGTGATCACGCGACTCGCGTAGGCGGCGATATCGATCTCGTGAGTCACCAGGATCACCGTCTTGCCCTCTTTGACGAGGCCTTGCAGGATCGTCATCACCTCGTAGGAGGTCTTGGTGTCGAGGTTGCCGGTGGGCTCGTCGGCCATGATCACCGGTGCGTCGGTGACGAGGGCGCGCGCGATCGCGACGCGCTGTTGCTGACCACCCGAGAGCTGGTTCGGGTGGTGATCCTCGCGGCCCTCGAGACCGACGCGCTCGAGCGCGCGCATCGCCCGCTTGTGGCGCTCCACGCTCGGCGTGTTCTGATACATCAGCGGCATCTCGACGTTCTCGAGCGCGCTGGTGCGCGACAACAGATTGAAGCTCTGGAACACGAAGCCGATCATCCGGCCGCGCACCTCGGCGAGCTGCGCACGCGACAGCCGCGCGACGTCGCGACCGCTCAGGTGATAGCTGCCCTTCGACGGCTGATCGAGGCAGCCCATGATGTTCATCAACGTCGACTTGCCCGAGCCCGACGTGCCCATGATGGCCAGCGACTCGCCTTGCTGGATCGTCAGGTCGACACCGCGCAAGGCGTGGACGAGGTTGTCACCCATCACATAGGTTCGCGTGATGCCCTTCATCTCGACGAGCGCCGCCATCAGAAGACTCCGACCTTGCGCGTCGCCGCAGCCACACCCATGATCTCGGTGACCAGCTGGTCACCGGGAACCAGCTCGCCGTCGAGCATCTCGGTGGCAGATCCGTCGGTGAGGCCCGGCTTGATCAGCACCATCTTCGGTACGCCGTCGACGAGCTTGTAGACCGGCTTCTTGTCGCCGAAGTCGCGCTTGCGGCCTTCGCCACCCGGTGCACCCCCGGCGCCACCACCCATCCCGCTCGGCCCCTCGGGTGGGCGTGTGCGACGACCGGATCCCGACCCCGAGCCACCCGCGCCGCCCGATCCACCCCAGCCGCCCTCGCGCGTGATGCCCATCTGCTCGCGCAGGGCCTGCAGCTGCTCGCGGCTCGGCTTGAAGCGGAGGGCGCTGTTCGGGATCTTGATCGCATCGGCGACCTTCGCGAGCTCGAACGTCACGCTCGCGGTCATGCCGGGACGGAGGCTGAGGTCCTTGTTGTCGACGTCGATCACGGCGTCGTAGGTCACGACACCCGACGTCGTCGTCGGCGCGTTGCGGACCTGGCGGACGATCCCCTCGAACGTCTTGCCGGGGAACGCGTCGACGGTGAACGTCGCCTTCATGTCTTCCTTGAGACGACCGACATCGGCTTCGGCAACGGCGGTATCGATCTGCATGCGCGCGAGATCCTCGGCGATCGTGAACAACACCGGCGCCGACAGCGACGCGGCCACGGTCTGACCGAGCTCGACGGCACGCGACAGCACGACACCGTCGACCGGCGAGTAGATGGTCGCGTACGAGAGGTTGGTGCGCGCCTGCTTCAAGCTCGCCGCGGCCTGGCTGACCTGCGCCTTCGACGCGGCCAGCGAGGCGATCGAACTATCCCGCGTGACCTCCGCCGCCTCGACGGTGGCGCCGGCGACGAGCTGCTGATCCTGCAACGTCTTCTGGCGCTCGTACTGGCGCTTGGCATCGTTGACGACCACCGCGGCCTTGCGCTGGTTCGCGACGGCAAGATCGTAGGAGGCTTGCGCCTGATCGATCTGCGCCTTGAGTACGAGCTCGTCGAGCTTCGCGATCAACTGGCCCTTCTTGACCTTGTCGTTGAAGTCCGCGTGCAGCTCGGTCACGCGGCCCGACACCTGGGCGCCGACCTGGACCGTGCCCTTCGCCGACAGCGTGCCGTTCGCGGTGACCTGCGCGGCGATCGAACCCTTGCCCACGGTCACGGTCTGGAACGAGATCGAAGGCTCGCTCTTCGCCCACGGTTTCTTGATCACCAGGAAGACAGCGGCGCTCGCGATCAGAGCCAACACCACGATTCGAGGGATCCAGCGCTTCATGACCTGTGAATGGTGATACCCCGCTTAGGCGGAGGCGTTGCTCGCGTGTTGCGATTTGTTGCTGAGCGATCGCGGAAGCTTAGGTGCCGATGGGCACCTCGAGACGAGCGCTCGTGCCCGTGCCCGACGTGGACGTCAACGAGATGTCGCCGCCGTGTGCGCGCGCGATCCGGCGTGCCAGGGCGAGCCCCAAGCCCACGCCACCGGTGCGCCGCGTCCGGCTGCCATCGGCGCGCCAGAACGGCGTGAACGCGCGTGACAGATCTTCGGGCGACATCCCGATCCCGTGATCGACCACCTCGAACACCACGTGCGTGATGTTCGGCTTCGGCACGACGCGGACGATCAGCTTGACCGGGGCGTCGGAGTACTTCGCGGCGTTGTCGAGCAGGTTGTCGACCGCGCGGCGCAACAGCACCGGATCGCACTCGAGGTCGAGCTCGGTCGTGCGGTCCTCGGGCTCGATCTCGAGCGTGCGGCGCGGGTGCTTCGCGGTGAAGCGCTGCACGGCGCGATCGACGAGCTCCGAGACCAGGGTGGGGCGGCGGTCGAGGTGCGGTTCGCCATCGAGGCGCGCGGTGGTCAGGATGTCGGCGATCAGCTGATCGATCTCGTCGAGATCGGAGCCGACGTCGCTCAGCACGTCCTGCGCGGCGGTGGGATCTTCGACGGCGAGCTCGAGTGCGACGCGGATGCGCGACAGCGGGGTGCGGAGCTCGTGCGAGACATCGCCCATCAGCTGGCGCTGCGCGAGCATCACGCCGGCCGTGCGATCGGCCATGTCGTCGAACGCCTTGCCTACCTGACCGAGCTCGTCGGCGCGATCGAGGCGCGCGCGGACCGTCATGTCGCCCTCGCCGAACTTGCGCGCCGTCGAGGCGAGGTGATCGAGGGGGCGAGCGAGCCGACGCGAGAACCAGATCGACGCCGCACCGACGACGAGCAAGATCGCGATGCCCATCGGCAACACGTAGCCCCACGGAAAGCCGGGGCGGTTGGGATGATAGACGGCGAGCAACGTGCCGTCGTCGCTACGGACGACGATGCGGCCGGTCGATAGCGCCCACTTGCCGGCGACGAGCTCGACGCGTTCGGCGTCGTCGGGGAGCTCGAGCGGCGGATCGATGTTGGTCCACTCGAGCAGGTCGCTGTGGCTGTACAACGAGAGCTTGCCGCGGAGGCGCGGTGCGATCCGGCCCATGCCCTCGGAGAACTCCTTCGGCTGCTTGAGCGACCAGCGATCCACCATGTGCTGGAGCAACGCGGCGTGGGGCTCGAGGTAGCTGGCGCCGCGCGTGTAGCGAGGCAACACGAGCAGGGCGATCGTGATCGCGACCGACAGGGCCGCGGCGAAGCCGTAGACGCCGAGGACCAGTCGCTTCGATTTCACGCGTCGGCCTCGCCGGCGAGCAAGTAGCCGACGCCGCGGACCGTCTTCAAGATCTTCGGGTTGCGCGAGTCATCGCCGAGCTTCGCGCGGAGGCGCGAGACGTGGACGTCGATCGAGCGATCGAACGATAGCTCCGCCGAGCCCTTGGCGACATCGAGCAGCTGCTCGCGCGACAACACGCGACCGGGACGCTGCGCGAGCGCGCGCAGGATCGCGAACTCGTAGGCGGTGACCTCGACGGGTTTGCCGTCGAGCACCACGGTCATGCGCGCGGGATCGAGCACCAGGGCGCCGACCTGGATCGTCGAGTGCGCCGGGCCGACCTGACCGCGCACGCGGCGCACCGTCGCCTTGATGCGCGCGAGCAGCTCGCGCGGCGAGAACGGCTTGGTGACGTAATCGTCGGCGCCGACCTCGAGGCCGAGCACGCGATCGGCCTCCTCGCCACGCGCCGTCACCATCACGATCGGCACGTCGGTGCGCGTGCGCAGCTCGCGCGTCACCTCGATCCCGTCGCGGCCAGGGAGCATGAGGTCGAGCACCACGCAGTCGTACTGGCGGCGCAACGCCTCGTTCTGCCCCTCGATGCCGTCCCCAGCGATCGTGACCACCACGCCGTGGGTCTCGAGATAGCGAGCCGTGAGCTGGGCGAGCCGGGTGTCGTCCTCGACCAGCAACACCTTGATCGAGCCGAGCGCGTCTGCGGTCACGGCGCGAGCATACCCAGCCCAGCGGAGTGTGGTGCGCCGTACACAGTTCGTCACGGCGTGACAGGGGCGCACATCGCAACGCCCGAAGATCGTGGAACTTCGAATCGTACGCTGGCACGCAACGGGCAAAGGTTTGGTGCGTGCGGTTGCTCTGGTTCGTGTCTCTCTTGGTGGCGACACCAGCGTCGGCCGACATCCCCAGCCTCGAGTCGCAGGAGCCCGACGAGCCGTGGCGCGAACGCGTCGTCGAGCCGGTCGCCGAGGAGAGTGCACCGCGCCCCGGTGCCGAGAGTGGCCGGGCGGATCGCACGACGCCGCGAGATGGCGTGGCGCGCATCATCGGCCGCGGCCTGTTGTGGTTCCCGAAGACCGCGCTGCAGCTCGCGGCTGCGCCGTTGCGCGGCGCGTTCTATCTGCACGGCAGGCGCGGTGACCGGGTGGAGACGTCGGCCGGACCGGAGAAGTTCTCCTACACGCCGAACGCGCTGGTGCAGAGCAACGCCGGGCTCCACGTCGGTGTGCAGGCGCGGCTCGACGATCTGCTCGGTCGCGACGAGCGGTTCTCGCTCCGCGCCGGACTCGGCGGCGAGATCCATCGCCTCGCCGAGCTGTCCACGGAGCTCGACAAGCGCGTGGTGTCAGGTGGCATCACCGCGGGCTTCGAGCAGCGGTACCGGGAGCGGTTCTTCGGCTACGGCAACACCGATGACCCGCGCACGACCTATCACCACGAGCGCCTGCAGCTAGCACCGCACCTCACCGTGCGCCCGCTCGAGCGGTTCGCTGTCACGGCGCGGGTAGCGCTGATCCACGACGAGACCTCCGCCGAGCAAGCGCTCGACGTCGCCGGTTTCGGCGAGCGCGAGGCCGTGGCGTCCGAGCTCGCGCTGAGCTGGGACACGCGGCGCGCCGCGCACGCGTACGACGCCGTGGCGATGTACGGCGGTGGTGGTGCGATCGCGGTGTTCGTGGGGCGCAGCGACGGTGCGGTCGACTTCTATCGCGCGGGTGTCGATGCGCGCCGCTACCTCACATTGGCGCGCGGGCCGCGTGCGATCGAGCTACGCGGTCACGTGGAGTGGGTCAGCGGCTCGCGCGACGAGATCCCGTTCGTCGATCTGCCGCGGCTCGGCGGTCGCGAGCTGCTGCGTGGCTACGATCGCGATCGGTTCCGCGACAAGGTCGCCGCCGTCGCGCAGGTCAGCTACGTGTTCGCGCTGTCACGGTTCCTCGCGGCCTCGATCTTCACCGACGTCGGGCGCGTCCATGCCGGGCTCGACGAGCTGAGCTACCGGGATCAGCGCGTCGGTTTCGGCGGTGCGCTCGAGCTCTACAACCGCAAGGCGATGATGATCCGCGGCGAGCTCGCGAGCTCGATCGACGGCGGGCTGTTCATGTCGCTCGCCTTCGATCCGCGCTAGAGCAGTTGCGTGGCCTCGCGGACGCGCTCGGCGAACCAGGTGTACCGCTTGCGCGCATCCGCATTGCGCACCGCCATGCCGACCGCTCGCTTGCTGCCGACGAGGACGACGAGCTTCTTGCCGCGCGTCACCGCCGTGTAGAGCAGGCTGCGCTGCAGCATCATGAAGTGCTGCGTGGCGATCGGGATCACGACCGCCGGGTACTCGGAGCCTTGCGACTTGTGGATCGAGACGGCATATGCGTGCTGGAGCTGATCGAGCTCGCTGCGCTCGTAGGCCACGTGCTTGCCGTCGAACTCGACGAACAGCTTGCCCTCGTCGCGGTCGAGCCGGCTGACGACGCCGATGTCCCCGTTGAACACGCTGCGATCGTAGTCGTTCTTGAGCTGCATCACCTTGTCGCCGCGCCGGAAGGCCCGATCGCCGCGCGTCAGCTCCTCGCCCCCGCCAGGGTTGAGGCGCTCCTGGAGAACATGGTTGAGCACCTGGGTGCCGAGGTCGCCGCGGTGCATGGGAGCGAGGACCTGGACGTCGGTGATCGGATCGAAGCCGAACCGCTGGGGGATGCGCTCGGCGACGAGCTCGACGATCGTGGCGCGAGCGGATTCGGGATCGTCGCGGTTGATGAAGTAGAAGTCGCTGGTGCTGCCCTGTGGGGAGTCGAGATCGGGGAGCTCGCCGTGATTGATGCTGTGGGCGGACAGCACGATCTTGCTCTCGGCGGCCTGGCGGAAGATCTCCGTCAAGCGGATCACCGTGGCGGCCTCGGAGGCGATCACGTCCTGGAGTACGGCACCCGCGCCGACCGACGGCAGCTGATCGATATCACCGACGAGCACGAGCTGCGCGGTCGAGGGCATCGCGGTGAGCAACGCGTGAAACAGCTGCGCGTCGACCATCGAGCTCTCGTCGATGATCACCAGGTCGGTCTCGAGCAGCTCCTCCTTCGAGCGCTGGAAGCCCCCCTCGTGCGGGTTGTACTCGAGCAGCCGGTGGATCGTGGTCGCCTCGTACTCGGTGGCTTCCGAGAGGCGCTTCGCGGCGCGACCGGTGGGAGCCGCGAGGGAGACGCGGCGCTGGACGAGCCGCGACAGGTGGACGATCGCCTTGACGATCGTGGTCTTGCCGACGCCGGGACCACCGGTGATCACCACGCACTTGTCGACCAGCGCGGCTTCGACGGCGCGCCGCTGCTGCTCGGCGAGCGAGACGCCGGTGACCTGCTCGAACGCGTGGACCGCGGCGTGGACGTCCAGTGCCATCGGCTTGCCCGCCGTGCGCGTGATCTCCGCGATCCGATCGGCGGCCTCGATCTCGGCGTGGTTCGCCCACGGCAGCATCGTGCACGGGCCGCGGTGACCGAGGGTCTCGCGCACGATCAGCCGGCGTTCCTCGAGCGCCCCCAGCCGCGGGGGCAGCAGCTCGGCCTCGACCCCGAGGAGCTCCGCGGCGCTCTTCAGCAATTCGTCATCGGGCAAGTGCATGTGGCCGTCGTCGACGGAGGTCTCGAGCGCATGGAGCAGCCCGGCTTCGAGCCGCTCCGGGGCGTCCTTCGCGATGCCGAGCTGCTGCGCGATCTCGTCGGCCTTGGTGAAGCCGATGCCTCGGATGTCGTGCGCGAGCCGGTACGGGTTTGCCTGGACCTTGCTGATCGCGTCGTTGCCATAGTGCTTGGCGATCCGCACCGCGAACGAGGACGAGATGCCGATGCCCTGCAGGAACACCATCACGTCCTGCACGTAGCGCTGCTCGGCGAACGCCTTGCCGATCGTGGCCGCCTTCTTCGAGCCGATGCCGACCACCTCGGTGAGGCGATGTGGCTCCTTCCTGATCACCTCGAGCGTCTCGAGCCCGAACTTCTGCACCATCGCCTTCGCGAGGGCGGGGCCGATCCCGGGGATCAAGCCATCGCCGAGGAAGCGCGCGATCCCTACGAGCGTGGCCGGCGTACTGGTCTGATAGGTGGTGACGCGGAACTGCTTGCCGTGGCGCTTGTCGGTCACCCACTGGCCGCGCAGCTTGAGCGGCAGGCCCTCCTGGACGCCGAGGAGATCGCCGACGATCGTGACCTGCTCGGTGGCGGTGGTGAACCGTGCCACCACGAAGGCCGTGTCCTCGGCGCGGTAGACGAACCGCTCGAGCGTGCCATCGAGGGTGGCTTCCTCCGTCACCCGCGCACTATACGGAGATCGTCTGACGTAGGGTGCGTCAGGACTGCCCGTCGATGATCGAGTCGTAAGCGGGCCCCACTGACAACCCGTCGCGCTCGGCGAGGACGGGAAGGCGCTTACTTCGCGGTCGCGGCTTGGGGCGATCTTCCGTCGACGTACTCGACCGCGTTGCTGCACGACAGGCTCTCGAACGCCATCAGCGAATCGCGATCCTCGAACACGTCGGGGCACTCCACCTGACAGCGCTTGCGGTCGGCCTTGCCGGACTTGCACGAGACGTAGTGATCGCAGGCACCCTCGCACGTGCCCGTCAGGCGCGGGCCCATCAGGCGGTTCACCACACAACTCGAGATCATCACCGCGATCAACACACCCAGAATGATCGGACGAATCAAGCAGGCCTCCCATGACGACCGGCACCGCCGGCAAACTTCTGCGCACCCTGAAACGCTTCGAGCAAGGTGGGGATGCCGAGCTCGAGCTCCTGCCGTAGCGCTGCCTCGAGCGGCATCCCATCTTGCAGATAGGCACTCTGGCGATCCGCGAGCATCGCGCCCTGCGGGAGCGCGGCCAGCTGATGCGCGAGCGCGCGGGCGGCGGCGAGGGCCGTGCCTGTCGGGACGACGCGGTTGACGAGGCCGAACGACAAGGCCTCGTGGGCGTCGACGGCGCGCCCCGTCAAGATCAGGTCGAGCGCGCGCGACAGGCCGATCAACCGAGGCAACCGGATCGTGCCGCCGTCGATCAGCGGCACTCCCCACCGCCGACAGAACACGCCCAGGACCGCATCGTCGGCGGCGACGCGGAGATCGCACCACAGCGCGAGCTCGAGCCCGCCGGCCACCGCGTGGCCTTCGATCGACGCGATCACCGGCTTCGACAGCAACATCCTGGAAGGACCCATCGGTCCATCGCCGTCGCGCTCGACGCGATTGCCGGCACCGGTGGCCATCGCCTTGAGATCCGCGCCGGCGCAGAACACGCCGTGATCGCCATGCAGCACGGCGACGCGTGCGGTGGCGTCGGCATCGAACGCGCGAAACGCGGCCGCGAGCTCGTCGGCCGTGGCGCGATCGACGGCGTTCCTGTGAGCCGAGCGGTCCAGGATGACCGTGACGACGGGCCCATCCCGCTCGACGCGCATCGGGTGAGTCTAAGGGAAGCCCGACGACGAGTCATGCCGGATCGTGCCGGCGACACGACGAAACCCTCGGTCTACCGTTGTCGGATGCGAGCGCTCAACCGATTCCTCCTCGTTGCCGTGGCGTCCCACGCGGTGCCGGCGGCCGCCGACCCGCTCGCCGGCATCCACCTCGACGGGTGGTACGGCAAGCTCGGCGTCGAGACTGGGGTCGCGTTTGGCGCCGAGCGCGGCACGTCCGCCGTCGTCGGTGGCATCGCCACGCTGGTCCACATCAACGATCGCCGCGAGTGGGTGGGGCTCCAGGGTGACCTGCTCGCCGATGGCAACGGGCAGCTCGAAGCGGGCGCGCGATGGAGCCTCGGTCCCGAGGCCGGCGTCTCGATCTATGGCGTCGACGTCTCGTACATGGGCCGTCGCGAGGGCGGCGCGACGCAGCACGGCATGCAGGTCCGCGCGAAGCTCACGGTCGGGCTCGCGGCGGTCTACGCGCGTGCCAGCTACGCGATGGTGGGACCTGGATCGAGCGATGCGATGGAGGTCGACATCGGGCTGCAACTCAAGGCGCCGTTCTGGATCAAGCGGCCACGCCGAGGAGCGCCGGCCGTCGCCGCCCGCTGATACAGTGGCGGCATGGCAGGCTGCAAACGAATCGCGATCCTGACGAGCGGTGGGGATGCGCCGGGCATGAACGCCGCGGTCCGCGCCGGCGCGCTGGTCGGCATGTCGCTCGGCATGGAGGTGTTCGGCATCGAGCGCGGCTACCGCGGGATGCTCGAGGACGCGATGGCGCAGCTCAAGCCGTCCGACGTCACCAACATCCTGCGCGAGGGCGGCACGATGCTCGGCAGTGCGCGCTGCAAGGAGTTCCACCAGAAGGAGGTCCGCGACAAGGCGCGCGCGGTCCTCGCGAACCGCGGCATCGACGGCCTGATGGTGATCGGCGGCAACGGCTCGCTGACCGGCGCGATGCACCTCGCGAACCCCGACGAGCTGAACGGCCAGCCGCTCAAGGTCATCGGGCTGCCGGCGTCGATCGACAACGACCTCGGCTACACCAAGCTGTGCATCGGCGTCGACACCGCGATGAACACCATCGTCGAGGCGTGCGACAAGATCGCGGATACGGCGACCGCGCACGATCGCACGTTCATCGTCGAGGTGATGGGGCGTGATTGCGGCTACCTCGCGATGACGTCCGCGATCGCCGTCGGTGCGGATCTCGCGCTGTTCCCCGAGGCCGGCAAGCCGCCCGAGAAGATCGTCGATCAGATCATCAACACCATCCTCACCATCCGCAAAGGCAATCGCAAGCAGCGCCGCGTGCTGATCATCAAGGCCGAGGGCGTGGCGATTCCCGTCGACCAGCTCAAGACGATGGTCGATGCGCGGCTCAAGGAGATCGCGCCAGCCAGCGAGCCGGCGTCGATCGAGACCCGCGTCACCGTGCTCGGCCACATCGTGCGCGGTGGGCGCCCGTCGGCGATGGATCGCCTGCTCGGCAGCCGGCTCGCGAACGTCGCCGTACGCGCCCTGCATACCGGCGTCAGCCACAAGATGACGGCGTGGATGGCCACGGCGGACCTGCCCGACGATCAGGCCGCGCGCTCGAAGTACGACCCGTACGTCTGGTTGATCGACCTCCAGGCCGTGCTCACCGAGACCGATAATCTCTTATCGGGCAAGAGCCCGCTGTCGCGCTGGCGAGTCGGTGCGTTCGACGAGATCGGAGATGCGCTCCTGCTGTAAGCTCGACGCGGGTGGCCGAGGACCAGGACAGAAACCTCGAGGGACGCATCCTCGAGGGCGTGCTCCGGCAGATGCCGGCGGTGTACTGGGTCGTCGATCAAGATCTGCGGATCCTCAGCGCCGGCGGCGCGATCGAAGCGATGCTCGGCTACCAGCCCGATCGATGGGTCGGCAGCACGCTGTATGACGTCCAGGCCGGTGATGGGAGCACCGGGCAATCGATCGTCGAGCACCAGGCTGCGCTCCGGGGCGAGACGGTCACGTACCAGAACGAGTATCGCGGCAAGCTGCTGCGGGTCTCGATCGGTCCGGAGCGGCGCGGCGACGAGATCGTCGGCGTGCTGGGCACGGCGATCGACATCACCGCGGTGCACGCGCTCGAGCACCGCATGATCGACGCGCAGCGTGCCGAGAGCCTCGGCGTGCTCGCAGGCGGCCTCGCGCACGACTTCAACAATCTCCTCGTCGCGATCATCGGCAACGCCGATCTCGGACTCCGCGAGACCCATCCGGGCTCACCTGGGCGGCCCGCGCTCGAGAACATTCGCGAGGCCGGGCTGCGCGCGGCCGAGCTCACCGATCAGCTGCTCGCCTATGCGGGGCGGGGTGGCGTGGCGTCGACGCGCGTGTCACCGCGTGGGCTGGTCGACGAGTTGCTGCGGATCTCGGCACCCACGATCCCCGAGAACGTGTCGATCTTCGTCGACATCCCCGAGGGGCTCGCGCTGCGCGGAGAGCCATCGCAGGTGCGCCAGGTGATCCTCAACTTGATCGGCAACGCACGCGAAGCGCTCGATCCCATCGGTGGCACGGTCCGGATCGAGGGGCGGCTGATCGCGCACACCGGCGACGTCGATGCCGACGACGTGCTCACGCCCCCGGCAGGTCGCTACCTCGAGCTGTCGTTCAGTGACGACGGGCCCGGGATCGATCGCGAGACCCGCCGCAAGATCTTCGAACCGTTCTTCACCACCAAGTCCACGGGACACGGGCTCGGGCTCGCGGCGGTGCTCGGCATCGTGCGCTCGCATGCCGGTGGGTTGCGGCTGATCTCCGAGCCGGGGCAGGGTGCGCGGTTCGAGGTGCTGTTGCCGGCGAGCACGACGCCCGAGCAGCAAGCCGTGGTGGTGCCGCTCGATGCGCCCACGGTGCTGGTGATCGACGACGAGGAGCTCGTACGCGATGTCGTCGCACGGATGATCGAGGACCTCGGGTATCGCGCGATCACCGCGCCGGATGGTCCCACCGGCCTCGCGCTCGTCGACGAGCACGCGATCAACGCGGTGCTCGTCGACCTGACGATGCCGCGGATGAGCGGCGCGGACGTGGTGGCCGCGCTGCGCGAGAAGCGCCCGGGGATGCCGGTGATCGTGTGTAGCGGTTACGACCGCGACTGCCGCGGTCCGGTGCAAGCCGCGGCGTACCTGCCGAAGCCGTTCCGGATCGATGCGCTCGAGCAGATGCTCGCCAGGCTCCTCCGGTCATAGCTGCGGTGCCTTCTCGAGGTCCGTGATCTGCGCGAACGCGTCCGGCGAGCGGCGTAGCTCGAACGCCTTCGGATAGCGGTCCGGCTGCAGCTGACCGAGCTCGCGCTCGCAGGCGCGCGACCACTCCGAGAACCAGCCGAGCTTCGTCGAGGTCGACAGGCACGCCTCGTACGAGGTCTCCGCGAATTGCTGCAGCGGCTCCGCGACCTTCAGCAGCTCGTCGCAGTACGCCTGCGAGGTCTCCTCGGCGTACGGGCCGGTGCGCTGGTCGACCGGGATCTCGGCGCGGAACAGCTGTACCGAGAAGTTCTGCGTGATCGACCCGAGCCGCGCGGCCGCCGCGATCGCCATGGCGCCGTCCTTGAGATTGATGATGGTCTCGTAGTCCTTCTTCATCGACTCGGCGAGCTCGCGCTTGCCGGTGAACCAGCCGCCAAAGCGCTTGCGAGATTGGTCGCGGAGCGCCGGTTGCCGGTCGCTGAACGTCAGGTTCCCGGGAATCTGCATCGCCAGGTACTGCTCGTACTGCCGCTCGAGCTTGCCGAACCGCGACTGCGCATACCAGTACAGCGCACCTCGGGTGTCGCCGGTCTGTGAGATGCCGCCCTTCTCGTACTCGGCCATCGCCGCCGCGTACGCCGCCATCGCCGCCTTCACCCGGCGCTCGTCGCGCGCGACCATCACGAGCTCGCCCTGAGTCTCGTCGCCGCAGCGCTTCGGGATGCCGTTCGACGACACGCGTAGCTTCCGCGGGATCGAGGCCACGCGCGTCAGCTTCATGCACGTGCCATCGATCAGCGGCACCGGGCACGCCGATCGCCAAAGCGCATCGCCGAGCTTCGCCTGCGCGATCACGCGGCGATCCGCACCGCCGGTCGCGCCCCACTGGCTCAAGTAGGCGCGCAGGTGCGCGGCGAGCTTGTCGAGGTCACCGGCCTTCTCGTGGATCGCCGTCATCGAGAAGTACGCCGTCGCGGCTTCGGCCTGCCGGGACTTGCCGTACAGCTTGACGAACTGCTGGGTATCCGCGAGCGCCTTCGCGTCGTCGCCGATGCCCTTGCGGAACTGCACCGCATCGGAGAGCGCCGGGAACGCGTCCTTCTCGCCGGCGTACTTGAGCGCGTACTCCTCGAGCTTCTCGGCGGCCTCCTTGTAGAACGCGATCGACGCGTACGCGTTGCCGAGGCGTGCGATCGACTTCGCCGACAGCTCGGACTTCGGGAAGTGCTGCTGCAGCAACAGGTACATCCCCTTCGCCGCCCCGATCGACTTGCCGTCCTCGTAGCAGACGCCCGCGTTGTAGAGGATCTTGTCTCCGTCGCTCGCGAGCGGATCCATGTTGTACGCCTCGACGTACTTGCCGGCGCACGCCACGTAGAGCGCGAGGTCGTTGGCCGCCTTGGCCTTCCCCTGCAGCTCCTCCGCCTGCTTCTGCAGCTGCTGCCGGCGGAGATCCTTGATCGTCGCCTCGGCCTCCGGCCACTGCGCGACCACCTTTGGCGGCACCTTCTCGGCGAACGCGAACATGCCGTCGTAGTTCTTGAGCCGGTTGTAGCTATCGAGGACGAGCTGGAGTGCCCACGGTGCGGTCTCGTGCGTGCCGTGCGCGAGCACGATCTCCTCGAGTGCGGGGAGCGCCTCGGCGAAGTGATCGAACCGCCGCAACAGATTCGCGCGGTGGAACATCACATCGATTCGCTCGCTGTCGTTGGGATCCTTGACGTGCTTCAGATAGCCGTCGAACGCCGCCAACAGCTTCGCTTCCTTCGCGGGGATCGGTTTCGGCGTCGCGACCTTGTCGTATTCCTTCTCGTCGACCTTCTGCTGCACGACGCGCGGATCGAGCTGCAGCGACTTCATGCGCGCGAGCATCGCGGCGTCGGCGGAGATCTGGATCAGCTTCGGAGTCAGCTTGCCGCCCTCGATCACCGCCGTGAACGCCTCCGCCGCGGCGTTCCACTTCTCGACGGCGAGCCGCTGATCCTTCTCGAGCTCGGCGAACACCCACGCCAGCTCGGCATGGAAGTACTGCGTCTCGGCGTAGTCGGGATTGCCCGGGAAGCCTTTCAGATATGCGCGATACAGCCGGCCCGCGAGGCGCAGCTGCTCGGGGTTCCTGGTCTTGACGCCCTCCTGGTGATACGCGCGCGCGAGCTGCCCCGACATCTCGGCCGCCGCATCGCGACACTCGATCGCCTCCGCCTTCGGCAGCGACTTGCCGACGGCGCTGTACAGCTTGACGAGGTTCTCGATCTCGCCGACGCGATCGTCGACGGTTCCGGTCGTCATCATCGCGCGCGCGACCGAATGCTCCCAGACGCAGACGTCCTTGTGCTTCGGCTGCAGGGTCATCAGCTCGCGCAGCACGTAGATCGCCTTCTCCGACTTGCCTTGATCGAGGTAGTGGTCGGCGAGCTTCGCGAGCATGTCGAACCCATCGCCGCCGCTGACGCGCTTGAACGCCATCAGCGCCTTGTCGGCCTTGCCGATCTCGGCGTACGCGCGCACGAAGTCCTGCTTCGCCGAGCGGTGCAGCAGCTGTTTCTCGGGATCCTTCGCCGTCGCCTGGATGACGTCGTTCCACGCCTGCATCGCATCGGCGAACTTGCCGAGGTTGAACGCCACCCAGCCGAGCTTGTACTGCGCGTAGCGGTACACGCTGGCCTGCGGAAACTTGAGGACGAGCTGGTACTTGTTCTCGGCATCGGCGAGCTGCCGCTGCTCGAAGAACCACTCGCCGAACGCGAGGTGCGCCTCGGGGATGTACTTGCTCTGCGGATAGGTCCGCAGCAGCTTGTCGAACGCGGCGCGCGCTTCCTTCATGTACCCGGCGCTCTGCAGCGTGAACGCCATGTAGAACAGCGCCATGTCGACCTTGGGTGCCGCCACGAAGATCGGGTTGTCGACGAACTTCTGGTACGTCCCGACGGTGTCGAGCAGCGCCTGCTTCGCCTGCGCCTTGTGATCGGTGATCGACTTCTGCAGCTGCGCGCGCTTCTTCGGGTCTCTCTCGCTCGTCAACGCGATCTCTTCCTCGGTGCCCTTGAGGCGATGCAGCTGGTGCAACTTCGCGTAGATCTCGCCGAGCCGGAAGTAGTAGTCGGCCTTGTCGATGACGTCGCTGTCCGGGGTGTTGGGGATCAGATCGTCCTTGAGGATCGCGATCTGTTCGCTGTGGATCGTCCCGAGCAGCCCCTTGATCTGGAGCAGCTGGGACGCCGTCGGCGCGACCGGCGCACCGTCCTTCTTCGGCGGCGCCTTCGAGCGCTCCGTGAGGGTACTCGTCACCTTCACCTCCGAGGTGTGGGTGAACTTCTGTGCGTCAGCTCGGGACGCGAGCAGCCCGAACACGGCCGTGGCGAGAATCGTTCGCATGTGGCCGTGGACATGTGCCCCGCAACCGGGTTGCGCGAGCCCGGTCCGAAACACCAAAGCGTGACAGCCGCGTGATCACATGATCACGAGCCGGAATGCCCCGTCACAACTTCGCGGTCTGGCAGATCTTCTTCGCCTCGGCGACCACCTTGTCGCGGACGGCGGGGATCTTGTTGTAGTCGTCGGACTTGTAGAGCGAGCCGCCGCACTGGATGCGCTTGTCGCCGGCAACCACGACGTAGCGGAAGGCGTCCTCGCTCTCGTAGTAGTGGCCGTTCGCCGTCTTCTCGTTCTTGGTGACCTTGAAGCCGCCCTTGTCGAGGACGGCGGCGTACTCCTTCGGATCCGTCGGCATGTCCTTCGCCTCGACGGAGTACTCGAACACGAAGCTCGCGTTGTCGACGGGGAACTTCGAGTCGTTGACCGCCTCGAAGGTGTCGAGCTTGCCGCCACCGGCATCCCAGCCGTCGGGCAGCTTGTCGAACTTGATGCCGTCGTCGGCCACGGCGCTGCCGCTACCGGCACTTGATCCAGATCCAGATCCAGATCCAGATCCAGATCCAGATCCCGCCGCCATCGTGTCGGAGCCGCTGCCCGCCGCAGAGCCCGAGCCCGCGGGCGCCGGTGCAGACCCCGAGCCGGCCGTTGCAGAGCCGGAGCCTGCGGCGGTGCCGGTGGTCGGCGGCGTCTCCTTGCCCTCCGGCTTGTCCTTCTTCCCACCACACGCTGCGAGCAACACTGCGATCAATGCAAGCTTCTTCATGGCCGTCCTCGTTCGATGTCGTCGAGTAACTCCACGAGGCGGCTGACGCCATCCTCGGGAAACGCGTTGTAGATGCTGGCGCGCAGCCCGCCGACGCTGCGATGGCCGCGCAAGTTCACCATGCCGCGCTCCTCGGCGCGCGCGAGGAACTGCTCCTCGAGCTCCGGCGTGTCGCCGCGAAACGTCACGTTCATCAGCGAGCGGCTGGGCTTCGCGGCGTGACCGCGCCAGCGCTCCGAGCGATCGAGGAAGCTGTAGAGGATCTGCGCCTTCGCCGCGTTGCGCTCCGCCATCACCGCGAGCCCGCCCTGCTCCTTGATCCACGCGCAGACCTCAGCGATCACGTAGATGCCGAACGTGTTGGGCGTGTTGTGGAGCGACTTCTCGTTGACGTACGTGCGGTACTGCGAGAGCGGCGGCAGCTCCTTGTTACCGGTCTCGACGAAGTCCTTCTTCGCGATCACCAGCGAGATGCCCGAGGGACCGAGGTTCTTCTGCGCACCGGCGTAGATCAGCGCGTGGTTGGCGAGGACGAGTGGCCGACTGAAGATGTCGCTCGAGGCATCGCACACCAGCGGAGCAGGTGCAGGGGGCGGCGCTCTCCACTGCGTGCCGTAGATCGTCTCGTTGCTGGTGTAGTGGACGAACGTCGGATGGGGCGACCAGGTGAACGTCGTCGGCGTCGTGGTGAAGTCGGGTTCGCCACTGCACGCGATGTGCGGCGTGCCGTACCGCTTCGCTTCCTCGATCGCTTTGCCCGACCACACGCCGGTGTGGCAATAGTCGGCGTTGCCACCGAACTGTTCGGGGATCATCGCGAAGTGCTGCGTCGCACCGGCGGTCACGAACACCACCGCGTAGCTGTCGTCGATCCCTCCGAGCTCGCGAATCAGCGACTCGGCGCGCTCGAGCACGCGCAGGAACTGTTTCCCGCGATGACTATGCTCGAGGATGCCGATGCCGGAACCATCGAGGTCCACGAGCGCGGCTTGCGCCCTCTTCAAGACTTCCTCGGGCAGCGTCGCGGGCCCAGAGGAGAAATTCAGCTTATCCCGGCGCACGCATGCAGAAGCTATCACTCAGCGGCGGGTGTCTTCCGCGTAGAACACGGTGATCGCGATGCAGTGAAATGCTTCGTCACTCGACTGCGTGATCACGATGTTCGTGACCTTGAGGTGCGCGTTGTTGTGCATCCACGCGGTGACCTTCTCACCGAGCTGATCACGGTCTGCCACCATCGTGGCCGAGAACACCTTCACACCGTTGAACTTGACGTCCCGCCGTAGCGTGAGCTGACCCGACTGGTTGGCTAGATTCGCAGACATCCAAGCCAACCTATCCCAATTCCGCTCGGTCGGAAAGGCGTGTTGGGGTAGTTGGTGGTGGGTCTGCAAACACCCACTACCTCGCTAGTCTTCGTCGTCGAGGGCGCGATCGAGCGCGTTCGCGAGTTTCTCGGCTTCTTGCGGCGACATCGAGGTGGGGGTGAACGCCTTTTCAGCGGTCTCCACCAGCGCCAACATGCGCGCCTGTTCGACGGAGATCCCCGATGAGTCGTTGGTGATCCACTCGTCGAGCTCTTCGGTCAGCCGCTTCTTGGGCGCGCGGGCTTCTTCGCCGCGGGGCTGAACGCCGGGCACGCCACCATGGCGGCGGTAGCTGATCGAACCGTAGGCGTTGGACAGGTCGCGCCGGAACTCGGTCATGTTCTGGTAGCGCCGACCCGGATCTTTCATCATCGCGCGCAGGATCACGTTCTCGGCCATCTCGGTGATCTCGCGGTGCGGCGCGAACTCGCGCGGTGACGGCGGGTTCTGATGGATGTGCATCGACAGCACTTCGCTCGATTGCGGTGCCTCGAACGGCGGGCGGCCGCACAGCATGTCGAACAGGATCACGCCGAGCGAGTAGACGTCGGCGCGATGGTCGACGTCCTCGCCACGCGCGGCCTCGGGCGACATGTACTCGGGCGTGCCGAACACCGCGCCCTGCACGGTCTCCGCCATCAGCTCGTCCTGGATCAGCACCTTGGCGATGCCGAAGTCGAGCACCTTCACGAAGTCGTACGATTCTTCGCGCTCGGTGATCCACGAGTGATCCGGCGCCATGCGAACGAGATCGCGGCGACCGGGCTTCTTCATCAACATGATGTTGTCGGGCTTGAGGTCGCGATGGATCACGCCGACGGCGTGGGCGGCTTCGAGCGCGAACGCGATCTGGTTGGCGACGTTGAGCGCACGGTGCAGCTCGACGGCTCCATCCTTCTCGATCAGATCCTCGAGCGACTTGCCCTCGAGGTACTCCATCACGAAGTACACCGGACCCTCGGGCAGGATCCCGAAGTCGGTGACGTCGACGATGTTCGCGTGGTTGATCGACGTCGCCGCGCGCGCCTCGCGGAGGAAGCGGTGGATGGCCTCCTGGTAGCGCGCGAACTGCGGGTGCAGCACTTTCACGGCCACACCCTTCTTGATGTAGATGTGCTCGCCCGCGTAGACCGTGCCCATGCCGCCGCGTCCGAGGATGCGGTCGAGCCGGTAGTTGCCGATCGAGGTGCCGAGCCGCGCGATGTCTTCTTCCTCGACGAGCACCGCCGAGTCATGAAGACAGAACCGCTCCCCGTCGGGGAAGCGGGTGTAGCAGCGAGGGCAAACCTTCAAGGCTAGTACCTCGCCTGGACGTACATGTTCATGAATCGCTGATCGATCGGGGAGGGCGCTTCGGCCGGTCCTGCATCGCCGTCGGGGTCGATCGGCTTGAGGTTCAAGAACTTGAACTCGAGCCCGATGTCGAACTTCTGGTTCGGCGAGAACTGGACCCGGGCCGTCGCGGGGATCGTGAACTGGTTGGTGGTGTCGAAGTCGCGGATCTGGAGCTGCGCGAACAGCACCAGCGACAGCTGCGGGATCGGGTTCGACGAGATGCCGAGCGACGGTGCGAGATCCGGCTTGACGCCGTCCTCGGTGCAGTTGTCCTGGTTGACCGTCTTGACGCCGTCGGGCACGGCGAAGCACGACTCGAGATTCGTCGCGGGGTCGCCCTTGCCGTTGCCGCGCTTGATCGCGTTGAAGTCGAAGCTGACCAGCGTCTCGAGCGCGACGATGGCGATCTGCGGGGTCGCGGCGTAGCGGAACGGGAAGCCGAGATCGACGGAGAACTGCGGGCTCGCACCCGCGGCGAAGTTGGTCGGCACGCCGGTGGTGCCTTCCTCGATCGACTTGTCCGCGCCGCCACCGAACAGCGGCGGGAGCCCGTCGTCGAGATCCGAGACGGCGGCGGGGCGATAGATCCGCGCCTGCACCTTGATGTCGAACAGGTCGTAGGCGAGCGCGCCCTCGAAGCCGGCGCTGATGTTGAACGCCTTGAAGTTGTAGTCGCCGGAGAAGCCACCGACGAGCGTGAAGTTGTCCTGCAGGCCGTAGCGCGCATCGAGCGAGACGCCGAAGAACTCGAACGCGGTCTTCGCGCTGAGGTCGGTGCCGAGACCGAGCCGCAGCTGGGTCATCTTCTGCGTCATCGTCAACGGCCGCTGGAGCTCGTTGATCGGATAGGTCTTGATGGTGAACAGCCCGCCCGCCGTCAGCGCAGGCTGCTCCTTGGGATCCTCGGGCTCGTCCGGCTCGGGCTCGTCGGGGTCCGCGGTCGGCTCGTCGCCGCCGCCGTCGTCCCCTCCGTCGTCCTCGTCGTCGGCCCACGCTCCACGCGGAGCCGCGATCGTCACCACGCCGAGCACGAGCAGGAACAGCAGTCGCGAGAACGCGTTCCCACTGAGCGAACCACTAACTGGCTTCACCACCTTCGCGAAATGCTAACCCAAAACGTCGGACGGATCGGCATTTGGTGCGGCGAGATGCAGCCCTCACCAGGGTTGCCACGATCGCTCGACACGCGCAGGAACTCGTGGGCGCCTCGCAAAAACTCGAAGGGCCCGACGATCACTCGTCGAGCCCTCCGCATTAGTTGAATCTAAGTAGTTGTAGCGAGCGAGAAGAAACTACTTCTTCTTCTTCTTCGGAGCGCCCTTTTTGCCACCGCTCTTCTTCGCGGGGGCTGCCTTCTTGGCCGCCGGCTTCTTCGCCGCTGGCTTCTTGGCCGCCGGCTTCTTCGCCGCTGGCTTCTTGGCCGCCGACTTGCGCTTGCTACCGCCGACCTGACGCTCCTTGCGGGCGACGTCGCCGTCACCGTCGAGATAGTACAGGTACGTGCTGTAATCCATCTCGACGCCGGCGTCGGCGACCTTGCTCGCCTTGCCCTTCGGCTGATTGGGCTTCTTCCGGGGGGTAGCCCAGACGTCGCCCTTCTTGATGTAATACATCAGGTCGTTGTCACGCTTGATACCGAGCTTCGCGATCTTCTCACCCATGATCTGAATCCTCCCTAGGGACTTGCGCGAACCGTATCTGAACCGTCTGACAACCGCAGCGGTGTAGCGAAGAAAATCGTCGTCGGGGAAGGGAGAGATCTCCGTCGAGGATTCGATCCGGGGACGGTCCCCCCCCGATTTCTCGACGAGGAATGCCTGTGGATAACTGGTTCCTCGTCGGAGATCCAAAATGATCTAAATCCTCGACGGGAAACGGGAATTTCTCGTCGAGGATTCGGCTAGCGACCCGGTTTACGACGAGGAACCGCGGCCTCGCAGACGAGGATCTGGCTCTCCGAGGTCGGACCCAGGGGCCCCCCAGAAAAATCGCCATAGCGCCCGACCATGACCATCCCGGCATGCGCCACGAGGGCCTCGAGCTCCGCCGGGAAGAACTTTCGCTGGGACAACTGCACCACGCGACCCGGTGGCGGCGACCCCTCGATGGGGTCATAGAAGATCCGGATCATCGCGATCTGGCTGACCGGATCGTAGTCGTGGTTCGTCGAGTACATCAGGCGATGGCCGCTCGACGGGTCCGTGAACTTGGTCTTGGCCCACCGCTTCGAGGGATCGCGCGACAGCCACTCGAGATCGGGGAGCTGGACGTCGAATGCGAGGGCGCCACCGGGTGCGAGATGGGCGAGGACCCGGCGTAGACAGGCCTCGACCTCCCCCCGCGTATAAAGGTGCTCGAACACGTTGAACGCCGCGATCACCAGCTCGAACGTGCCCGGGACCTCGAAGGTACAGAGGTCGCCCTCGACGGCTTCGACCCGTCCGCGTGCCGCCTCGGGGAGGGCCAGGACGCGCTTTCGCAGCCTCGCCAGCATCGAGGGCGCTTGATCGAGCGCGACGATCTGATGACCATCCCGAGCCAGCGGGATGGTGACGCGGCCGCTGCCGGCCCCGAGCTCGAGGATCCGTTTCCTCCGCTTCCCCTTCCCGAGCCGCGCGAGCTCTCGGTAGAAGTTCACGTCGGCGCGGCGGCGCCGGTACTCGTGGTCGTAGAGCGCGGCGTCTGCGTAGTGCTCTCGCGCACCGGCGTCGATCACCTGGCCGATCAGATCTTCATCGGGGTCGCGCCGCGCCATGTTATCGGCGGCGACCACCGCGGCGACGGCGGCGGCGCTTGCGGGGCTCGCCATCGGCGTCGACGTCGGGATCCGCTTCGTCGGGGCGACCGTCCTGCGGCGACACCGCGACGATCTCCGGCACCTCGTTACCGCCCGCCCGCGCTAGCAGCTCGAACAGCAGCATGGCGTCGTCGATCAGGTCGCGCCCTCCGGCGAGCTCCGCCTGGCCTCCGCGCTTCTTCGCCGCCGAGAGCTTGCGCTGCGCGAGCAGGATGTAGCGGAGCCGCTCGCTATCGCGACGGGTGATGTGCAGCTGGACGATCATCGGCTGCGCGATCTCCTGGACGACGCCGTGCAGCTCGCCGCCGCGCACCTCCTCGGGGAGGAACGCGCCGAGGAGCGCCCCGAAAGCGACGGCATTCGACGGATCGCGGCCATCGTTGACGGCTTTGTCGATCCACGGCATCACCGACCAGGCGAGCTCGCGGCGCTTGACCAGCTCGGCGCCCGACGCGAACGACAGCCGGATCGGCGTGGCTGCGGCCTGTCGCACGGGAGGCTCGTCCGCCCACACGCGGTGCCAGGCCTGCTCCTCGTCGTCGAGCGGGAGCGCACCCTCGGCCACCGCCTCGACGGCCTCGACCTTCTCGGCTTCCTCGTCCGAGTCGTCGTCCTCGTCGTCCTCGTCCTGCTCCGGATCGATCTCTTCGTACTCGACCCGCGCCACGGTGGGCCGCGGCGCAGTGGCGGCGATCGGAGGTGCCGAGGCGGGAGCGCCAGGCCCCTCGAGCAAGCCGGCCAGATAGGGGGACAGGATCGCGAGCACGCCGGTCTCGACCAGCAGCTCGAAGGACCGGCGACAGGCACCACCGCGCATCAAGCGGTGCATCTCCTCGAGCAGGCGAGGCGGAGCACACTTGCTGATCTCGCCCCGCCACCGCAGCATCGCGCGCCAGGTCGCCTCGTCGAACCCGAAATCGAGCCGGGCGGCGAACTTGATCGCGCGCAGCATCCGGACCGGATCCTCCTGGAAGCGCACGTCGGGATCGCCGATGGTGCGGATCAATTTCGCGTCGAGATCCGCAAGTCCACCGACGTGGTCAATGACTTCCTCGCGCTCCACATCGTAAAACAGACCGTTGATGGTGAAGTCGCGGCGGCGTGCATCCTCGGTCTCCGTTCCGAACACGTTGTCGCGTCGGATCAGGAGGTCGTTTTGATCTTCGTCGTCGCGCGGGTTCGCGCGGAAGGTCGAGGTCTCGATGATCTTCGAACCGAAGAACACGTGGGCCAGCCGGAACCGGCGGCCGATGATCCGCGAGTTGCGGAACGTGGCCTTGATCTCGTTCGGGGTGGCGCTGGTGGCGACGTCGAAGTCCTTCGGGGTCTTGTGGACCAGGAGGTCTCGCACGCATCCCCCGACCAGATAGCTCTTGAAGCCCGCACGGTTGAGCTTACGAACCACGCGATCTGCGTCGGCATCGATCGCTGTTCGATCCAGCGAAGGCATCGCTGTCGCCACCCGTACCACGTGGCTGGATCGCGTGACAAGTACGTGATCCCACATGACTCCATGGTAGGCCACTAACCCATCGATCACGGTAGGGACGCCCAGCGCGCCCGGAAGCCCAGCCAAAGCGGCCGAGTCAGACCAAAACGGTGAAGCGCTATTCCCTCCCCCTCGACGCGGTTCCCGTGGCATCGCTGCTCGTCCAACCGGACGGCACGATTGCCGGGGCGAGCCCTGCTGCGACACGTCTCCTGGGCGATGTGGTCGGCCAATCTATTACCAAGCTGGCCCCACAGGTCCGCTGGTCGGCCCTGTTCCAGGGGGCGGTCGGGGGCGATGTCTTCGAGGATGGTGTGGTGGCCACCCGCGAGGGTGAGCAGCCCTCCCGCCTGTACGTGAACCAGGTCGATCTCGAGGGCACCAAGTTCGCCTGGATGATCGTGATCGAGCGCGCGGACCCCCGAGACCCTGCCAATCAGCGCCTGGAGAGTCTCGGCCTCGTGGCGGGTGGGATCGCCCACGACTTCAACAACCTCCTGGTCGGCGTCCTGGCCGAGGCCAGCGCGGCTCGCGAGGAGCCTGCGCTCAGCGAAGGTACTCGCGAGGCCCTGCGCCGGATCGAGGCCTCGGCCCGCCGGATGGCGCAGCTGACCCGCCAGCTCCTCGCCTTCGCAGGGCGCGCCCAGTTCGTCACCGTCCCGGTCGACGTCGACGAGCTGCTCTCGGAGTCGCGTGATTCGCTGACCCGCTCGGTCCGCACCGAGCTCGCGCTGTCGATCAACGCCGGCGCACCGCGCGCGGTGGTCGAGGCCGACCCGCACCTGTTGCGGCAGGTGCTCGCGAACCTCGTCAGCAACGCGTCGGATGCCGCCGTCTCGCGGGTCGAGGTCAGCACGCGCCTGATCTCGCGCGACGCGGTGTCGTACTGGCAGCTCGAGGTCGCCGACGACGGGCCGGGCATCGACGCCAGCGCCCTGCCTCGGATCTTCGAGCCCTTCTTCTCGACCAAGTCCGGCCACCACGGCCTCGGCCTCTCGGCGGTCCACGGCATCGTGCGCCGGCTCGGCGGTGACGTCGAGGTCGATACCCGTGGCGCCGGTCCCGCGCGGGGCTCTCGCTTCCGCGTCCGGCTCCCGATCGCCGTCGGGGTGGAGCCTGCACCGCAGCGGTCGAGCCCCGAGTTGATGGTGCCGTCGTCCCGGCTCACCGGGATCCGTGCGCTGGTCGCCGACGACGAACCATCGGTCCGCGCCACGGTGCGCCGCCTGCTCGAGCGCCGCGGTGCCACCGTGGTGGTCGCGGCCGACGGCAACGAGGCCGAGGCGCGCCTTCGCGACGAGCAGTTCTCGCTGATCATCACGGATGTCGCGATGCCCGGTGCCACCGGCTGGGAGGTCCTGTCGATCGCGCGGATCACGCAGCCCGGCGTGCGCGTCGTGCTGATGAGCGGCTACACCGAGAAGCTGCGCGGCACTGGCAGCGAGGACGAGCCCGATGCGTTCCTCGAGAAGCCGTTCACGGCCAAGGGCCTCGACGCCACCGTCGACGAAGTCTTGAAGGGTCGCTAGGGACTGTCCTCAGATCCGTAACATTCGATCGGCAAGCCATCGAAACTGCTCGCGCGAGGAGGGACGGTCCTCACGAACTCAATTCTTCGATGCAGCGAGTGGGCCTCGCGAGCCCGGATTGGATCGTCGCTGTCCGATATTCGGACAGCGTGAACCGAACCGCCCGCGAACTGAGTTCGTGAGGACCGTCCCTCGTCGGGCAAGCGATTCCGCCAGCTTGCCGATCGAATGTTACGGATCTGAGGACAGTCCCTACAGCGGGCGGAGGCGGATGCCGCCCCATGGATCGAAGGCGGTGGGCGATTTGTCGTCGAGGACGAGGGCGCTGTCACCGATCAGCGGCTGGTAGCCACTCGCGCGGACCAGCACCGTGTACGTGCCGAACGGCACCGGCTGCTTGAGCGCGACCTCGCCCTGCGTGTTCGAGCGGCCCCACGCGATCACCTGATCGTCGAGCCGGTTGACGTCGATCGTGCCCTCCTTGACCTCGCCCTTGAGCACCATCACCAGGGCGTCGCGCACCGGCGCGTCGGTCGCGTGATCGAGCACGTGCGTCGCGATGCGGATGCCCTCGGGGCTCGCCTCGACGGCCGACGGCTGGATCTCGACATCGGTGTGACCCTCGCGCGGCGTCCAGCCGATCGAGGCGATCGCGAGGAGATCCGAGGCGGCCGTCAGCGGGCGCACGAGCCCGACCTGCTTGGTCTCGATCACGCCGCCACCCTGCGAGAGTTTTGTGCGCGAGGCGGTGGCGATGCCGACGAGCCGGCCCTTGTCGTCGACGGCGGGTCCCCCGGAGTTGCCGTGCGTGATCGAGGCGTCGGTCTTGATGAAGTCGCGACCGGCTGCACCGTCTTGCCCGGTCCAGCCGCCGATCTCGCCGGTCGACAGCGTCAGGCCCCCGCCGCCGACGTCGGGATACCCGAGCACCCACAGCCGCTGCCCGATGAGGTCGGCGGTCTTCGCGGGTGCGAGCGTCTGCCAGACACCGACGGAGGACGGCGTCCACGTGCGGCCGTCGAGATCGGTGTCGCACTTGACCAGGGCGAGATCGAGCTCGCGCTGCAACTTGCTGCGATTCGGGCGACCGGCGCACTGCAGCTGCGGCGCCTGGTCGAGCTGGCTGAACCGCCCGACGACGAACACGTCGTGGAGGCGGCCGTTCTTGTCGTGGATGACGTGATAGTTCGTCAGGATCGAACCATCGGCGCCGACGATCACGCCGGAGCCGCCGCCGCGCGCCTGGAGCCGACCGTCGACGAGGTCGGCGACCACGATCATCACCGTCGAATCGAACGCCTTCGCGACCGGATCCGGATACGAGCGGTGGGTCGCACCGCGGGTCTGCGGCACGAGGGGAAGGGCACTGCGCGAGCCCGGGCGCTGCGGCGTGCGAAGGGTGGGCGCGACGACGTTCTCGATCTGCGACAGCTCCTGCTCGCGACCGAACAGTGTGACGACGTAGATCTGATCGCGGTCGACGGTCGCGTACTCGATGGCGCGATCGATGCGCGGCACGTCGCCCTTCTCCGGCGCGTGGGCGTAGCGATACGCGGTGCGCAGCCAGTTCTGATCCTCGATCTCCTCGACCGTCGACGAATCGAGCGTGTAGAGCTCGCCCCAGCGCTGCCGGCGATCGAGCTCGAGGCCGGTCACGATGTTGGTCCACGCCGGGCGCTTGTCGATGAAGATCTCGATCCGCGCGTTCGGATCCACCGTCGAGTTGAGCGCGGCGTAGTACGCGGTGCCGGCTTTCGGCGGCTGCCCGGTGGCATCGCGCGCGATCCGCGGGGGCCACGGCGGCAGCTTCTCGGTCTTGAGCCAGGCCGCGGAGTGCTGGAACGTCAAGCCGCGCGCGATCGCCTCCTGATCCTGCTCGTGCTCGGGGAACGTCACCGTCGGGGCCGTGACCATGCCGCGGTGCACCAGGCCGGCGACGACGATGATGATCAGCGCGGCGAGCAGCACCACGAGATCGTGGCGGTGATAGTGACCGCGGACCCTCGCGATGTCGGTGGTCGCGCGCTGCCGGAGCTTGTTGATCGCGATCGCCGCGATCTGCACGGGATCGAGCGGCTCGTTGTCGTCGACGCCCTCGCTTCCGGGACGTGACTCGGCGCCACTCCCCCCCCGGGCGAGCGGGGCGTTCGCCTGGGACGAGAGCGGGTCATGGTCGGGACCGCGCCCCGAACCCTTGACCTCGCCGAGCGGGCCCTGGATCGCGATGTCCTCGGCGAGCGCGCGGAGGATCCGCTCGCGGTGCATCCGCACCGTGGTCACCGGATCACCCGTCGAGCCATCCCCGGCGGGCGGTGCTTCCGCGTTGACGGCCGTGGTCGCAGCGGCGACGGCAGCCGCAGCCGCTGCACCCGCGGCTTGTGGTTGCACGGTGCTGACACCGGCGGCCTGTTGCTGGCGCGCGGCTTCGATCGCGGCACCGGCGGCCGCGGCGGCGACGATCGCGGCACCACTGGCCGTCGAGATATCGCCGACGATCTCGCCGGCGATGCGCGCGGCCTCGAGGGCGGCGGCGCCTGGATCGAGCACCACCTGCGCCATCGGTGCGACCGACGCCTCGGGTGCGGGCAGCGTCGCGGCCTCGGGATCCGCCATGTACGGTGACGGCTCGGGTGCCGCGGTCACCACGGGTGGCTCGGACTCCGCACGGCGATCGCGCGCCGATTCCTTGATCGTCGACTCGGCGAGCGACTCGCGGCGATCTCCGGTGCGGCGCTCGATGACCTCGCCGGTCGCGGCATCGACGCGCTCGGTGACCCGACGGATCTCGACGATCGGTGCCTCGGGCCTGTCCTCGTCGCGCGGTTCGCGCCGGCGGTCGTCACCGGTGCGGCGGGGGGCCTCGCGGAGCTCCACGATCGGCTCCACGATCGGCTCCACGATCGGCTCCACGATCGGCTCCACGATCGGCTCCACGATCGGCTC
>JANNBP010000534.1:0-39948 GCA_031385555.1 Deltaproteobacteria bacterium | reverse complement strand
GCGACCACCTCGAGATCGACGCCGCCCTTGTGGATCGCGAGCAGCGCCTCGATCTGCCGCTTGAGCTCGGGCGAGGCCTTCGGCTCGTTGACGAACACCTTCATCATCCCCAGCGCCGCGTCGGTGGACAGGTCGAACGTCCGCTCGACCGGCGTCGCCTCGACGATGGTGACGTGCTGGGTCTCGCCCGCACCGATCCGGATCTCGAACAGGTGCGAATCGCCGACCCGCGTGAAGCGCTCCGGGTAGTCGACCAGCGCCCAGCCGGCCGCGAGGCGATGGCGCAGGTACACCGTGGTCGGGGTGGTGAGCCGGCTGGTCACCGAGAACTTGGTCTCGCGCCGGTGCTGGACCTCGGCGGTCACGATGCCTCGCTGCACGGTGACGAGCTTCGCGATCTGATCGGACTCGGCGCCCGTGCGCTCGACGACGATCTGCTTGTCGAGCGCGAACGGCACCACCGCGGCGGCGTGGGGCGGCACGGGCTCGGTGATGCCTTCCCCGATGAACCGGCCATCGCCGTAGACGGTGACGGGACCTGGCTTGAGCGTGTCGCCCGTCGGGTTGTCGAGGCGCACCGCCTTGAAGGCGAAGCGTTGATCGCCGCGATCCGAGACCGGATCGTAGAGATAGACGACACCGCCGCTGGTCTCGCCGTGCACCATGGAGACCATCGCGCTCGAGCCGGCGCGGATCGTCATCGGACGCTCGGCGATGAAGTGACTCTCGCCGACCGGGTTGTCGCCGGGCGTGATCTTCGACGCCGGCCTCAGCGCCGCCTGGTCCTTGACCGCGTTCGGCGCCACCGCGAGCACGCGGATCGTGTCGGGCTCGTTCGCGCCGAGCTTCGGCACGATGTGGATCTTGCCGGCCGGCACGCCGTCGTCGACGAGCTTGTTCTTGATCGTCTGCCCGCGGCCGAGCGCTTGCGTCTCCGTGCCGAGCTGACCGTGGACGAGGATCACCACGTCGCGCTTGTCAGTCTTCACCTTCGCGACCACGTTCTTGAACCGCTCGTCCTTGACCGGCGCCGCGGGTCTGGTGGCCTGGGTCTCGGAGCGACCGTTGTCGCCGCTACCCTGACCGACGTGCTCGAAGCCACCGAAGTCATCGCCGAGCGTGCCACCCGGGCGGACCTTGGCCCTGCCACCCGCCTTGCCTTCGCCTGCGGCGCTGCCGGTGAAGGTGCGTCCGGGCACTGGGATGTTCTTGACGTACTCCCTGTTGAGCGTGATGCCCTGCGTCGTGCTCGTCGGATCGATGCTCGGCGCGCTGTCGACGATCTTGATCACCTCGCCACTGGCCTGCGAGGGAGTGATCTTCTGGTAGACCGGCGTGGTCCGGTTCAAGCCGACGAGGACGCCGCGGCGCTCGACGGTGAGATCCGAGTAGTAGAACGTCACCAGGTACTCGCCCGGCGGCAGGTTACCGATCGAATACGTGCCGCGCTCGTCGGTGATCGCCGTCTGCGTCTGCTTGAGGGCGGTGCTGGTCGCGACCACGGTGACGCCGGCGAGCTTCTCCCCGGTCTTGGTGTCGCTGACCACGCCAGCAACCACGCCGGTGGTCTGTGTCGGCCGCACCGTGCCTCCGGAGCCCGTCGTGTTGACGCCCTCGACGTAGTACGCGTTCTCCTTGCTTGTCGAGCCCGAGAACGACACCCCGAGCGCGTCGGCCTTGCCCGTGGCGCCGGCGGTCGGCTTGACGTCGGTGCCCGCGATCGCGACGAGCTCCTCGGCACCCGTGTCCGAGTACGGCGACACCCCGGTGGGCGGCGCGATCGCGAACTTCTCCTCGCCCTGGAGCAGATCGCGATCGATCGACCGCACGCTCCACAGGTCATAGCGGAACGCGAGGGCGCTGCTCGCACCGACGCCGATCAGCACGCCGTTCCAGTCTTCACTGCTGGTGTTGTCGACGACGGCCCAGCTCTCGAGCATCACCTTGTTGTCCTTGCCGACGACCACGCGATACGACGGCTTCCACGCCGGGGCCTCGGTGACGTACGTCAGCAGCACGTCGGCGTGCTTCGTGTCCTGCACCTCGAGGGTCATGGCGAGGAAGCTGCCGTCGCCATCCTGGCTGCGCGGGATCGTGATCGCGAGCGGCTTCTTGGTAACCCGGTCGACGATGGTCAGCGACTTCAAGAAGTCGTCGACGCGCTCGCGTGGGACCCGGACGGTGAGCTTGCCGTCCTCGACGACGGCGTTGCGCTCGTAGAACGCGACGCCGTTGCGATAGATGACGACGCGGCCGAGGACACCTCCCGAGACGGCCGAGCCGCCTCGATGATGACAACCGACCGTCGAGCCCAGCAGGCCTCCGGCCAGAGCAAAGGCTGCCAGCCACACCCTGGTCACGTGCGGGCGAACATTGTTGCGCATGTTCGATCCATACGTGGTCACCACGCGATCGCGTCGTTCCGCGCGATGACGCCTCGTGTCGGCGTGTCAGCGACTGTGAATGTCGCAGCCGACGAGCTGTCGCATGCGTCAGTGCTGATGCGCGGACTTCGCACGCGGGCCGGCGGCGAGCTCGGCGAGCTGCTCGCGCAGGTTCCACGTCGGTTCCTCGAACACGTCCTCGATCAACGACTCGAGCGGCGGCGCGCCGACCGCTTCTTGCCGCGCGATCGCGTCGCGGACGTCCTGCTCGATCGTGGCCGCCAGCGCGTCCTTCTCGCCGGCCTCCAGCCAGCCCTTCGCGGTCAGCAGCACCTCGAAGCGGCGGATCGGATCGCGCTCGCCGCGCCAGATCGCGGTGACGTTCTCGTCGCGATACCTCGACGGATCATCCGACGAGCTGTGCGCGCTGACGCGATACGTGAGCAACTCGATGAACGTCGGGCCATCGCCGCGCCGGGCCTTGTCACTGGCGTACTTGACCGCGTGATAGACGGCGAGGACATCGTTGCCGTCGGCACGGATCGCCTCGACGCCGTAGCCGAGCCCCTTGATCGCGATCGTCTCCGACGCGGTCTGTAGCGTACCCGGCGTCGAGATCGCCCACTGGTTGTTCTGGCAGATCAGCACCACCGGCACCTTCGCGACGCCGGCGAAGTTGAGCGACACGTGGAAGTCACCTTCGCTGGTGCCGCCGTCGCCCATGTAGCCAAAGCACGCGGCCTTGTCGCCCTTGATCTTCATCGCCATCGCGATGCCGACGGCGTGCGGGATCTGGGTCGACACGCACGACGACATCACGACGTAGTGATGCTCGCGATCGCACGGATGACACGGCATCTGCCGGCCCTTCGTGGGATCGGCGGCGTTGCCGAAGATCTGCGCGATGTACGAATCGAGCGTCATGCCGCGATACAGGCCGACGCCGGCCTCGCGCAGCGCGGGCACGATCCAATCCTCGGGCTGCGTGACCGCGGCGCTCCCGACGACGGCGGCCTCCTGCCCCATCGCCTCGCCGTAGAAGCCGATCCGGCCCTGACGCTGGAGCGCCATCATCCGTGCGTCGGTGACGCGGATGCGGACCATGCCTTCGAACAGCGTGCGCGCGAGGGTGCGGTCGAGCGACTCGATCGCGGCCGCATCGATCGGTGTGCCGTCCTCGCGGATCAGCTGGAACAGGCCGGTGGCCTTCGCGTGCGGGGTCCCCTGGAAGTAGTCGAATGCGCTCATCACGATCCCATCCCAAAACCGCCGAGGGCGGAGCCTTCATCGCTCCCTCGACCGAAGCCGGCGGAAACGGCAGCGGCGAGCATGCGTCCGGCGAGACGACTGAACGGCAACGATTGCAGCCAGATCTTGCCGGGACCAGTGAGGGTGGCGAAGAACAAGCCCTCTCCCCCGAACAGCGCGCTCTTGAAGCCGCCGACCCACTGGATGTCGTAGTTGACCTTGGGCTCGAAGGCGACGAGGCACCCGGTGTCGAGGCGCAGCGTCTCGCCGGCGGCGAGCTCCTTGGCGACGATCGTGCCGCCCGCATGGATGAACGCGAGGCCTTGTCCCTCGAGCTTCTGGAGGATGAAGCCTTCCCCGCCGAACAGCCCGGCGCCGACCTTCTTGTTCCACGCGATGCCGACGGAGATGCCCTTCGCCGCGCACAGGAACGCGTCCTTCTGGCAGAGCAGCGTGCCGCCATACTCGCGTAGATCGACCGGGATGATCTTGCCGGGGTACGGCGCCGCGAACGCGACCTTCTGCCGCGTGGTGCCACCGTTGCCGTAGATCGTCATGAACAGCGATTCGCCGGTGAGCAGGCGCTTGCCGCCCGCGAGCAGCTTGCCCATGAAGCCCTGCTCCTGCGCCTGCTTCGAGCCGTCGCCGAACACGGTCTCCATCTTGATGCCGGGCTCCATGTAGAAGAACGCGCCGGCCTCGGCGACCGCAGCCTCGCCGGGATCGAGCACGACCTCGACGAACTGCATCTCGTTGCCGAAGATCTCGAAGTCGATCTGATCCGCGACGGTCATCGCCGGTGCAGGACCAGGCGGAGGAGGCGGCGGGGGAGGTGCGGCGGTCTGGAAGGCGGCCGCAAAGCCGGCGACCTGCGAGATCGGCGTCCAGGTCGGGCTGCTCTGCGAGTAGACGTACGCGGTGCTGGTGACCGTGCCGGCGCGGATCAAGTCGATCACCTGCTGCGCGCCCAGAGGGCCCTGCTGCTGGCCGTTGATCCCAATGTACCAGATCGCCGGATCGCTCATGGCCAGGTCGTACTACGATCGATCCATGCGGTCCATCGCATGCGCCCTCGTCCTGTTGATCTGCGCCTGTGAGGATCGCGAGCTCGATCTCTCCCAGCAGGTCCTGCTCGCCGAGGATGCCGAGGCGACGGCGCGGCGCGAGCTCGTGCGGCTCGAGGCGGAGAAGCCGAAGAGCGCGGAGCTCGACAAGCAGATCGCGGCGCAGCGCGAGCTCGTCCGTGCGGCGGAGATCACCGCACGCAGGCTGCGGATCCAGAGCAAGCAGTGATCAGCCGACGGCCTCGAGCGGGATCGCCGGCAGCCGAGTTGATCGCGCACAGCACCGATCGAGGGCCGGATCGTCAGACCTCCTAGTCGGGCGTTCTGCGGGAGGTACGAGCGGCCGCCGAGGGTTTGCGGAACGGGTGATACCCTCGTGGCGTGGCGCGCAAGGGGGATGCCTTTGACGAGACCGGGCTCGACGAGACCATCGCCGCGGCGCCGGTCGCGAGCTCCGACACGCGTGGCCTCGACGCGACCATGGCGGGTGGGCAGACGACCCTCTCGGAGTCGGCGGGACATGATCACACAGTTGCAGGCACCTCCCACGTGCCCGCCGGGACCAGTGCGCTGATCCGCAGCGGCACCTCCAAGCTGACCGGCGGTCGAGATGACGACGAGCTGCCGATCGTCGACGACGCGAACTACGAGCGGCTCCAGGAGTTCGCGCGCGGTGGCCTCGGTCGGATCGTCAAGGCGAAGGATCGACGGACCGGGCGGATCGTGGCGCTCAAGGAGATGCTCGGCGATGCCGTCGAGACGGCGCAGCGGTTCGCGCGCGAGGCGAGGGTCACCGCGATCCTCGAGCATCCGGCGATCGTGCCGGTCTACGAGCTCGGGCGGTGGCCGAGCGGGGAACCGTTCTTCGCGATGAAGCTGGTCGCAGGCAAGTCGCTGCAGCAGGTGACCGCGGAGTGCGAGACGATGGCGGACCGGCTGGCGCGGCTGTCGGTGATCGTCGCCGTCGCGGATGCCCTGGCGTACGCGCACGGTCACAACGTGATCCACCGCGATCTCAAGCCGGCGAACGTGCTGGTCGGCGAGTTCGGCGAGACCGTGGTGATCGATTGGGGCCTCGCGAAGATGATCGACGACGATCAGGGCATGGCGACGCCGATGCCGCGGGTGCGGCCGTCGGAGGCATTGATCGAGGCGAGCTCGATCGGCGAGCGCACGATGGATGGCTCGGTCCTCGGGACGCCGAGCTACATGGCCCCCGAGCAGGCGCTCGGCAACCGCGCGGATCAGCGCTCGGACGTCTACGCGATCGGCGCGATGCTGTACCAGCTGATCACCGGCAGCTCGCCGTTCGCGGATCGCAACCCGAAGGACGTCGCGGCGCTGCTGGTCATGGTCGAGCGCGATCGACCGACGCCGGTGAGGACGCTCGCGCCCCAGGCACCGCCCGAGCTGGTGACGATCATCGACAAGGCGATGGCCGGCGATCGGAGCGAGCGCTACCCGACGGCGCTCGAGCTCGCGGAGGAGCTGCGCCGGTTCTCGAACGGCCAGCTCGTGCAGGCGCACCAGTACGACTGGAAGGCACTCGCGAAGCGCTGGCTCAAGCGGCACCGCGCGACGGTGACCGTGGCGGCGGCCCTGGTCGCGGTGCTGATCGTCGGCGCGATCTACAGCGTGCGCTCGATCATCGGCGAGCGCGATACGGCGAACGCGCAGCGTGCCGAGGCCGTGGCGGCGAAGGACTACGCGCGCACGGAGACCGACCACGCGCGGCGCAGTCTCGCGACGGCGCTGGTGCAGAAGGGCCGGTCGGCGGAGCAGCAACAGCGGTGGGCCGACGCGGCGATGTACTACGCGGCATCGCGCGAGCAGACGGATACGCCCAGGGCGCGCTGGCTCGGTGGGCTCGCCGAGGCGAAGGCGATCGTCGCGCACGCGCGGCACGAGGGACATCGAGATCCGGTCACCGCCGCCGCGATCTCGAAGGATGGCGATCGCGTGATCACCGTCGACACCGGCGGTCACGCACGGCTGTGGAAGCGCGACGACGGCGCGCTGATCGCGGAGAAGCAGTTGCCGGATCAGCTGTGGTCGGTGGCGTTGTCACCGGATGGCAAGGAGCTCGCGATCGGCGACGACGCGGGGACGATCCATCGGTTGACGGTCAACCTCGATCCGCTCGGCAAGCTCGGGGGGCACGCGAAGCGCGTGTGGTCGTTGACATACTCGCCCGATGGCTCGCAGCTCGCGAGCGGTGGCGAGGACGCGACGGTGCGGGTGTGGACGATCGCGGGTGGCTCGAAGATCTTCAAGGGCCACACGCAGCGCGTGTACTCGGTGTCGTTCGCGCCGGATGGCAAGCGGCTCGCGTCGGGCAGCGATGATCGAACGCTGTGGGTGTGGGATGTCGCGACGGGCACGGGCGCGATGCGCGGCGCCCAGGACAACGGCGGCATCCGCGCCGTCGAGTTCACCAAGAGCGGCACCGAGATCGCGGCGGGAGGCTGGGACTTCGATCTCAAGTTGTGGCCCGTCGGCGGAGGCACCGCGGCGGCGTGGAACGATCGGATGAGCGTGCACGACATCGCCGTGTCGCCCGACAGTCGCGTGGTGATCTCGGCCGGCGATACCGGCGAGCTGCGGTTCTGGGAGGTCAGCAC
Organism: Deltaproteobacteria bacterium; assembly: GCA_031385555.1. Taxonomy (GTDB): domain Bacteria; phylum Myxococcota_A; class Polyangia; order Haliangiales; family Haliangiaceae; genus JABFXX01. Next base: position 32,631 of record JANNBP010000534.1, on the reverse strand, counting down.
GCGAAAGCTGATCACCACGATCGAGCTGCCGGGAGGGCGAACGAGCAGCGTGGTGATGAGCGACGACGGCAAGTGGTTGGTGACGGCGGGCGACAACAAGGTGCCGGTGGTGTGGAACATCAGCGCGCTGCCGCGCTTGATCGATGCCGTGGGGCACCGCGGTGGCATCGCGGAGATGCGGATCACCAACGACAGCACACGCGTCGCGACGATCTCCGACGACTACACGCTGCGGATCTGGAACCTCGCCGACGGGCGCGAGCAGCTCCAGATCTCGCTGCCGTCGCAGCAGGGCACGCGAACGTATTGTTCGTCGCCGCACCTGACGAAGGAAGGCGTGATCTCGGCGGCGTGCGAGGACAAGGTGATCCGGCGCTGGGACCTCACCGGCAAGCCACGGCCGAGCATCCCGACCTCCGTCTACCTGCGGATCGCCGCGCTCGCACCCGACGACACCACGCTCGCCGCCGGTCACATGAAGGGCGTGCTCGGCCTGTTCGATGTCGCCACCGGCAAGGTGGTGATGGAGAAGACGCTGCACGATCACCAGATCTACGGCGTCGGTTGGGGGCCGCGCGGGATGCTCGCGACGGCGTCGCTCGACAACACGGTGAAGGTCTGGAACTCCAAGCTCGAGCTGCTGCATCGCTTCCGGATCGATGGCGATGACGGCGCCCTGCGCACGGCGATCTCCGCCGACGGTACGACGGTGCTCGGTGGTTCGCAGGACGGCACGCTGTACGTGTGGGACGTCGCGAGCGAGAAGCTGATCGCGAAGCAGAAGGGGCACAGCGGGCCGATCTGGGGCCTCGCATACTCGCCCGATCAGCGGCTCGCGTACACCGCCGGCGAGACCGGCTCGTTCCTGGTCTGGGATGCGATCGCGTGGAAGGTCATCGCGACGTTCGACGCGAAGGAGGGCCAAGGTGGTCCGCTCGCGGTTTCCCCCGACGGCAAGACCGCGGTCACCGGCTACCGCAACGGCGCGATGATCGTGTGGGACCTGCCCACGCGCACGGTCCGCTATCGGCTCGGCGGCAACGCGCGCGACTTCGGCTCGTGCGATGCGATGGCGCAGCAGCGCTGGGTCGACGATGGACACCGCGGGATCGTCAAGGCCGCGTGCACCGAGCCGCCGAAACCGTACTTCGATCGGATCAAGGTGCTCGCGCACAAGAAGATCGAGAACGACGTCGACGTCGCTCCCGACTGGGCGCCCTGACGTTCTGGGACGTTCTGGGAGCTAGAGCTCGCCGCGAGCGGGTGGGCGAGGCGCCGCCAGCGCGATGTGCTGGAACCGGAACATCCGCTCGCGCTGATAGTCCCCGAGGAGCTCGAGGGCGAGCTCGTTGAAGTCGAGCGTGCGCACCCACGTGAAGCCGGATTCCACCAGCAGAGGGAGAGGATCGTCGGTGCCGAACTGGATCGGTTCGCCGAGCTCGCCGACGAAGCCGCGGGTCTGCGCGTCCTTCGCGGAGAGATCCTGGCCGGCCGCGAACTTCTTGCCGACGTAGTCGAACGCGACGAGCGAGCGCGGATCGAGGGTCGCGAGCCGCTTCGCGGTGGCGCGGACCGCCGCTTCGGTGAGGTAGGGGACGACCCCCTCCCAGATCACGAGCGCGGGCTCGCTGGTCGAGAAGCCGTTCGCGACGAGGCGCTCGATCGGATCCTCGCGTTCGAAGTTGCACGACGCGTACGTCGCGGCGTCGATCGGATACCCGGGGAGCGAGGCGAGCTTGGTGCGCTTCGCCTCCTGCGTGGCCGGGTGATCGACCTCGAAGAACCTGACGCCGGCACGCGGCAATCGCGCGGCGCGCGTGTCGTAGCCGGCGCCGAGGATGACGACCTGGCGGATGTCGAGGCGATCGACGGCGGTGCCGACCAGGCGATCGAGATACGCGACACGCAGCGCGAGCCAAAGCTCCATGTGCGCGAATCGCGCGTCGAGCCGTCTAGCGATCTCCTCGCCTTCCGCGCCGGCGATCGCGGGTGCCCACGGATCGACGAACAACGGTTGTTTCCACTGGCCGACGCGCGCGCGATACGCGCACACCATCAACGCGGTCTTCGATGCAGCGGTCGTGACATCCACGCGCGCTTGATAACACAGCCGCTTTTACAGCCAGGTTACCGTTTGCAGCCCTTCCCTCGTACGCGATGCAGGATCAGCGAGCCATTCCCCACGATCCGGAACGACGTGCCGATACCGCCGATCCCGAAGATCGGGGCCGCTGCACCGGCAGGCGACTCCACCGCCCACGCCGACCCGCCCGGCCGCCCAGAGGTTGGTCGCCGAGGTCGCGCGATGCTACCGTGGCGTTGTGGGAATCACCAAGCGCATCCTGGAGAGTGCCCAGTCGGGCATCTCGCGCTTCACCTCCCTCGTGATCGCCGACGACGAACCGCTCAGCCACGTCGAGAGCGCCGCGCTGCAAGCCGAGCTCATCGCGCGCAAGGCAGCACGCCAACGCGCGCCGAGGAAGCCACTCGACAATCCTCTCGCGAAGCAGGCCACCTCGGATCCGGCCGCGCGTGCCGCCCGTGACAAGGCCGCTCGCGAACGCGCCGCCCGCGTGCACAAGGATCGCGACGATCGCGCGGCGCGCCAGAAGGCCGCGAACGACGAAGCGTTCCGGCGGATGAAAGAGCAGGCGGCGAAGGCTGGCTCGTGGTCGAGCAACTCGTCCTCGTCCTCGACCTCGTCCTCGTCCTCGTCCTCGTCCACTGGTTCCGCTCGCTCGCCGCGGCCGGGCAGCAACGAAGCGCAGGTGCTCGAGTGGTATCGCGTGCTCGATCTCCAGGTCGGCGACGACATGCCGAAGATCAAGACATCGTATCGCCAGCTGATGCGGAAGTATCACCCCGACATGCACGCCGGAAATCCGCAGAAGCAGAAGGCAGCGAACGAGTTGTCGATGCGCGTGACCACCGCGTACAACGGCCTCGTCTCGCACCTCGACAAAGCAAAATAGCCGCACGAGGCGGCGTGGGAGTGCCGGCCTGAGTGCCGACTTGAGTGCCGACTTGAGTGCCGGCTTGAGTGCCGGCTTGAGTGCCGGCTAGAGTGCGTCGACTACGGTGTGACGTAGACCGTGATCACTTCGTCGTAGGTCGTGTCCTTCGTGTGGCCATTTTCATGGTCATACGAGTTGTCGTCCTCGACGGGCGCCGAGCACTTCTTGTAGAAGGTCCCGTTCACCTCGAACTTCTTGCAGGCGCTCTCGCAGATGCCGGTGTACTTGAAGCCGCACTTCGTCAGGCCCGTGTTCCCATCGGGCTCGGCACAGTCACGCTCGACGAGACCACCGGTCTCGCCGGCGACCTGATCGCTGCCCTGACACGCGTTCCAGTCGATGTCCTCGCCTTCCTCGGTGAAGAAGTTGCCGTAGAACGCACCCTCCTGGAGCGTCCAGCCTGCCTTCTCCTCGGGGCTCGCGGCCAGCTTGTTGTTCGGACCACGCAGCGAGATCGGGATCGGGACGTTCGAGGCATTGACTCGCGCGAACAAGCACGCGCTCACCCAACCTACGCCGGCATCGTCGATTGGATGATCGAGCCACTTGTTCGCGAGGCCGACCTCGCCGAAGAACTCGTACGTGACGCCGTCGTGCTCGGCGACCAGCGTGTTGCCTTCCTTGATGGCGCAACTGACGATGAAGGACAGCACCTCGCGACCCTCGTCGGTCGCGAGGAGGTCGTTCGCACCGACGTTGTTGAGCTGGAGCTTGTTGGCGGCGAGCTTGTTGGCGGCGAGCTTGTTCTCGACCACCACTGATGAGGTCACTTCACCCGTACCTTCGACAGCGTCCTCGTCGCTGTCCATGGCACATCCCACAATCGAAAGACCTAGCAGGGCTACAGCAATTCGCATTGCACCCAGGATTGCTCATCCTGGTTTCCTTAGCAAGTTCGCTGTTTTGGCTACTCTGTAGGGTCTGCGACCCACAGACCATCCGGTAGTGGATACGGCGCCCACCCTTCCACATCGAGCGCTGGACCATCGACCACCTGCCCACGAATCGAGGCGTGGCTGTACCCGATCGCCGTTTTGGTTCGGGCACTAAACGTCATCTTGCCGGCCAGTTGGTTGGCATCTACTCGATCGCGGGGTGTCACGGCCAACACGGAATCTGGAGCCGATAGGGCGACGACGAAGCCGAGCGCCGCGCACCGTGTGGTTGCAGTCGCGACCTCGCCTGCATCGCCTTCGACGTAGAGCACGAGGACTGGAACCTCGACTCCGACCGTTGCCGGGTCCGGCGACACGGCGTGTTTCAGGGCATCGAACAACCCCCGCGCCGACGGGAAGCGCTCCGATGGCTCGGGTGCGAGCGCACGACCGATCGGCTCGTCGATCGCCGGATCGAGATCGACCTTCGCCGACGGACGCGGCCGCGGACCGTGAACCTGGAGGTAGCTCTGGACGACGCCCGGCGCACCGCCGAACGCGGGTTGCCCGGTGAGCATGTGATAGGCGAGGAGGCCGAGCGCGTAGACATCGGTGCGTTGATCCACCGGCTGACCGCGCATCTGCTCGGGCGCCATCGCCGCCGGTGTGCCGAGCATGCTGCGCGAGGAGGTCAGGCCGGGGCCGACCTGGTCGACGAGCTTGACCAGGCCGAAGTCGAGCAGCACCGGCCGCAGCGCCTCGCCCTGGTGCGCGAGGATCACGTTCGAGGCCTTGACGTCACGATGGACGAGCCCGGCATCGTGGGCGACCTGGAGTGCCTCACACAGTGGACCGAGGATCTCGAGTACCTCCAGCGGCGGAATCGCCCCGCGCTCCTGGATCACGTCGCGGAGGCTCGGGCCCTGGATGTACTCGAGGACGAGGTACGGCCGGCCGTCGCTGAGCGTGCCGTGATCCATCGCGCTGATCACGTTGGGGTGCTGCAGGCGCTGGATCGCGTCGAGCTCGCGCTGGAACCGTGTCAGCGCGTCGATCGAGCGTACGAGCTCGAGGTGGAGGACCTTGACCGCGCAATGCGTGCCGTCGGCCTCTCGATACGCCGACCACACCTGGCCAAAGCCACCTTCCCCGATCATCCGGTCGAGCCGGAACCCAGGAATCGTCGGAGCCTCGGGAGAATCCAAGGCTAACTGAGTACCATCGGAGGTGATGGTCCGTCTCACTCCTCCCGTGGCATCGGTGAGCGCTTCCACGACCGTTGACTCGACCAGTCAAGCGGTTCGTGAAGGGCGTTGATGTAGTCACAATTCCGAGCGGCGGGCCCAGATCGGGTGCAAGCGCGCGACCTCACGCATCTGATCGCGCAGCTGTGGATCGAGGTGACCGTCGCGGCTCGCGAGGTGAACGAGCTCGAGGCGCAGCTCGCTGGGGAGATCTTGGGTGGCGGCGAGTGCGCGCTGCCAGGTGGCGTGCGGCGCGTGATCTCGAACGCAGGCGAGCACCGCGAGGGTCTGGCGATCGGAGTCGGGGAGCTCTTCCTTGTCGAGCAACGCGAGGATGGTGGAGAGCTCGTCGCGCTCGCCCTTCGCCGCGAGCACGCGCGCGAGCAGGACGAGATCCAACTTGGCATCGCCCTCGCCGTGACCGCGCTGGATCGCGAGGCTTCGACGGGCGAGCTGCAACGCTTCCTCGAGCGCGCCTTGCCACAGCCGATCCTCGGCGAGGTTGTACGTCCCGATCCGCTCGAGCGAGGCCTGCCCGTTCTCGCGGGCGACCTGGATGACGACGCGGAGGTCGCTCGCGTTTTGTTCGACCTCGCCACGCTTGCTCCACAGCCAGGTCCGGTTCGCGTGCGCGGCGCCGAAGTGGAGGCGATCGCCGGTGCGCTCGCACAGCCGGATCACGTCGGCGAACACGGTCTCGGCCTCGTCGAGCGCGCCGAGCTCGACGAGCGCGGGACCGAGCAGCACCCCGGCGATCGTCTCGACCTCGGCATCGCGATCGTGCGCGGCACCCATCACGCGGCGGAGGTGCGGTGCGGCCTCGTCGAACTTCTGGAGCCGGAACAGGCTGCGCCCCTCGGCGAGCTCGACGTCGAGCGCGAGCGCATCGGTTCCGGCACCGAGGCGGTGGCGCGCGGCGGTGGCGGCGGTCGCCGACGCATCGAACTCGTCGCCCCAGTCGTGCGCGGTGGCCTTCTGGATCAGCGCCTCGATCTCGAGCGTGCGATTCCCCAGGGCGGCGGCGATCGCGAGCACCTCGTCGAGATCGAGCAACGCATCCCGCACGCGCTGCAGCCGGTAGCGCGCGCGGGCACGACCGAGGAGGGCGCGCCCGCGTTCGAGATCTGGAACGTCCAGATTTCTCACGGCTCCCTGCCACGCCTGATCGGCATCGAGGGTGCGGTGCTCGCGATGGGCCAGCTCGCCGAGCACGGCGAACGCCGCGGCGGCGACCCGGCGGTCACCGATCGCTTCGGCGTGGCGAGCGACTCGCTCGGCGACGGCAGCGTCATCATGCGGCTTGGTCTGCCAGTACGCGAGCGCGGCGGCGTGGAGGCCGTGGCGAGCCGTCTCCTCGGTGGTGGTGTAGATGCCCTCCTCGAGGAGCGTCTGGCGAAACGACCAGCTATCGAGACCCGCGATGAGGATCGAGCTGCCGACCAGCTCGTCGAGCCCGACCTCGAGATCGACGGTGGTGGTGGCGACTCCGCGCTGCTCGGCGATCTCGAGGACGCCGGCGATCTCGTCGCGCGAGATGTCATCGCCGAGGATCGCGCAGACCCGGGCGAGCGAGACCAGCTCGTCGCTGATCCCCGCGAGCTCGCGCGCGGCGAGCCACGGCCCGAGCGCGATCGGTGGGAGCGTGTCGAGCATCGCGGTGTCGAGCAAGTGCTCGCCGGTCGAGCGCGTGCGGATCGCGCCTCGATCGTGGAGCTCGCGCACGAGCGTGGCGAGGTGCATCGGGTTGCCGCGGGCGATCTCGGCGATCTTGTTGATGGCGCGCAGCGACGGGTACTCGACGGGCCGGAGTAGCGCGGTGGTCATCGCCACCGAGCCCTCGGCGTCGAGCGGCGGGAGCACGAGGTGCATCGGACGCTCGGCACGCTGACCGAAGCCCGGGCGGCGTTGCTCGATGCGCGGCGCGGCGAAGCCGATGATCCACAACGGTAGCGGCTCGCCGCCGAGCGTGGCGTACTCGAGGGCGTCGAACAGCTCGTGCTCGGCGAGGTGAAGGTCGTCGAGGATGATCGCGAGCGGTTGCCGGCGGGCGGAGGCACGGAGCGCATCACCGACCGCCCGGACGATCGGACCCTGCGGGTTCGCCCCGACGATCTCGGCGAGGGCGCTGTAGCCGGGGCGACCGGAGCCCGGCGGCGGTAACGTTCCGGACATCACGCGAGCGCCGAGCTCGGCGAGACGAGGAGCGAGTGCACGCGCGAGGACCGTCTTGCCGATGCCGGGATCGCCGACGACGAGTGCGAGCCCTGGGCCGATTCCGGACAGTGCGGCCGCAGCTTCCGCGACGATGTCGGAGATCAGCGCGTCGCGACCGAACAGCAACTCGGTCGCCTGGTTGCTGTCGTGGATCGTGACGAAGCCGGCTTGTTCCGCGGGACGTGTGGGCAGCTGCGTGATCGTCGCGAGCGTGCGGGTCAACAGCACGCCGGTCCACGCGCCGGTGGGGAGCCACTCCTCGGGATGCTCGACGGACGGGCCGATGAAGGTCAGGCTGGTGGGACCTCGGTTCACGATCACCGCATCGAGATGGAGTGCGACGCGTGCGCCGGCGGCAGCGAGGTCGCGGGCCGCCGCGATCGCCGCGCCCGCAGGATCGTTGTGCTCGATGCCGGCTACACCGCCGAGGATGCGGCGACCGCGCTGCGAGACGATCGCGATCTTCCTCGCCGTCAAGGTACCGATCAGCGCGCGATCGACCTTCGGGAGCTCGGCCCACAGCAACACCACCGGTTGCTTGCCGCCGCCGATCCGCGACATCGAGTGTTGCGTGCGCTGGCTGCCATCGTCGCGCACCTCGCGCAACCTCGCGGCCACCTCCTGCGCGCTCGCCGGACGGCGGTTCGGTTGCTTGGCCAGGCAGTCGAGCGCGAGTTGCTCGAGGGCGGGTGGGACGGTGACGAGCCCACTGAGCGGTGTGGGGCGAAGCGCGGCGTGCGCGCGCGCGAGGACGTCGGCGTCGCCGACAAACGGGAGCCGCCCGCTAGACAGTTCGTACAAGATGCACCCGAGCGCGTAGATATCGGCGGCAGCGCGGGCGGTGGAGGAGTCGAGGTGCTGCTCGGGAGCCATGTACTCGACGGAGCCGACCTGGCCGCGGTTCGGATCGTCGGGATCGTCCGGGAGTCTGCGGGCGAGGCCGAGGTCGAGGATGACGAGCGCACCATCGGCGCGGCGGACGATGTTGTCGGGCTTGAGATCACGATGTGCGTAGTGCGCGGCGTGGACGTGTGCGAGCGCCTCCGCGATGTGGATGCCGAGCGCGATCACGTGATCGGTCCTCAGCAGGCCCGCAGCAATGATGTCGCCCAGGTTGGTGCCCGACACCCGCTCCATCTCGATCCACGCACGGCCATCGGGCAGCACCCCGTGTGCAACCAGGCGTGGGACCGCGGGGGCGCCGATCGCCGCGAGCGCCTCGGCTTCTCGCGCGATCTGCGCGCGCGCGAGGTCGTGACTGGCACGCGCCACCTTGAGCACCGAGGCCTCGCCGGCGACCTGCCAGACCACCGCGAACCCGCCGGCCCCGAGCGCGTGCTCGAGTGGCTTGGTCCATTCCGGCATCGGCCCGGTCTCGGGAATCGATGATGGCTCGACCACCCCACCGTGTAGGGCGCACGGCCTTCCCGACACCAAGCGCCGGTGACACGTGGGGCACCGGGCCACGAGTCACTGTACCGAGTTAAATCTGCAGCGAGACAGACGTGATACGATTTTTCGCAGGTGTTCCAGAACGTCATCGAAGCGATGGTCGATGCCGTGTTGGTCGTGGACGGTGAGGGCCGGATCTCTGCGACGAACGAAGCCACCGCACGCATCAGCGGCTTCACCTCCGAACAGCTGCGGCTGATGCCGCTGATCAGTCTGCTGGTCGACGAGAGCGAAGGGATGCGCACGATCGTGCGCCGGCGGATCGAGCACGGCGAACCGCTGCGGCGCGAGCAGTCATCCTTCCTCGTCACGTCCCAGGGGCAGCGAATTCCTGTCTCGGTGACCGCGTCCCCGGTGTTCGATGCGGGAGCGTTGAAGGGGATCGTGGTCGTCGTGCGCGACATCCGCGAGCTTCGCCAGCTGCTGGCAGCTCGCGACGAGGAGATCCGGCGACGCAAGCACGCCGAGGAGGAGCTGCGCGCGCTCAATGCCTCGATCGAGGCCAAGCTCGAGGAGACGCGCGGCTCCTTGCTCCTCGCCGAACGGCGCGCCACGCTCGGTACGCTCGCCGGTGGCGTCGGGCACGAGCTGCGCAACATCGCTCAGATCCAGGTCGCCGCCGTCGACGAGCTCGCCGCCGCGCTCGCGGCGAACGAGGACATTCGAGCGCTCGCGAAGCAGATCCTGCCGGACCTCGAGCGGGTAGGCGAGCACATCACCCAGCACGGTCAGCGGCTGATGCAGCTCGCGCGTCCCGGTCCCGATCACGTGCAGCCGCTCGACTTGAACCAGGTGGTGCGCGACGTCGTCGCGATGCTGCGTGGCGCCGGCAAGCTGCATCGCGTGGAGGTGATCACCGAGCTGTCCTCGGAGCCGATCCTGGTGACCGTCAACCGGATGCGGATCGAGCAGATCCTGGTGAACCTGGTCGTCAACGCGGTCGACGCGATCGGCACCGTGTCCGGCAAGATCACCGTCGACGTCCACCCCTCGGTCGATCGTGCACGGGTGATCTGCCTGGTGAGTGACACCGGGTCCGGAATTCCGGACGACCAGCTCGAGAAGATCTTCCAGCCGTTCTTCACGACCAAGCCCGAGGACAAAGGCACCGGGCTCGGGCTGCCGGTGGCGCGCGAGATCGTCGGTAGCTACGGCGGCACGTTGACCGTGGTCAGCGAGGTCGGGACGGGGACGACGTTCACCTTCGATCTCCCGGCGACCTGACGCGACGGATCGTCAGGAACCGGGGATCAGCTCGATCGTGCCGTCGACGATCTTCGTCCCGCGCAACACGCGGTAGTCGCTTCCCCACTGCTCGACCAGCAGCGTGTCCTCACCCGGCGCGCCGTACAGCCACCACCGGCAGCGCTCGACGTGACCGGCCGGCCGATCCTTCTTGAGCCCACCCAGTCCGCCGACATCGCCGAACAGCTGGCAGGTCGCGGCACCGCGCTTGTCGAGCACGTAGCGGATCTCGCCGATCACGATCGCCTCGGGCGGATAACCGGTGATCGGCGTCGTCGAGTCCTGCTGCATCAAGCGCGTGGAGGTCGCCGAGGCGCGCTCGATCCCCATCACCAGCCAGTTGGTCTCGCCGGCGTCGACGATGCGCCCGGCGACCCACTTGTGGCCGTCCTCGTCGTACTGGATCAGCCCCTCGCACAGGAAGTCGCGTGGGCCCATCGTCAGCACGTCGTCGACGCGCAGCTCGCGAATGGTGCGCTCGATCAACTTGTCCTTGCCGTCGGTCAGCAGCTTCGCGCCACCACCCTTGGGCAGCTGCTTTTTGGAGCCCGTCATCGCGAGGCCGACGGCGGTAGCACCACCGAGCACCGTGATCACGACGAGCAGGATCCAGAGCACGCGCCGACTATTGCACGGAATGCACGGCGCGTTCCTTGACGGGACACCGGGCGGAAGGCAAACGTACGCGCCACCGCAAGCCCATGCCCACGATGAACATCATCGAAGCGGTGCGCGATGCACTGCGAACACAGATGAGGCTCGATCCACGCGTGATCGTGCTCGGCGAGGATGTCGGCAAGTTCGGCGGCGTGTTCCGCGCGACCAGCGGCCTCTACGAGGAGTTCGGTTCGGACCGCGTGATCGATACGCCGCTCGCCGAGGCCGGCATCATCGGGACCGCGATCGGCATGGCGCTCTACGGCCTCCGCCCGGTCCCCGAGATCCAGTTCGGCGACTTCATCTTCCCGGCGTTCGATCAGATCGTGAACGAGCTGGCGAAGTTCCGGTATCGCTCGGGCGGCAACTACACGTGCCCGGTCGTGATCCGCACGCCGGTCGGCGGTGGCATCCGCGGCGGTCACTATCACTCGCAGTCCCCCGAGGCGCTGTTCATCCACACGCCCGGCATCAAGGTGGTGGCGCCGTCGAACCCGTACGATGCGAAGGGGTTACTTCTCGCGAGCATGCGCCAGAACGATCCGGTGCTGTTCATGGAGCCGAAGCGGATCTATCGCGCGAGCCGCGGCGAAGTCCCCGAGGGCGACTACACGATCGAGCTCGGCCAGGCGAAGGTCGTCCGCGAAGGCGATCAGGTCACGGTCCTCGCGTGGAGCGGCATGACGTCGATCGCCGAACAAGCGGCCACCAAGCTCGAGGGCGTCTCGGTCGAGGTGCTCGATCTTCGGACGCTGATGCCGTTCGACATCGACGGCATCCTCGCGAGCGTCAAGAAGACGGGGCGCTGCGTGATCGTCCACGAAGCACCGCGCACGTGCGGCTTCGGCGCCGAGCTGATCGCCTCGATCCAGGAGCGCGCGATCGAGTACCTCGAAGCGCCGATCATCCGCGTCACCGGCGCGGACACCCCATTTCCGTATTCTCTCGAGCACGAGTACTTGCCAACCGCGGACCGCGTCATCCAGGCGATCCGCAAGACGCTGGAGTGGTAGATGGCGTTCGACTTCTACATGCCGGATATCGGTGAGGGCGTGGTCGAGGGCGAGATCGTCGCCTGGAGGGTCAAGGAGGGCGACATGGTCAAGCTCGACCAGCCGATCGTCGAGGTGATGACCGACAAGGCGACGGTGGAGATCCCGTCGCCGCGCGCCGGCAAGATCCTCAAGCTCAACTACAAGGACGGCGACATCTGTCCCGTCGGCAAGATCCTCCTCGTGATCGAAGAGGCGGGCGGGGTCGCGTCGGCACCGTCCAGACCGCCGCACGGCCACACGCCGGTCTCTCCCCCCAAGGGTCCTGGCTCGCCTGGCGGCTCGCTGGCACAGCACGTCGCGCCGGTCGCGGCCGCGCCTCAGTCGGGCATCCAGGTGATCGACGCCACGGCGTCGCGTTCCAAGACGCTCGCCACGCCGGCGACCCGTCGGCTCGCGCGCCAGCTCGGGGTCGAGATCGGGCGCGTGCCCGCCTCCGGCAAGCACGGTCGCGTGACGACCGAGGACGTCAAGCAGTTCCAGAACACCGCGCTGGTGCCCTCGAAGCCGCAACAAGGCCTCTCCACAGAGAGCTCGCTGCGCTCGCCGATCACGTCGCAGCCGGGCTTCCTCGAGGAACGCATCCCGTTGCGCGGCATGCGCAAGAAGATCGCGGAGGCGATGTCGCGCTCGGTCCACACCGCAGCGCACTTCACCTACGTCGAAGAGATCGACATGACCGAGCTGGTGCTGGTCCGCGACCGTGCGAAGTCACGCGCCGCCGATCGCGGCGTCAAGCTCAACTACCTGCCGTTCATCGTCAAGGCGGTGGTGTCGAGCCTCAAGAAGTGGCCGCAGCTCAACGCGTCGCTCGACGAGAGCACGCAGGAGATCGTGCGGAAGAAGTACTACCACATCGGGATCGCCGCTCAGGGACCCGGCGGGCTCGTGGTCTCGACGGTGCGCGACGCCGACATGCGCTCGATCTTCGATCTGTCGCGCGAGATCGATCGGCTCGGCGATGCGGTCAAGAGCAACACCGCGACGCGCGATGACCTCAGCGGTTCGACGTTCACGATCAGCTCGCTCGGCAAGCTCGGTGGTGTGCTCGCCACGCCGATCATCAACTTCCCCGAGGTCGCCATCCTGGGCGTCCACAAGATCGAGGAGAAGCCGGCGGTCCGCAACGGTCAGATCGTGATCCGCCACCTGATGAACCTGTCGATCTCGGTCGATCACCGCCTCGCCGATGGCTGGGACGGCGCGATGTTCCTCCAGGACGTCAAGTCGCTGCTCGAGGACCCGACGACGATGTTCATGGAGATGGTCTAACCAGCGCTCACCTCCGCCTTCGGCTTCGCCGGAAGGCTCTCCGTCTTCCGGGTCGAACGCAGGGGATCAGGAGTTCGCGCGATCCGCCCGGCCTTCGGATCGACTCAGGCGAACGCTGGGAGGATCGCCAAAAACTGGCTCCGGGGCGGGGCGGGTGCCTAGCCTCGACCATGCCCCGGCTCGCGCTGCGTCTTCTGTCCGTCCTCCCGTTGCTGGCGCTGGTCGGGCACCAGGGTGCTCGCGCGGACGAGACCTCGGCGACCGACAAGCTCCGCATCCTCTACTCGACCCGGTTCACCTTCAGCGACACCGGGGTCCCGCTGATCACGGTCGAGATCATGGGGAGGAAGAGGGAGGCGAAGCTGCGCGCGAAGGGCGGGCTCGTCGTGTGGCCCGATGGCAACGGTGGCTCGGCGCTCGAGATCGACGGCAACGACACCTGGACGATCACGGCGGAGACCACCAAGCCGGCCGTGATCCAGGAGTGGACGATCGTCGACACGCTGCAGCCCGAGGACAGCACCGGCGTCACGGCGGCGCTCGCTCGCTGGAAGGAGCGCGGCTTCGATCCGAAGAGCTTCGACATCGGCACCGTGTTCGGCGTCGACGGTGAGGTGATCGACACCCGCGAGGTCCGGATCGCGATCGACCCGGTGGCGGCCGGGAAGGGCGCGACGCGCGCGACCGAGCACGCGAAGCGCTTCGGCGTGCGCACGGCGGTGCATCAGGAGCTGGTGCGGCGCCCGTCGGGGTTCGTGATCGGCAAGGCCGGTGGCACGCAGATCAAGAACAGCTCGGTGCTGTGGTTCCGCCCGAAGAAGCCGAGCGAGACGATCACCGTCGAGAACGTGCCGACCAACACCGGCGGCTCGCAGATGAATGTCGGCAGCGAGCATCGCCGCTACTGGGGCGCGGTCTACGTGACGCTCGATCAGGATGGCTCGCTGCTGGTCGCGAACGCGGTCCCCGAGGACAAGCTGCTCGCCGGCCTGGTGCCGGCCGAGATGTATCCCGACGCACCGCCGTCGGCCCTCGAGGCGCAGGCGATCGCCGCGCGCACCGAGTTGCTGCAGAAGATCGGCCGCCGCAACCTCACCGATCCATTCCTGCTGTGCTCGACGCAGCAATGCCAGGTCTACGCCGGTGCGGGCAAAGAGGATCCGCGGACGACCCGGGCGATCGAAGCCACGCGCGGCGTGGTGTTGCTCCGCGACGGTGGTGGGCTCGTCGACATCCGGTATAGCGCCTCGTGCGGCGGTCACTCCGAGGACAACGATGCGATCTGGGGCGGCGATCCGGATCCGTCACTGCGCGGCCGGATGGATGATCCGAAGGCATCAATGACGAAGATCACCGACGCGAACCTCGACGCGTTCCTCGATGCCAAGGAGAGCGACGCGTGGTGCAGCCCGAACAAGGGCAGCAAGTTCGGCAAGGGTCGGTTTCGATGGGAAGAGAAGATGACGACGGCCGAGCTGACGACGCGGATCTCCACCGAGGTTCCGGAAGTCGGGCGCGTCAAGAACCTGATCGCGAAGCAGCGCGGCGTGTCGGGACGGATCGGCGTGCTCACCGTCGTCGGGGACAAGGGCAGCGCCGATGTCACGGGCGATCTGCGGATCCGCCGCATGCTCGGCGGGCTGAAGTCGACGCTGTTCGAGATCAAGAAGGACGGCGACACGTTCTCGTTCCGCGGCGCGGGCTTCGGTCACGGCGTCGGCATGTGCCAGATGGGGGCGATCGGGATGGCGAACGCCGGCAAGTCGCACAAGCAGATCCTCGGTCACTATTACCGCGGCACGCACCTCCACAAGCTGTACTGATTCACTTGGAGCCGAGCGCGCCGGCCGAGGCGCGCATCCAGGACCTACGCCGCACCGACCCAATGTCACATGCGGCAACCGACGGCACTCCAGGTGATGTCGCGGTGATGTCGGCGTTCCTTGAGCCAGGCCGTAACAAGGGAACACCGTCCTTGGAGGGAACACGATGAAGGCATTCCTGGCTTTGTTTGTCGCTTGCGTGATCGGCTGCACCGGCAGCGGGAACGACCCGAACGACCCGAACGACCCGAACGATCCAAGCGACCCTGGCGACCCCAGTGATCCGACGGGACCGATCGAGAGCTGCGTCGGTGGCAACAACTGCGTGTGCCCGGGCGCGGCGGACTGCGGGCACGAGTGCTCCGACGGCGCGCTCGAGTGTCATGTCCAGGGCTCGACCGGCCCGGTGGAGGTCGTGTGCAACGACAACGTCGAATGTCACGTCGAGTGTCAGTCGGCGGAGTCGTGTGACGTGGATTGCGGTGGCAGCACGCAGTGCCACGTGTCGTGCCCCGACGGCAACTGCGAGGTCACCAACTGCGTCGGCGACTGCGTGGTGTCGTGCGGCACCGACGGCGAGGCCACGCTGAACGGCACGACTGCAACGTGCCCGTAACACGCATGTGAGATCGGGGAACGAGCGCCGTGTGGTACTCCACGCGAATGCAGAGCACTCAGCTCCTTCCGACGACGATGGTCGGCTCGTATCCGCGCCCGCTCTGGTTCACGCATCAGCTCGCCGGCAAGGACGTGCTCGAGGCGTTCAAGATCGCGGCGCACGCCGAGGCGTTTCACGATGCGACGCGCGTCGTGATCAAGGATCAGGAGGACGCCGGGCTCGACATCCTCACCGACGGTCAGATGTGGTTCGACGACTACCACATGGGGATCGGATCGTTCCTGTGGTACTGGCTCGAGCGGACCAAGGGCTTCTCGAGCGAGAAGCTGCCGCATCCCGCCCGCGCGAAGGCGAAGGGCCGCGATGTCTGGGCCCTCGATGAAGCAGGAGGGGTCGCCGTCGACGGACCGATCGAGCGCGGCCCGGTGCGGATGGCGATGATCTATCGCTGGGCGCAGGCCCACACGCAGAAGCCGATCAAGGCGTGCATCGGCGCCGGTCCAGTCCAGCTGTCGACGCTCGCGCACTTTCGCGGTGGGCCGGTGAAGAATCGCTACGAGCTGTCGAAGGCGCTCGCCGACGTGTTCCGGCTCGAGATCGCCGAGGTCGTCGACTCGGGCTGCAAGCACGTCCAGCTCGAGGATCTCGGCGCGTGGATGCCTCACTTGTCGGGCGAGAAGGACTACGACTGGGTCAACGACATCGTCGATCGCACGATGGATGCGATCCCGCAGGGCATCGAGCGCTCGTGGCACTTCTGCATGGGCAACGCGTGGGGCAACAAGCTCGAGGGCATGACCGCAGGTGGGTACCGCGAGATCCTGCCGCACTACCTCGCCGCGAAGGTCGAGGCGTACGTGCTCGACTTCGCGTGTCGCGAGATGGAGGACGCGGATCTGCTTCGCCAGCTGCCGGCCGACAAGAAGGTGCACGCCGGCGTGATCGACGTGCGCACGCTCGAGATCGAGCACCCCGAACAGGTCGCGGATCGGATCCGCAAGGTGCTCAAGCACATCGACGCCGGGCGGGTCACGCTGACCACCGACTGCGGGCTCAAGCAACTGCCGCGGGTGTGCGCGATCATGAAGCTGCGGGCGCTCGTCGAGGGTGCCGCGATCGTCCGCCGCGAGCTTCGCTAGACAACTTGGCTGGCTGTTCGATCCGAAGACCAGCAAGTTCCTCAAGGCAACCGAGAAGCAGTTCTGCGGCAGCCCGCCGGCGTCGGCCTATCGCTAGTGTCCCGTATCAGAGAACGATCGACAAAATCACGAAGCGATTCTCGTGCGAGATCGATCGCTTCGGCTCGATCAGCGTGTCGACAAATCACAGATCCGGGGGACTAGCCGAGGAGCGTCTTCAGCTTCGCTTCGAGCGACGTCGAGCCCCGCACGATCTCGGTGCTCAGGTACTTCATCCGGCCCTCGTTGATCGCGCCCGTCATCTCCGCGTACGCCTCGGCGACCGCCTGCGACGCGCCGATGCCGGTCAGCGAACCGATCATCGCGTCGAGCGGCACCGACACCGGCTTGACCGGCTTGCCGGAGACCTTCGCGATCGCGGCGGCGCTGTCGGCGAGCGTGAGCTCGGCGGGCCCGGAGAACTGCACGATGCGCGTGCCCTTCGGTGCGCCTTCGACGAGCAGCTTCGCGGCCTGCTTGCCGATGTCCTCGGTCGCGACCTGCGGCACGCGGACGTCGGGTGAGAACCCGTAGTACAGCGCGCCACCCTCGATCGCACCCTTCAGCATCGACGCCCAGTTCTCCATGAAGAAGCCGGCGCGCAGGAACGTCGAGGGCACGCCCGTGGCGGTGAGCTGGGTCTCGAGCAGGTGGAGGTACTGGACCGGGCCGGTGCCCGACGGCTGATCGGCGCCGACCGAGGACAGCAGCACGACGTGGCCTGGCTTGGCATCGGTGACCGCGCCCGAGATCGCGGCGGATAGCGCGGCGCGCTCCGCGGGGATGCCGGTGGCGCTCCACGCGAACGGCGGCATCAGGATGTACGCGCCGGCGGCGCCCTGCAACGCCGCGGCGAATGCCTTGCGATCCGACAGCTCGGCGATCGCGACCTCGGCACCCTTCGCCGCCCAGGTCTCGCCCTTCTTGGCATCACGAACGACCACTCGCACCGGCTTGCCGGCGGCGAGCAACGTGGAGGCGACGACCGAACCCGTATTTCCAGAAACACCTGTGACGACGAACATTGGCAGCTCCTTGGTTAGCGACGGCCACCAACATGCGGCTGCCGCGGCGATTACCCAAATCGATTGTTTTCATCCAGGTTATTCGTCATGTTGATGACGTGCGACTCGCCGGAATCGACCTGAATCTGCTGACTTCGCTCGACGCCGTGCTCGAGACCCAGAACCTGACGGTCGCGGCGAAGCGGCTCGGCCTGACCCAACCGGCGGTCAGCCACGCGTTGAAGCGACTGCGCGAGCTGCTCGGCGATCCGCTCCTCGTGCGCACCAAGCGCGGGATGCAGCCCACGCCCCGTGCGCTCGAGCTCCGGTCCGCCGTCCGCGATGCGCTCGCCGCCGCTGCCGTGGTCTTGCAAGCCGCACCGGCGTTCGACCCGGCTACGTCCCAGCGCGTGTTCGCGATCGCGCTTCCCGATCAGTCCGCCTTCCAGATCCTTCCGCAGCTCGCGAACCGGCTGACCGATGCACCCGGGATCCGGATCGACGTGCGCCCGATGGAGCACGAGCGCGTGCGCGAGGAGCTGCCTCGCGATCTCGATCTCGCGATCAGCGTGTTTCGCGATGCCCCGGCCGGCATGCGCGATCAGGTGCTGTTCGAGGAGGACTTCGTGTGCGTCCTGCGCAAGGGCAGCCCTGCGGCTCGCGGCACGTTCGATCTCGCTCGCTACCTCGCGTGTCGCCACGTGCTGATCGCGCCGCGCGGCGTCATCGGCAGCCCGCTCGACGATCTGCTGGCCAAGAAGGGCCACGCCCGGGCGCTGTCGATGCTGGTGCCGCACTTCCTCGTCGCGCCGCACATCGTGGCCGCGACCGATCTCGTGTGGACAGCCCCGCAGCGCCTCGCGAAGGCGTTCGCCGAACAGCTGCCGCTGACGATCCGCGACGTGCCGTTCAAGGTGCCGGGATTCAGCATCATCATGCGCTGGCACATCAGGCTCGATCGCGATCCAGGATTGATCTGGCTGCGCGAGACGCTGATGAAGCTGCGGCTCTAGCTCACTCGCGCGGGATGAACTTGAAGGCCGTTCCGTCCTGGCCGCACTGCGCACGCCAGTCCGCTTGCCGCTGGTAGATGTAGCCACAACCCGAGTAGACGGTCTGCGCACGGCGAATCCCGCACGAGCTACGCGCCGAGTCGTTGTAGATGAACTTGAGTGGAGCATCCTTCGCGCCACACTGCTTGGCGCGATTGCCTCGTGCTTGATAGACGTAGCCACACCCCGGGTAAACCTCGGCTCCACGCTCGATGCCGCAGGAAGGATCGGGCGCGGGCTTCGATGCGGGTGCATCGCACCGTGGTCCGCCGACGCGCAACGAGAGCTCGTACTGGCCGGGCTTGCCGGAATACGTCCAGTAGCCCGCGCCACCCTTATCGTTCGAATCCATCATCAGCACCGCGTCGCCTGTCCGACCGTCGCGCTGCGACCAGTAGCCCTTGAGCTGCCGGCGACCGTCGTTGCGCTTGATGATGGTGAAGGACAACTCGCCAGCTTCGTGGTCGTAGCGGATCGTGACCTTACCAGCGCGCTCGTCCAGCGCCACGAACCATGCGCGTGTCGTGGACACCCCCGGACCACTACCCGACCACGACAGCGTCATGCACGGTGCATCCGCGCGGACCTCGGACGCGAACATCAACAACAGCACGATCCCGAGCTTCATGATTTCCCACCGTACCGGGTCGCTCCTCGGGACCTGCTTTCAGGTCGGTTTCACCGGCTCAGATCTGCGAAACCGTTGCATTGCTCGCGATCCGGAATCGCGTCGATCCACCGCCGGGGGCACGCTGGATCAGCAGCGGCCCGACGAGACCGGCGGACGTCAGCGACATCCGAGCGCGATGGATCGTGACGTTGAGCTGCTGCCGTGTTCCACCTGCACGGCCGTGCATCGCCGCGAGGATCGCATCGTCGTCGATGAAGTCGCCCGCATGCGCCGGCGCCACCGGGCGTAGCAACGCGAGCACGAGATCGCCGCGCGCCTGAGGCAAGAACACCGCGCGATCGGTTACGCCAACGCGCACGCGTAACACGACCCCCTTCGGCACCACCTCGATGATCACCGCCGACGGAAATTGTTCGGACACCGTTGTCGGCTCGCGGTCACCGGTCGGGATGATCTCGAGCTCGATTCCGTGCAGCAGTACGCGGCCCGCGGCGAGCACCACGGGCTCGTCATTTTGGAGCATGTCGATCGCAACCAGGTGGTCCACCACATGCACTACGGCAGCGACTTCCGGGAGCTCGTCGATGATCAGATCGCTGTCTTCCCCGCTACCGATCGTCACCGTCGCGCCGTGGATCGGATAGTTCAACCCACCGACCCGGATCATCCACCGTGCACCAGGTGGCGGCACTTCTTGCTCGTAGACGAAGCTTGCCGAGCCGATCTGAAACGCCGCCCCTCCCTCGACAAGCGTGTCGCCTCGCGTGTGCAAGAGGATCACCTGACAGCAATCGCCGGTTGGCAGCACCAGCGCGTGACGGCGCGAGACTTCGGGATCGTCGACGACGATCGTGCACGCCGAGCTGCGCCCGATGACGACCCCACCGGTCCCGAGCGGGATCCGCACGCCCGCAGACGTGCGCAGCCACGACGTCATGACAGCTCGACCGTGTCCTGCGTGCGATCGGCCGGCGGCAACACTCCGGCGTTGCGCGCGGTGAGCGACAGGTCGCCGCGCAAGCTCGCGAGGGTGAGTGCGAGATCGGTAGCTGTCGGACGCGAGCTTGGTTCGGGCTCGAGGCACTTCGCGATCGTCTCGACGATGCTCTGAAACGTCGCGGACCGCGGGGTACTGGTGGTTGTCTTACCATCGGTGACGAGCGCGAATAGCGTCATCCCGAGCGAGTAGATGTCCGAGGCCGGCGTGGCGTCGGTGGCAGAGCGCTGCTCGGGAGCCATGAACGCGGGCGTGCCGACGACCACACCGGACTGCGTGTGCTCCTCGTTCATCAGCTTCGATACGCCGAAGTCGAGCAGCTTGAGCCCGGGCTCGTCGATGGTGAGCATCACGTTGCTCGGCTTGACGTCGCGATGGACGATGCCGTGCTCGTGCGCGGCGGCAAGGGCCGCTGCCAGCACTTCTCCGACCGCCGCGGCGTGTTCGAGTCCGAACGTGCCGGCGCGTCGCTTGACCGCGTCGAGCGCTTCGCCGGTGACGAGCTCCTGGGCCTGGAACAAGCGGCCCGACTGAGTTAGGTCGACGTGCAGCGAGCGCGCGACCGCAGGGTGATCGATCTCCGACATCACCTCGACCTCGCGGAGGAAGCGCTGTACCGCCGAGCGTTCGCCGCCGAACCGGATCACCTTTAGCGCGACGGGCCGACCGACGAGCCGATCGTTCGCGCGGTAGACGATCCCCATGCCGCCCTTGCCGATCTCGCGGACGATCTCGAAGCGCTCGAGCAGGACCGTGCCCGCGGCCAGCTCGCTCGGGGGTGCGAGCCGCCCGATCATTTTGCCGAGGTCGCGCGAGCGATCGATCACGAGCTGGCGAAGCTGGCGATCGAGTCGACCATTGAGCGACGACAGCTCGTCGCGCTGGCGCTCGATCGTCCGCTTCTGGATCACGTCGCGCGTGAATGCAGCGTCCTGCACGTAGGCGAGCACCCAGGTCACCAGCACCATCGGAATCGCGTTGTTGAACATCGACAACCGGCCGTCGCCGTCAGGCTGCACGTAGGTCGCACCGGCGATCAGCACCACGAGCGCCGCGGTGGAGCCGATCATCCACACACCGGGCCGTACCCGCACCGCGAATGGCAGGCCGATCGTGACGATGATGAACACGTCGATCGTCGGCGCGCGCAGCTGAGTGTTCGCGCTGATCGCGGCGCCGTATCCGAGGTAGGTCAGGATGAATAGCTCGCCGAGCCAGCGCACATGCCGCAGTCCGACGAGGATGGCGGTTACGGCGATGACGCCGGCCACGTGGATCGCCACGAGGTTGGTGCGCCACTCGACGACGCCCGTCGAGAGCACGCTGTAGTAGATGGCGTAGACCGCGTGAAACACGAGCAGCACCACCGCGAGGACTGTGATGCGGGTCCGGTTCTGCTCGATCCTCGTCGAGGTGACGAGCTCTCGATCGTCTCGATCGAGAACCAGACCTCTTATCACCGTCCCCAGTCGCCGCATCCCTTCACATATATCACCACGCGTGCAACAACTCTCTTCATGTTGCCCGCCGAGATGCTCGCGCTTGCCGCCCGGCTGCCGGCCAAGCCCGCGGCGGTGACGTTGACCGGCGAGCGCGTGGTGATGCGCCCGTTCGTCGATGCCGATAGCGCGGCACTGCACGCGGTCTCGAATGGCGAACCGGTCACGCTCGGGGAGCGATCCCACGGCGCCTACGATCCCGCGGAGGCGATCTGGAAGTGGATGTTCGGCGGGCCGTATCGCGATGCCGCGGCGCTCGGCGCCTACCTCGCAGACTTCGCCGCGAAGCCCGACGTGTTGACGCTGACGATCTGCGATCACAAAACAATGAGCCCGCTCGGGGTCGCGTCGCTGATGACCAACCGGCCGACCGATCTCAAGCTCGAGCTCGGCTCGATCTGGTACGGGCCGATCGCGCAGGGCACCGGCGCCTCGCGCGAAGCCACGCACCTGATGTGCGCGCACGCGTTCGGCCTCGGCTATCGCCGCGTCGAGTGGAAGTGCGATGCACGGAACGACCGATCGCGCCGCGCCGCGCTGTCGTACGGCTTCACGTTCGAGGGGATCCAGCAGCAGCACATGATCGTCAAGGGCGACAGTCGCGACACCGCGTGGTTTCGCAGGCTGTCGAAGGAGTGGCCATGATCGCGCGCGATCAGATTCAACTCCGATCCGGACCCGCACTCAACCTCGCGGTCGTCGCAGACACGCATTCGGTGCCGCAACCCGGGACGTTGGATCAACTACGTTCGCTCGCCCCCGACGCGATCCTGCACGCCGGTGACATCGGCGATCTCGGCGTGCTCGAGCAACTCCGCCAGATCGCGCCGCTCTATGCGATCCGCGGCAACATCGACGGCCACGGCGATGACATCCCGGATCACCGCGTCATCGATCTGGTCGCCGGCGATCAGACGTTGCTGCGCATCCTGCTCGTCCACATCGCCGCCCGAGGCCCGCGGTTACAAGGTCACGTCGCCAAGCTCGCGCACGCCGAGAAGGCGAAGCTGGTCGTCTGCGGTCACTCGCACGTGCCGTTCGTCGGCGAGGATCGCGGCCTCACGATCTTCAATCCTGGCTCGTGCGGTCCGCGTCGGTTCTCGCTGCCGATCGTGTTCGGCACGATCTCGATCGAGCAAGGCAAGCTGCGGTTCGGTCACCGGGAAGCGGCCACCGGCAACGCCTGGGCGCCATAGCTGACAGACGCGTGTCACCGACCCGGGTAACACTCGGCCCATGTCCACCGCTGTCACGCACGCGCACCACGCGATCGACTACATCGAGTTCACGGTCACCGACGTCGCCGCCGCGAAGAAGTTCTACGGCGCTGCCTTCGACTGGAGCTTCACCGACTACGGCCCCACGTACGCCGGCATCAAGGGCCCAGCGGGCGACCGCGAGAGCGGTGGCTTCACCCAGGGAACACCCACCAAGGGCGGGCCGCTCGTCGTGCTGTTCTCGCAAAACCTCGACGACACGCTGAGGCGCGTGCGCGAGGCCGGCGGCAAGATCTCGAAGGACCCGTTCGAGTTTCCGGGCGGTCGCCGGTTCGAGTTCCTC
Source organism: Deltaproteobacteria bacterium (assembly GCA_031385555.1). Lineage (GTDB taxonomy): Bacteria > Myxococcota_A > Polyangia > Haliangiales > Haliangiaceae > JABFXX01. Next base: position 9,243 of record JANNBP010000534.1, on the reverse strand, counting down.
GATCCCGCCGGCAACGAGCTCGGCGTGTGGTCCGAGCGCTAACGGGGACAGTCCTGGCTTGCAACACCTAGCAATCGCAAGTGCCCGACACTCCTCGCCCGCACCAGCCAGGTCACCGCGCGACACCGAACGTGGCCTTCGAAGGCGACCTCGGCACGCAGCGCTCGGGAATCCGCCGGTAGCTCGTAACACGCCGCGAGGAACGGCCAGACCTCGTCGAAGGTGCCGTCGAGCACGAGCTCGTGGCGTTCCCACGGAGCCACGCACCAGCCGGCGAACACGTGGCTCCAATCGGGTCGCTCGAGCGGCAGCACGTTCGCGCACCCCTTCAGGTGGTCGAGAAACACGGGAAACACGTCGTCGATCGGCTCGGCCACCGGCCCACCACCGATCACGGCGAGCACGCTCCCGCCGGGGGCGAGGACACGATCGAGCTCGTGCATCACCTGTTCGAGATCGTCGAACAACATGAGTGCGAGGTGACAGGTCACCACGTCGAACGACCGGTCCGCGAACGGCAGCGCCTGTGCACGCGCGCGCACCACCACGCCGCTGGCGAGCGCGAGCTCGTGCGGTGACAGGTCGACGCCGATCGCACCGGGGATCCTGGACAGCAGCGCACCATCTCCACACGCGAGATCGAGCACCCGCGCACCCGCCGGCACCGCCGCCGCGAGCCGATCGTAGCTGCCGCTGCGCTCGAAGCCGCGCGAGGTGAAGCCGGGTCGCGCCGCGTGAACGGCGAGCACGCGCTGTTCGAGCTCAGTCGCCACGGGTCGCGAAGTAGTACTCGCAGTCGGCGAGATCCTCGCCGCTCAGCCCGGTGATCCCCGCGATCCACCGTGCGTGATCCTTCCAGCCACGCTCGAGGAACGCGTTGACGAGCTCCTCGCGCTTGCTGTCGCGGTCATGCTGCCGACCGAGCCACGCCATCACCGCGTTCGGGTCATTCGAGCATCCCGCGGCGACACCAGCGCCCAGGTTCTCGCGATCGGGGCGATCGGTCTTCGCCTCGTACTCCATGAACTGAGCCATCTTGCCGCGGACCTCGTTCGCGATCGTCTCCTGCGTCCAGCTCGGCAGGTACTTCGCCATGGTCTCCGCGAACGCCTGCCAGTAAGCGCGGTTCGCCGCCTCCCACTGCGCGAGATCGTCGAGCGTCTTGTGCCGCAGTGAGTGCCACACGTGCTCGGCATCCTGCCTCGCGTACCAGGCGGGGAGGGCTGCCTCGAAGGCGAGGGCGATCGCACCGGCACCCTTCGCGAACATCATCCCCGCCGTGCCCGGCGTCGACGTCGTCACCGCGCGACACGAGGAGCACACCACGTTGATCGTATCGCACCAGCTCGGACGCTGGAGTGTGGCACCGCAGTGCTGGCAGCCCAGCGGTGCCTGGGCCTCCTGCATCGCGACCTGGGCGAGGGCCCGCGCCGCTTCCGCCTCGCCATAGATGATCATCGTCTCGGTGATCCGCTCGAGCTCGCGCTCGAACGCACCCTTCGCCGACAGCATGGTCGCGCGAAACATCGCGTTGCCCCGCGTGTCGTCGTCGAGATCGAGCGCGTCCATCTCGCCGTCGAGCTTGCCCCACGCCTCGTCGACCTTGGTCCGGAGACCCAGCAGCCGCGCCTTGAGGGCGTTCGAGGCGCCGTTGACACCCGTGCCTTGCAGCACGTCGACCGCGATCACTTCCTTGTAGGCTGCGACCGCTTCGCCTTCGATCTCTTTGACGCGCGCGCGAATCTTGTCGGCGAACGCGAGCCAGCGCGCTTGAAACGGCGCTAACACTGCAGGGATCGGGGGGGCTTGCATCATCGGTAGCTCCTAGGTCTTGAGTGCGGCGGCGCCACAGAACCCACACACGAGGTCGCCCTCGACGGTGAGCCGCGGTCCTCCGCATTCGTTGCAGCGCGCGACGAAGCCACCGGGAGGCCGTTGCCACACAGGTGCCTTCGCGCTCGCGACGGCGAACGCGAACATGCTCTTCGGCCGCCACGTCGCCTGTTTGAGATACGTCTCTTCCATCTGCTTCCAGGTCGCTGCCGCGGCGTGCACGAGCTGCGGATTGCCCACGTGGTGCGCGAACTTCTCGGCGATCGCGTGCACGACCGCCGCGACCTCCTCGGGCAACGCACCGCGCGCGAGGCCGAGCTTCGCCTTGCGAGCGTTGCGTGTCGCGGTGTCCACGGGCTGCACGTGGTACTCGGCGAGCATCCGTCCCCACGCGTCGTTGACCATCCCCGGTGGTTCCACCAGGAGGGCAACGTCGAGCAACCGACCCAGCTCCTGGCTGAGCTGGAACAGCAGATCGTGATCAGATGTCGATGTCATCGTCCGGACGCCCTGACCCTCCACCCGTCGCGCTCCCTACCATGTACTGCTCGGTGTAGTGGGTCAGCAGATCGCCGTAGCGTGCGGCGATCCGGTAGTCCGCCATGAACTTCGCGGACCAGTACTGGCTGATGTTCGACCAGTCGAGCGCGTTCATCCCGAACTGCTGCGACAGCATCGCGTTGACGTCGCGGCCCTGCTGCGCCCACGCACTCTGTGCGCCACCGATCTCGGCGTAGCGCTCGAGCGTGCACGGCTCGCCACCGACGGCACCGCTGCCATCGTTGAGGTTGCCGGCGACCCCAGCGTTCGCCGCGGCGGTCGCCCCGTACTGACCCTGGCCGGCCTGCCCGAAGAACTTGCCGTACTCGGTGAGCAGCGCCATCGTCGCGTTCATGTCGGCGCTCGCCTGGCCGCTCATCCGCCGGTTCCATTCGGCGGAGACACGCTCCCACTTCGCCTGATCCATCCCGGCCTGCGCGAGGATCTGGCTCCACTTGCCCATGTCGTTGCCGATCGTCGCGGCCTTCGCCTGCGTGCCGGCGTACATCTGCAGGTCGACGCCCTCGACGGGCGCGAACAGCTCCTGGTTCGCCGACGCTGCGGAGGCATGCACTTCGCGCGTCGCCTGCGTGTTCGCTTGCATCGCGGCCTGGATGAACTCGTGGCGATCCCCGAAGTGCTTGGTGAACGTGTCGCGCACGCGCTGCATGTGCGACCAGTCGCGAAGTCCGAACTCGCGGGCCTTCGCGTCGCACGCGTCGTCGCCGCCTTGGTTGCCGGCCAGCTCCATCGCCTTCAGGCGATACCAGTAGCCCTGCCAATCGTTGGGATCCCATCCACCCCAGTCGTCGGCGTCTTCCTGATCCTCTTGCTCGGGCTCTTCATACGCCGGCTCTTCGGGCGGTGCTTGGTACTGCGGCTGCGGCGGTTGCTGCGTGGCTTGACCCGCGATCGACGCAACCTTGCTCTTCATCTTGTCGAACAGACCCATGACTCAGCTTTCCGGCCCACGTGATGGACCTGCCCCGAGCGAACGATACCTCGATCGCGGAGCGTTCATTCTAGGTGCCGTCCGTAAAGGCAACTCGTGTGCCGGCGTAACCCGTCGAGAGCGCTAGAGGCGGCTACGCAAGATGTTGCGTGATCGCGCAGATCACTTCTTGTCGTCGTCGGGGAACTCGATATCAATGAAGTCGAGCACCCACTCCGGGAAGCTGGTCCCCGTGGCTCGCGGCGTCACCACGCGCGAGCGCGGCCGATCCGGCAGCGTGTGCTCGGCGATCAACTCCTTGATCCACTCCTTCGGCGTCGGCGCGGTGAGGCCGGGCATCACGGTGCGTGGAGGCTTGCGCTTGCCGGATGAAGGCATGGGCGTGGGCCGGCGATTGCGCGGCATGAACGGTGGCGGAGGGAGAGGCGGAGGCATGCCCGGATTGGTCGGCGGACGAGGGCGCGACGCGGGCGGCAGGGGCGGTGGCATCGGTGGCAACACGCCCGGTGCGGTGCGCGTGCGTGCCTGCGCAGGTGGTGGCTCGACGCCCGGGCTCGTCGGAGCACGTCCTTGCACGGGACGCGGCATCGTCACGCCGATCCGTGCATGCAACGCCGAGCGCGCGGGCTCCGGCCATCCCGGCAAGCGCGATAGCTGTTCGTGGACGATCATCACGTAGTCGTCGAGCGACACCTCGCGCGGCAGCGTCTGCTTCCTGCTCGGGGCGAACAGGGAAGCGAACCGGCCCTTGCCGCCGGTGTGCACCGCGGTGTTGCCCTTGATCATCCAGCCCGCGGTGGTCAGCTCGCGCTCGAACGCGGCGCGATCGAGGACCTGAACCGGGTGCTCCGCGAGGTCATCGCCGAGATCGGCACGCATCGCACCGAGCACGTCGTAGAGCACCTGCGCGGCGACCGGCTCGTTGCTGCCGTCGTCTCCCATCGGCACGAGCGGAAACGCGAGCACCACGGCATCCCCACCGATGTCGATCGGCAAGGGCGCGTGCACGCAGCGTGTCCCGTAGCGCCCGCTCTCGTAGTGGAACGCGTGCTGGATCCCGGTGATCAAGCCGTCGAGCAACTCGCCTCGTCTCGACGCGAGCTGGCCCTCGACGCCGCTGACACCGTCGCGCAAACCCTCCGGGTACGGACCGCGCAGCACACCGTAGAGGAACAGCGGATCGTCGGCGCCCGGCGTGTCGGGCTGCTTCTCGACCGCCTGGACGTCGAACACGTAGAGCTGCTCGGCGCGGATCACCTGCCACGCACGCGTCTTCTCGTGGGCGTGCAACTGTGCCCGTGCGCGAGCCGACAGCTCCGCCGGCAGCGCGACGACGCGGATCACGCGCCCGATGTCGAGCCCGATCACGAGCTTGGTCTCGCGGCCACGGCTCTGGAGCGAGACTGCTGCGAGCACGTCGTAGATGTCCTGCGCGTCGTCGACGCGTGGCTCGGCCTTCTCGCTCAACGGGCTGGGCACGAACAAGGTGGTGGGCACGCTTGAAGAAACTCTACACCGGCAACACCGACTGGCGGCTAGCGGGCTAGCCAGTCGATCGCGGTCACCAGATCTTCGTCGCGCAAGGCGCTGAAGCTTCACCTCGTGTGCAGCGCGGTTACCTTGCCGCCGCGGTCCGCCATTTGCTCCTGGGGCGACCATCCATGCTTCGCCTCGCAGTGCCCACCGTTCTCCTCACCCTGGCAGCGCAACCGGCCACCGCCGACACCTGCTCCCCGGCGCGCGCGATGGTGATCCTCGACAAGTCGTCTTCGATGCAGACCGGGGAGATCAACGGCGTCACCAAGTGGAGCACCGCGGTGGCGGCCTCGGCGACGTGCTGTCGGCGTACGACAACCGCGCCGAGTTCGGCCTGATGACGTTCCCGTCGCCGTCGCAATGCGCACCCGGTGCGGTCGAGGTGGCGCCCGCGATGAACAACCGCGGCGCGATCCTCGGCGCGCTCACCACGCCGCCGCCGAACGCCGGTAGCTGGACGCCGATGGCGCAGACCCTAGAGGTCGCGGCCACCGAGCCCGCGCTGCTCGGCGGACCGGCGGGCTCGCGCCACGTCATCCTGATCACCGATGGCTGGCAATACTGCTCGCCGTACGATCCGGCGACGCGGTTCGACGGGGTCGAGGCGGTGGCCAAGCTCCGGGCTGCGGGCATCACGACGTGGATCGTCGGCTTCGGTGCCGAGGTCGATTCGCTCGCGCTCAACGACATGGCGGTGACCTCGGGGACCGAACGCTCGAACTGCAATGCCGCGCAAGAGGATCCGAGCGCCGGCGACAACTGCTACTTCCAGGTCAACAACGCGACCGAGCTGGTCGCCGCGCTCGACACCATCGCGCAACAGGTCACCGCCGACGAGCTGTGCGACGGCATCGACAACGACTGCGACGGTCAGATCGACGAGGATCTCGTGCGCGACTGCACGAACGCCTGTGGTGGCGGCACCGAGACGTGCAGCAACGGTGGATGGGGCGGGTGCACGGCGCCCGTGTCGTCGGCCGAGGTCTGCGACGGCGAGGACAACGACTGCAACGGGCAGGTCGACGACGCCGCCGAGTGTCAGGGCGAGCCGAACAACGGTGAAGGTGGCATGCACGCGGGCTGCACCTGCGAGACGAATGCGCCGCTCGACGCGAGTGCGCTCGCACCGTTCGCGATGTTGATGTTGCTGCTCGTCCGTCGTCGCCGGTGAAATAATCTGCAGCACGGGCCGGCAGACTCGATGGTGCTGCTCGAGCTCGAGTTCACGAGCGTGCAGCGCCTCGATCGCCCGCGTTACTTGCAGAACGCCTCGCGCGGCAGCTCGAGCGCCTGCACCATCCGGCGCATCCGCCGCTGTCGCGCGTCGCGCGTGCCCCGCTAGTTAGTTAGACGTTGCGACGGACGATGTAGCGCAGGTTCAAGAAGTTGATCGCGAAGTGGGCCGCGATCGGACCGCCGAGATTTCCGGTCCACACAGCGAGCCAGCCGAAGCCGATGCCGATCACCAGCGCCGACAGCGTCCACGGCAGGAAGCGCTTGCCGGGGCCGATGTGGAGCAGCGCAAAGATCACGCCCTGGATCCACACACCCAACCAAGGCAGCAACGCGCCACGGAACAGCAGTTCCTCACCGATCGAGCTCGCGAGCGCGAGGATGATGATCTCTTTCCCGGTCAGCGGCCCGAGCAGGTCGCGGAAGCTGCCGTGGAGGGCGCGCGCCCACTGATAGTGCTTGGTCGCCAGGCGAGTCAGCCCGACGACCGAAAGGCCGATTCCTACACCGATCGCAGGCCCGATGGCGAGCCAGCTCGGGGCCATGGTGGCGTCGAGCCGGTAAAGGTCCGGGTTCCCGCGCGCAGCCGCAACCAGAAGGCCCACCAAGGCCATCGCTCCATAGAGGCCAATTACCAGGCTTGCACGCGAGAGCGGCGGGCCGGGGCTAGGCTGGCTGGGCGACAACGACACGCCGCCGAAGTATGGAGCATCGGCGGCGCTTGACGCGCTAACCGAAACCACCTAAACCATCCCCCCTGACAACCTGATTGACGCGCGGATGGCGGAATTGGTAGACGCGCCAGCTTGAGGTGCTGGTACTTAACCGTGTGGGGGTTCGAGTCCCCCTTCGCGCACGAACGAATGGACAGCAGTAGTGCTGTCCATTCGCATTTTTCGGCCTCCATGGAGCGAGCCCATCTCTACCTGCACCACGCATCGATTGGTGATGCCGCGGCGTGTTCGGCGGTGCGTTGCGAGCTGAGCCCGGTGCTGAACGGACTGAGCGATCGCGACGAGGTCGCGGGCTACCGCATGGTGGTGGTCGAGGACCTCGACGTGGCCGAGGACGAGCTCCTCCACACATGTTCGACTACGCGTCTCGTGCCGGCGGTCGCTTCCCGTTCATCTTCGTGCTGCTGCCCGCGAAGCTCGACATCGACGAGCTCATGCGAGCTCGCGCGTTCCAGCGCGTCGCGTGATCCGCGTCTCGGCGATCATGCGCGCGAACTCCGCGTCAGCGACGCGTGACCTCGAGGGCGGCGAGCGAATACAGGTACGCATCGAAGCCACCATTCCCGAAGAAGCCGTCCTGATCGAAGAACGACTCGCGCCGCAGCGTCGCGGCGGCCTTGCCGCGGATCACCCAGCGGGCCGGCGGGACGGCGGGCAGCACGTACCCAGCGAGTGAGGAGGCTTCCTCGTCGGGGTATTCGCCACCGAAGTCGTTGGTGTAGCCCCGCGCGAACGTGACCATGTGCTCGAGGTTCGCGAGCACCTCGGGCGGGATGGGGATCGCGAGACGCGCCGCCGCGAGGTCGTCGTCCGGCTGGAACCGCGGCGCCTGGCTGCCGTTGTTCGGCGAGGCGATCAGGCACTCGCGCACGGTGACCTGATAGCCCTCGTCGAGGAACGCTTGCGCGATCTCGCGATCGGTCCCGCGCAGCGAATCGAGTGCCGGTGGCTCGGCCCCGGTGATCACGTGACGCGCGCACGCGACGAGGAACGGCTCGTCCTCGCGCAACGCGCCGATCACGCGCCGGACCTCGGCGAACCGCGCGGTCGAGTAACCCGCGTGAGCGGTGACGGCGGACAAGGCGTAGACCAACGTGACACGTGCACCCGAGAGCACGGGCTCGACCTCGTGATCGACATCGGCATGGATCGCGATCCACCGCGGCTCGTCGCTCGGCGTGCTCCAGTCGAACGCACGGCGCGCGCTGCCGTCGTCGACGATGAACGCGCCACCCGTGTGTACGGAGGGCAGCTCGACGACGAGCGTGCCGACGAGATCACGTGTGTACGGCGTGTCGCGGTGACTCGCGAAGCGTCCACCGGTCGGATAGACCAGCACGTCGGTCAGCTCCGCTTCGAAGTACTGCCCGGCCGGCAACAGATAGCCCTCGATCTGGGCCGTCAGATCGGCGAGATCGAGACCGGTGACCTGCGCCTTGCCGCGCGCGATCAGCCGTTGCGCGTTGCGGATCGCCGGGTCGAGCCGCGTCTGCGTACCATCGCCGAACGGCGCGAGCTCGGAGTGCTCGAGCAGCCACGCGACGAAGTTGGGATCGCCGACCGCGCCGACGTCACCGTCCGGCAGCATGATCGCGAGCGCCTCGGTGGGCTGCCAGGTGCCGTCGCAGACCGCGTGCTCGTCGAGCGCATCGAGGGCATCGCGGAGCGCGTCGAGGGACACGGCCCGAGTGTACTGTCATCGCGTGGTTTGAATGTTTCAGCGACCAACCACGGCTCGATCGGTAGTCGAACAGCTCGACGCGCCGTTACTCCGCCGGGCAGGCGCCTTCGGAGAGCACACCGACGCCCGCCACGGCCGCGAAGCACGAGTTCGAGTACGTCTGGTTGTCGCAACCGCAGACCGGCGCGACCTGCTGCGTGCAGATCTCCGGGCGCGTGTCGCAGACGCCCTGCGCATCGGCGCGACCACAGATCGCGGACAGCTCGAACTTGCAGAACTGATCGTCGCTGCAGGTGTTACCGGCGCGACCACCGCACGCGGTCTCGCATGCGCCGGAGTGAACCACCGACGTCCCAGCGTTCGCGGCTTCGCATGCATTGCCGTGGGTGAGACCGTCGCAACCACACACCGGGTCGAACTGTGCGGTGCACGCCTCCGGCATCCGCGCGCAGGTGCCCATCGCATCGGCGGCGCCACAGAAGTCGCCTTCGCCGAAGCTGCAGTACTCGCCGTCGCCGCACTGGAACCCGGCGAACCCGCCGCACGGCTTGGCGAGGCAATCGCCATCCTTGCAGGTGATCGCGAGCTCGTAGTCGGCCGCGATCGGCGAGCCGACCATCGCGTCATACGTGGTGGCGATCAGGCGGTACTTACCCGCCGTGGTCGGGAGCGCGAGGCACGCGTTGAGCGAGCCGTCACCGCAGTCATCGTTGTAGTCGGCGAGGACCCAGAAG
>JANNBP010000523.1:0-3240 GCA_031385555.1 Deltaproteobacteria bacterium | reverse complement strand
GCTGGAAGCTCGGCGAGACCGGCGCCTCCGGCATGCAACCGACGAGGATGAAAGGAAGGACGTACTTCATAGGTAGTAGTGCAGTTGCAAAAGGGTGAGTGCGGCGGGGCCTTCGAAGTCGCCTGCTCCGCTCAGCCGAGTGAGCAGGTGGAGCTCGAGGTGAGCCCGCGGAAAGAACTGCAGGTTGAGCTCGACCGCATCGCGCGAGGACCGCAGCCGGAGGTTGGGATCCCAGCGATGAACTGCGGCGCCCACCATCCATCCACGTGCCACGAACTTGCTCGCGCCCGCATAGGCCGCGAGCTGATAGCGAACCGGGCCGATCTCATCGGCGAACGTTTGCCGTTGGAGATCGAGCTCGCCGAGGAGCATCACCCCCGCCTTGGGGAACCAGCGCTTGCCGACCACTCCCACCACGAGCCGCGTGTCGTCCGGTGACACGGCGAGGCGGGCTTGCACTGCGAGCGCAGCCTCGTCGTCCAAGAGTCGACGTTCGTAGTACGCGGCGACGCCCTTCGCCCTGACACCGGAGCCCAGGAACTCGATCGGCCTCGGGACGAAGGCGGAGACATGGAGCTCGGAGGAAGTACCGACGACGCCCACAGCCGCTCCATACGGTTCCTCGAGGGTGTGAAACCCGAGGTAGCGCCGCACGAAGGCAGTGTGGTCTTGCGAGCGGGTCCCGAACACCGGAAAGAACCGACCAGCGCGAACGTAGCTCCCACTGTCGCGCTCGTACATCAGGTAGTGCTCTCGCGAGACGAGCCGTTCGACGAGCGGAGGTTGCGGATCGCGCGCGCCTCCCCGCATCCCGGCGGTCATCGAGAACGAAACCGAGCTGCCTCCCGCCCGGAGATAAAGATCGGTCTGCATCGGAAACGCGAGGACCTCGCGATCGCCTTGCTGGTACTTGATCGCCGAGGCCCCACGAAGGTCAACACCGAGCAGGAGCCAGGAGGGTGGCTCCCACAACCCGTGCAAGAAGCGACCGTCGCCGCCGCGGCTGACCGCGTCGCCGGCCTCGTCGCGACCGTAGGCGTTCAGCAGCCCGCCGCCCGCCGGCGAGAAGTGGCAGGCCGTGCATCGGTCAGGGCCTAGCGAGAGCTGGAACTGGGGATAGGCCTCGGCCACCGTCGCGACGCCAAGCAAGACGAGGATGACGATCAATCGCATCGCGCACCGTCGTCGATCCACCGCGCGACCAACTCGATCTCGACCTCGGGAAGGCGCCCGTCACGGGGCATCAGGTTGCGGTAGGGCCGACCTTCCGCGTCGGCACCGCGCAGCTGATACATCAGCTCCGAGTAGTCGGAGCTGCCAGGCGTGACGAAGTTGCGCGGAGCATCCTGAGGTCCAGCGGGCTCGCCGCAGATGTGACCCGTCAAGATCGTGTACGAACCCTCGGCGCTCGAGAGGCTAATGCCGGCGATCGCCGTCAGTGCAGAGTGGCATCCCGCGGTCGTGCAGCTGGGCTGCAAGATGGCGGCGTGGATATAGCTCCAGCGTGGATCCGGTGGATCTTCGGCAGGTAAGCAGCCACTCAGCATGGTGGCCGAGAGGACAATCGACGCGCTCGAATGCATCACGAAGAGTGTACGAGCGAGCCGGAGAAGGTTAGCGCACGTGCATTGCTAGGTTCTCAAGGGCTCGTTGCGCGATCCGCAATGACCTCGAGGAGTGCCGACATGACGCGTACCGACGACGCATCGATCGCAGCGGTGGTCGCCAAGGCAAGGTAGAGGACGGGCCTGCGGGTCGAAACCGGAACCAAGCGGCTCGGGTACGACGCGGAGCCCAGCGAGTACGTCCTCCTCATCGGTCATCCGACGCCAGCTTCGCGCGCGCGTCGCCCACAGAGAGCAACCACGTCCACCATACGAGGTGTCGGTATACACCGCGCGTCGACACCAACCGTCGATCGAAGTCGAAGGGCACGCTAGCCGCAACACCTCATCACAGGCGCTTCTCCACGAAGTGAGCATCGAGCCACTCTGTGATCAGAGCGCGATCGACGCTCGAGATCTCCGCTTCGTTCTCGGCGATCATGCGTTGCACCATCTCACGTGCGGCTTCTTTGGTTGCGGGCGGCGCCTTGTCGACCTCTGCGAGCTCGTGACACTGCGAGCAGACTCGCTCGTACGCCGACCGTGCCATCGCCAGATCAGGTGCTGCGACGGGCTTGGCATCGGCGGTTCGGATTGCCGCGTCGGTCCGCGCGACCTCGCGGACGTGCCGCAACTTGCTTGCCCTCTGGAGGTCGGGAGTGATCGCGATCAAGTAGGACGTCACCTCGTAACTCTCTCGCTCGGTGATCGGTGCAAACAGTGCCGGCTTTTCCATCATGCGATCCACGATCGCCCACCACCCCGACTGCGTTCTCGGTTTGGAGAGGATCGTCTTGAGGTCGTGACACCGCACGCAGCCCTCGACCAACACCGTCCGTCCATCCGCCAACGCCTCCTCGGTAGACAGGGTCGAGATCGCAGCCTCGGCGGGCAGCCCCGCCGTCGGCAAGGCACGCGCGACTCGCTCGCGATTCTCTGCCGAGAACGCTGCGCCGGCGCGCGCACGCTCCTGCAGCGCGTACGGGAAGGACAGTCCGGTCAACACCACCGTACACAGAACGATCGCGGTGCCGAGGTACGGCATCCACTCCTCGAAATGCCGGAAGAAGCGAATGATCGCGATCTTGATGAGGAGCAAGAACCCAACGACGAACCCGAGGATCATGTGCGCCGTCGTTCGCGCTGGGAACTCGACCTGGTACTCCCAGAGCCGCGGCACCATGCGCCACATCAACAGCACGTAGATGAGGACGAACAGGTAACCCAACACACGATGGGTGCGCATCGCCCATCGTGGAGCGGAGCTCGTCCGCGTGGCCTTGTCGAACGGGTACCCCCAGAGGTGGTACATCAGAAACATGGCGGCCAGGCCGGAGACCAAGAAGCCGGCCCCGAGGATCACGCTATCCAGCACCGAGGCACTACGCTGGCGCCGCGTTTGGTTTCACGTCGAGTTTCGAATGGCTGGTTGCGTTTTTCGCAACGCCCGATCGCGCCCACCCGCCGCTTTGGAGCTGCTCGGCCTCGACTGGCGCAACCGGCGTTTCCCGCGCTTCGGACAGGAAGCCGAGCTCGCGAGTCGTCTCGATCACCTTCGACGCCGAGGTCGAGGTTCCGGTTGGCCGTCCGCTTTCACGTCGTCGGGTCCGCGACGCGTGACGAGGGACCCGCCGAC
>JANNBP010000519.1:0-3019 GCA_031385555.1 Deltaproteobacteria bacterium | reverse complement strand
TCCGACGGACAAGATGGTGGCGGTGCGCGTCGAGGTGATCACGCCCGCGAACGCGAAGACGTTGATCGACAGCGGGTTCGTGACTCGCGACCAGGTTCCCGCTTGTGGAGGTTCTAAGTGATGAAGTCCGTCCTCGCTGCGCTGTTGCTCCCTTCGCTCGCGTACGCCGGTCCGAAGGTCGCGAACACAGATCCAAAACCGGTGGAGCAGTGCGTCGCCTGGGTCGACGACAAGTGCGTCGCGCGCGGCACGCCGACGGAGATCGGGGACGACGACGCGAAGCCCGAACCCGTGCTCGGGATCGTCAGCGAGCCGAAGCACGCGTCGGAAGCGCCGCCCGCACCGAAAGCCACCGCCGCGATCGATCCGATCAGCGCCGGCGACAGCGTCGGCGGCGTCTCCAAGTCGGGAGGCCCGACGTCGATGTCCGTCAAGGACGTTCGCTTCGAGCTCCATGGCTACGCCCGGATGCCGCTGACGACGGTCGGCAAGCGCGAGCCGTACCTCGTCGACAACGACTACTTCCTCTCCGGCTTCGGCTACACGCGCCTCTACGAGCCCGACTGGAGCGAGCTGTTCTTCTCCGCGCGCAAGGGCAACTACAAGGTCGAGCTCGGCATGTTCGCGTCGCTGTACTCGGACTACGCGAGCGCGCGCCTCGAGAACCAGTTCGGCATCGCGCAGGCGAGCGTGACGGCCGAGAAGTTCCTCGACGTCGAGCCGCTCAGCGTCCAGCTCGGTGTGTTCTGGGATCGCTTCGGCTACATCGCGCCGTACGACACCTACGTGTTCGGTCGCACCCACCAGGGCGGCGTCAAGGTCGCGTACAAGCTGCCCGGCGCGGGCGGTGGCAGCGTCCAGGCCGGCATCGGCTTCCATCAGGCCGAGCTCCAGCAGAACCTCGGCATGACGCCGGTGGCGCACCTCGCGGCGAGCTATCCGGTGATCGAGGATCTCGAGCTCGGCGCGTACTTCCTTCGCACGTGGACGCGCGACGAGCGCCAGCTGTCACCGATCCAGGACGGCACGATGACCGTCGTCGGCAGCGACGCGCGCTACAAGCTGCCGGGCAACCGCGGCACGGCGCAGCTGCTGTTCTCCTTCATGGACATGAAGAAGGTGCTCTACCTCGCGCCCGCGCTCGAGGTCATGCACTCCACCGGCGGTCGCGGCCTGACCGAGAACTTCCTCGGCACCGACGCGAGCGAGGACGGCATCGGCAAGATGTACACGCTGGCCGCCGACGTCCCGGTCAAGCTCACCGACAAGATCGGCGTGCGCGCGTTCGGCATGTCGACGTGGGTGCGCAGCAAGCAGGTCGACGAGATGGACCCGGGCCTCAACAAGGATCGCCGCCTCTATCTCAAGTGGGGCGTCGAGCCGTCGTACCGGATCCTGCCGAAGCTCTCGGCGTCGGTGCGCTACGACCGCGTCATCCTCGACCTGTACGATCGCGACAACAGCTTCCGCGTGCTGTCGCCGAAGCTGTCGTTCCCGCTCGATACGTGGGGCGAGATCTTCGTCCAGTACTCGCACTACACCTACGGCGACAAGGTCCACCTGCGCGCCGGGCAGGTGCCGCTCGAGACCGAGCCCGACAGCGACGTCTTCAAGCTGCAGGCGCAGGTCGTCTGGTAGCTCCCTAGCGACGGCGGCGGCGGCGGCGGATCGCGAGCCCAGCGAGGCCGAGGAGCAGGCCCGCACTTCCGCCGGCGTTGCAGCCGCCACCATCCGTCGACTTGGCGTTGTCGGGATCCGTGGGATCGGGGTTCGTGGGATCGGGGTTCGTCGGATCGGTCGGATCCGGAGCACCCATGATCAGGTCGACGAACTCGAGCTCGCCGGCAACGGCGGTCTGGATGTCGAAGCCGTCGAGGCAGCTCTCCACCGTGCCGCCCGACGTGATCGCGGCGACCTCGAGCGAGCCACCGACATCGACGAACGACGGCCCGCCGCTATCGCCGTAGCAGGTGCCGTTGCCGTCGCGCTGATCGAAGCAGACGACGTTGGCGCCGGAGATCGTGGTGTCCCCGGTGCCCGTGCAATCGATCGACGTGGTCGTCAGCTCGTGCAGGATGCCGGCGCCGGTGTCGTTGTCATCGGTCGAGCCGAAGCCGACCTGGATCATCGACGTGCCGGGTGCGGCGACCCCGCGATGGATCGGCGTGGGCGTGCGATCGGTCTGCGGCGCCGCGAGCTTGATCAGCGCGATGTCGTTGTCCCAGGCGACGCCGTCGTAACCCGGGTGTGCGTGGACCTCGGCGACCGCGACCTCGGTGCCACCGCTGGTGTTGTTGACGTCGTCGTCATCGAACCGGATCTTGATGCCGGTCGCGGTCTCGCCCTCGACGCAGTGCGCCGCGGTCAGGATCCACTCGGGCGCGATCAGCGTGCCGGTGCAGAACGCGAAGTCGCCGTCCATCACCGCGACCACGTCGGGCCACTTGCCGGCCGGCACCGCCGAGCCGCCGACGATGGTCGCCTCGGGCGTCGGCGCGCCGACCGGCTGCTCGGCCGGGGCCGCCGCGAGCGCGGCTCCGCCAAAGGTGAGGGAAGCGAGCAGCCAGGGCGTGATGCGAGCGAGCGGGGACATGGGGACCTCCGTGCAGCGGCGCGAAGGAGGTCATCGCAAGCAGCGGGCCAGCGGCCAGGCGCTGCGACTCGACGAGATCGCCGGGGGCTGGCGCGGAGTTAGGCCGTGGCGCCGGTGCTGGCCGGCGGCTCCACCTGTCGACCAGGCTCAGCGGCGGCGATGACTCGCTCCCCGGGACTCGGAGGGCTCGGCGCGCGGCGGCTCGGAGCGGGGCGCTGCCCGGGCCGGCTCGGCGCGGGCCGGTTCCGAGCGCCCGCGGTCGGGTTGGGCCCGGGCCGGCTCGCTGGAGCTCGGACGGCTGGGTTCGCTGCGCCGGCCGCCACTGAAGTCGGCGCCCGACGAGGGGGCGGGCCGCGAGCCGCCCCAGCGCGAGGCGGAGTCGGAGCTGGTGGACGGCGCGCTCGGGCTCCAGACCGGCGGCCGGCT
>JANNBP010000512.1:0-7036 GCA_031385555.1 Deltaproteobacteria bacterium | reverse complement strand
AGGCGAGGAAGTCGCTGGTCACCAGCTTGTAGGCCTTGTTCTCGTCGAGGGGCTTGCCGCCGATCTGGATCGTCAGCTCGAGTGCGCCCGCGCTGCACTTCGCCTTCGCCGTCAGCCCGCCCCACGACAGCCACGCGTTGTCGCGCTGGAGGTTGCCGGTGATCAGCTTGCGGAGGTGCGAGCCCTTGAGCTCGACGAGCGCGAACCGATTGTCGAACGGCATCGCCTCGAACAGCGAGCCGTACGTCAACTCGCCGGCCGGCATGTCGGCGCGCAGGCCGCCGCCGTTGGTCACCGCGACCTGCGCGGTCGGTTGCGCGACGAGCATCAGATCCGTGAACCAGTTCCCCTCGGCGGATTCGAGCTTGTACGACTTGGTCACCGCCTTCGCCAGCGTGACGCCGAGCTTGTCGGCGCGCCGCTTCTGCGCCTTCGCGAGCGCCTCGTCGGCGATCGTCTGCACGGTGCGATCGACGGTGACGGACTTGCCCTCGTACTCGCTGGGCTTGCACAGCGCCAGGTCCATCGCGTTCTCCATGGTGTTCTCGCCGGGGCACAGCAACTGAGGCTTGAACACCTTGACCGCGGCGACGTGACCGTCCGGGGCGATCCGCAGATCGACGCGCCCGAACGCGCGACCCGACGAATACGACTCGATGACGGCGATGTCGGAGATCCGGTGTGCGATCGCGGCGTGGGTGTGACCGGCGACGAACACGTCGACGGCGCCCTTCGGCAGATCCTTGATCACGCGGAACAGCTCCTCGTTCGAATCGCACGACGACGTGTCGTTCGGGTGATCGAGATCCTGGCACTTCGAGCCGATGTGCGCGGTGACCACGATGATCGCCGCGCCGGCCGCGCGCAGGGACTTCGCCTCGTCGGCGATCGCCTCCCCGGGTGAGGTCATCTGGAGGCCGACGAAGTTCGCCGGCATCGTGGTGAACGGCGTCGCCTCGGTGCTCGCGCCGATGATGCCGATCTTGATGCCGCGGACCTCGACCACCGTCGACGCCGGCATGTTCGGCCACTTGATCCGCGCCTTCGATCCCGCGTCGAAGATGTTCGCGGTCATGATCGGAAACCTCGCCTCTTTCGCGCGCGCCTTGAGGGCGCCGCGCGCATCGTCGTCGGCGGAGGCCGGCGTGGCCGCGGGACCCTCGGGGCCGTAGTCGAACTCGTGGTTGCCGACCGCAGCGGCGTGATAGCCGATCGCATTGTACGCGCGGACGATGTCGGCGCCCTCGGCGAGGTTCGATTCGAGCGTGCCCTGGAACATGTCGCCGGCATCGACCAGCACCACGCCACCGCCGTCTGCCTTGCGCGCGTCGCGCAGGTTCGCGACGTAACCGGCGAGCAGGGGGAGCCGGCCGATCGCGCCGTGCAGATCGTTGGTGCCGACGATCGTGATCGTGACAGCCCCTTCCCGCTTCTTCGGTTCGACAGGTGGCTTGCTGCCCGGCGGGTTCGAACACGCGAAGAGCACTGTGAGTGCAGTGCACCGAAGTCTCATCCGGCGGGTATACCCCGGATCAGTCGTCGTCATCCGACCCCGACCCCGCCCCCGGCCCCGCCCCCGACCCCGCCGGTGTCGGCTGCGTCGCATCCGTCGACCGAGCCTTCGCCGCCGCGGGATCGAGATCGATCTCCGTCGAGAATGTGCCGTTGGCCGCGATCACCGCGAACGCCTTGCCGCCCCGCTCGAGAGCGCACTCGATGCGCGCGCCCGGGTGCACGCTGCGGATCGAGGGACCGCACGAGACGGTTTGCGGTGCGCCGAGATCGACGAGCGCGTCTCGCAAGTACGCTTCGATCGGGGCCGCGCGCACGAGCAGGCCATCGATCGACCAGCTGACGTCGCCGCCGCCCTTCACGATCGTGATCGGCAACACCGCGTCACCGAGATCGGCTCGACAGCTGGTCGCGGTGCACGACACGATCGCCCTGCGTCCCAGCGTTGCCGACAGTTGCGTCGCTAGCCTCTCCTCCAGCCGAGATCTGATCTCCGTCGGTGGAGCCAGCGCTGCGGGTTCTCGGGGAGAATCGCCACACGCGACCAGCAGCGATGTGAGGACGCCCGAGCGACGCACGATCACGTTCGTAACACGGCCCGGGGACATCGGAAGTTAAGCCTTCGGCGCAGCTGAGCGGCTGAATAAATCGGGCTAAGCTTCGTCGGCTGATCGACCGTGGGGCTCGCCCCATCCCCCCATTGGAGGACTGATGCGTTTCGTTCATCTTCGCCGCTGGCTGCTCGCCACCGCGCTCGCGAGCACGACCATGGTCTCGACCTCGTCGGCTCAACCCTACGGCGACTACGAGGACCGATACGACGGTCCGACGTCAGCACCACCACCCCCGAGGAACGAAAACCAAGGGAAGCAGCGCGGACAGAACTGGGTCGGCGGCAACTGGGAGTGGAAGAGCGGTCGATGGGAGTGGGTCGCCGGCCACTGGGAGCGAACGAAGATCGGCCGCCGGTTCGAGCCGGTGCGTTGGGATAATCAGAACGGACGATGGATCCGGATCGACGGTCGATGGGTGGCGTTCCCACCACCGTCGCTCCGCGTCGAGACGGTGAGCCCCCGTCCCGGTCAGTTGTTCATCAAGGGTCACTGGGACTGGGACGGTGATGATTGGGAGTGGATCGCAGGCCGGTGGGAGACCGAGCGCCCGGGCAGGCGTTGGCGCGACGATCGATGGGAGAACCGAAACAATGAATGGGTGCTGGTGGGCGGCGACTGGGAAGACGCGCCGATCTCTCCCTATCCGACGAGCGCACCACCCTCGCCCAGAGAAGAGCGCGCCGGAGCCCGTCAGGGCTTCGTTTGGGATCCCGGTCATTGGGACTGGCGCGGAGGGCAGTGGGAATGGCAGGCCGGCCACTGGGAGTCCGAGCGTGTCGGCTCGAGGTGGCGTCCGGGACGATGGGAGACCCGCGGCGGTCGGTGGGAATGGATCACCGGCGGCTGGGAAGCTGCACCGATCTCGCAATACCCGACCAGCGAACCGCCCGCACCACGAGCCGAGCGTCCCGGTAGCCGCGTCGGTTACGTCTGGGATCCTGGCCACTGGGAGTGGAGAAACGGTGCGTGGGACTGGCTGGCTGGCCACTGGGAACAAGATCACCCCAACGCGACCTGGCGAGCGGGGCGATGGGAGAATCGCGGTGGCCGTTGGGAATGGATCGCGGGTGCGTGGGAGGCTGCGCCGGTCGCGCAGTATCCGACCAGCGCGCCGCCCGCGCCGCGCTACGAGGCACGACCGAGCGGACGGCGGGGGTACACGTTCGCTCCCGGATTCTGGGATTGGCAGAGCTCGAACTGGGAGTGGGTCCCGGGTCACTGGGAAGTCGACCGCGTCGGTTCGACGTGGCGCACGGCGCGGTGGGAGAATCGTGGAGGTCGGTGGGAGCTGATCCCGGCCGGCTGGGACGCCGAGGTCGCGTTCCCGACGGGCGCGCCGCCGGCACCTAGGTTCGAGAGGGTCGGACAACGGCGCGGCTTCGTCTGGGATCCCGGTCATTGGGACTGGCGACGCGGAGCGTGGGAGTGGACCTCGGGTCACTGGGAGCCGGAGCGTGTCGGTTCGTCGTGGAAGCCGGGTCGTTGGGAGCAGCGAAACGGACGGTGGGAATTCGCCGTGGGTGAGTGGGAAGCCCTGCCCACGTATCCAACCAGCGAGCCGCCAGCGCCCCGCGCCGAGCGCGTGCCCGGCCCGCGGCGTGGCTTCGTCTGGGATCCCGGCCATTGGGACTGGGAGAACGGCGCGTGGGAGTGGGAGCCGGGTCACTGGGAGACCGCGAGGACCGGCTCGATCTGGAAGCAAGGACGTTGGGAGAGACGAAACGGTCGATGGGAGTTCGTCGCGGGCGGATGGGAAGCGCCCCCGCAGTTTCCGTCGAGCGAACCGCCAGCGCCGCGGGTCGAGCGCGTGCCGGGTTCGCGGCGTGGGTTCGTCTGGGATCCTGGCCATTGGGACTGGGAGAACGGCGCGTGGGAGTGGGAGCCGGGTCATTGGGAAGCCGAGAAGTCCGGGAAGGCGTGGACGCCGGGACGGTGGGAGAGGCGCACGGGGCGATGGGAGTGGATCGACGGCGGCTGGAATGGAGCGGTGTCGGCGTTTCCCACCAGCGCACCACCACCCGTGCGCGCAGAGCGTTCCGGCGTGCGGCAGGGTTACGTGTGGATCGCCGGCAACTGGGCCTGGACCAATGGTGCGTGGGACTGGGTGGATGGACGTTGGGAGAGGGAGCGTCCAGGCCAGCAGTGGCGTGCCGGGCGCTGGGAGAACCAGCGCGGCACGTGGAAGTTCATCGCGGGTGGGTGGTACTGACTCGTTCGCGTAGCGGAAGGTCGCCGCGCGTCACCAGCGACGACGGAACAACGGGAGTCGGACCTCGACACCACGCTCGCCGCGATACGACGAGGGGACCATCTCCATCTCCGGCAACTCGAGCTGAAACGAGCGGCCGCGGAACGACAGATCGATCTTCGTGTTGATCCGCGCGAGCCCCTCGGTGAACAGCACGTCGGACGCGAGGCGAAACGACAGCATCCGATCGTCGCCCCCACCGAGCCGCGCGTGCATCCGCCGGCGGCGCGCATCGAACGTCAGCCCGACCAGGTCGCCGCTGAGCACCGAGGCGTGATAGCCGACCGTGTTGCCGAGCTCGGTGAGCTGATCTTGGATCTGCTGCGACAGCGTCAGGCGATGGCCGTCCGGGACCTGCGGCCACAGCCGCTCGTAGAGGCTCTGGCTGTCGTAGTCGGCGAACGCCGGCGCGCTGACGAGCAGCAACGCGACCGCAAGACCCATCCGCAGCACGGGGCGAGCATCCCAGCGATCGATCGCTGGTTCTGTGAGCAGGGCTACCAACCCCGTGCTAAACGGCTGGCATGAAGCGTCCCGCGCTCCTCCTCCTCGTGCTGTTGGCAGTTGCATGCAAGCGCGATCCCTCCGGCGCACCGGAACCCGCGAAGCCGGTGATCGCGAAGTCCGACGCGGTGAAGCCGGCGGCACCGGCCAACGATGATCCGTGGACCGCAAAAGCGGAGCCGGCGCCCGATGCGCTCAAGCGCGTGCTGCTGTGGTCGATCACGAAGGATGGCAAGACCAGCTACGCGATGGGCACGATGCACGTCGGTATCGATCCCGAGCGCCTGCCGAAGCTCGTCTGGGACAAGGTCACCAGCTCGACGTCGTTTGCGATGGAGACCAACGCGGCCGACGCGTCGATCTTGAACCTCGGTGCGCGCACGGGTGGTTCGCTGCGCGCTGATCTCGGCCCGGTGTACTGGGAGAAGCTCGGCAAGCTCGTCGAGCCGAAGATGCTCGCGGGGATCGACACCAAGAAGCCGGTGATCGCGGCGGTGTTCCTGTCGATGCGCGGGTTGCCGATGACCGGCCTCGGCATGGACATGGCGCTGCTCGCGAAGGCGCAGTCCGCCGGCAAGCCGATCGTCTACCTCGAGCCGGCCAGCCTGCAGGCGCAGCTGCTCGAGCGCCACATGGACATCAAGGCGCTCAAGCTGATGATCGACACCGCCGACCAGAGCGCCGAGATGACGAAGCAGATGGTGGCCGCGTACGTCGCGGGTGACGACAAGAAGCTGCTGGCCCTCAACGATGGGCAGAAGGGTGAGGCGCTGTCGCACGGGTACACCGAGGCGGAGTACGAGAAGCAGAGCGCCGAGATGCTCTACGACCGCAACGCGTCGTGGATCCCGGCGATCGAGGAAATGCACAAGAAGGGCGGTGGGTTCGTCGCCGTCGGCGCCCTCCATCTCGTCGGCAAGAAGAGCGTCTTGGACCTGCTCGAGGGCAAGGGCTACAAGATCCAGCGCGTCGAGCTCTAGCGTCAAGAGTGGTGGCAGGCGCGCCCTCGCCGAGTCAGGCTAGCTGCAACGCGAAATATGAAGGGGTGTCGAATAGATCACCCGGTTCGTGCGTTGGTTCGGGCAACTCGTGGAGGTCGGCATGCGCGCTCTAGTGATCCTCGCGGTCGGTTCGTCGTTGGTGGGATGTCTCGAGAGTGGCGGTGACAAGGCCGCGCCGAAACCACAGCCCGAGGTCGCACGCGCAGTGATCAAGCGCGCACCGGAGCAGCGCACACCGGAGGTCGCGAAGGTCGATCTATCACTCGCGCAGGGGCTCGAGCTGCGGCGCCCGATCGTCGACGGTCGGTTGACGCTGATCCCGATCATCGCGACGCAGCCGACACCCTCGACGAAGTTCGTCACGCTCCACGACGGCATGGTTCGCGGCGTGATCAGCGTGCGCGAGGTCGGCAACTCCGACAACTGGGAGGTCGACACCGTACGCGTCACCAACCGGTCGCGCGAGACGCTGGTGATCATGGAAGGCGAGCTGGTGAGGACGCAATGCAGGATCGCGTGACCGCCGAGGCGGTGACGATCACCGCGGGCAACACGCAGACCATCCAGGTCCGTTGCGTCGAGGAAGATCGCGATCACGGTGGGACGAAGTTCAACTCCGGCAACGCGATCGCCGAGCTCGGCCTCCGCCGCACCGTCGTGCATCAGTCGCAGGACGCGGTGTGGTCGAAGGTCAAGCAGATCAACGCGCGCGACAAGATCCACACGGGCACGAACACGTATCGGATCGCCGCGCACGCGCAGGCCAAGGGTGACGGCGTCGAGCGTCGCGACCGGCTGGTCAAGCAGCTCGAGTCGCTCGAGGAGCGGCCGAACATCGTCGGGCTCGCCGTCGCGATCGACGGTCAGGTCGTCGCGATCGATCGGCTGGCCACGCCGGAGTTGTATCGCCGGCTCGAGGGCAAGCTGATCGCGTCGTACCTGCCCGCGACGACGGGTGCTCCGCCCGAGGGCAAGCGCGTCGCGCCGGCGGACGTTCGCAAGCTCGCGACCGAGGTCACCGGCACGCAGACGACCGCATCGCACACGACGATGCGCCCGATCTAGCGGGATCTAGCGGCAATGCCGCTCACGTAGCGACGAAACTTGGATCGTTTCGATCGGTTGCGCCTCTCCGTCGAGCCCGAGCCCGAGCCCGA
>JANNBP010000500.1:0-4759 GCA_031385555.1 Deltaproteobacteria bacterium | reverse complement strand
CGCACCGGTGAAGAAGTCGTCCGCGAAAGCCAAGGCCAAGCAGGCCGCCCCCAGAGCCAAGACCAGAACCACGGTGAGGTCACTGGTCAAGGCGGTCGTGCGGGCTGCGGCCAAGGTGGTCAAGAAGGCCAAGCGCCGGGCGGCGCCGGGCAAGGCGAAGGCCGCGAAGTACGTCTACTACTTTGGCGACGGCAAGGCCGACGGCGACCGCACCATGAAAGACACGCTCGGCGGCAAGGGGTCTGGGCTGGCCGAGATGACCAACGCCGGCCTGCCCGTGCCGGCCGGGTTCACGATCTCGACCGGCGCCTGCAACCTCTATTACGCCAATGGCGGCAAGCTCACGCCGGCCATCGAGGACGAGATCGTGGCGCAGTTGCGACGCCTCGAGAAGAGCGCCAAGGCCGCGCTCGGATCGTCCACCAACCCACTGCTGGTGTCGGTGCGCTCGGGCGCGAAGTTCTCGATGCCCGGCATGATGGACACCATCCTCAATCTGGGGCTCAACGACCAGGCGGTCGAAGGCTTGAAGGCGCGCACCGGCAACGGCCGCTTCGCCTACGACAGCTACCGGCGCTTCATCCAGATGTTCGGGTCGGTCGTGCTCGAGATTCCCAAGAGCGCCTTCGAGCACGAGTTCGAGGCCGTGAAGACGGCCGCCAGCGCCGCCCTCGACACCGATCTCGACGGACTTCCTGACTTCCTCGATCTCGACGCCGATGGGGACGGCATCTCCGATCTGATCGAAGGCAACACGGGTTGCACCGACACCACACCGGCCGACGCGCGCTGCGACGGCGCGGACGGCGATGGCGACGGCGTGGTCAACCAGCGCGACACGGTCAACGGCCATGGCGTGGGCACCTACAACGATCGCCCCGACACCGACAACGACGGCGCGCCCGACTTCCGCGAGCTCGACAGTGACGGCGACACGATCTCCGACCTGATCGAGGCGAACAGCGGCTGCGCCGACGCGAACACCAACGGCGTCTGCGACAACCAGGATGCCGCGACCGACGGCCTCGCGAACGATGCGGCGGCGACGCGGCCCGATACAGACGGCGACGGGCGCCCCGACTTCCGCGATCTCGACAGCGACGGTGACGGCGTGCGCGATAGCGTCGAAGGCGTGGTCGACACCGACGGCGATGGTCGCGTTGACTTCCGAGACCTCGACAGCGACAACGACGGCATCCCCGATGTCATCGAAGGTTCCTCTGGATGTGCGGACACCACGCCGCGCAACGGTCGCTGCGACGGTGCGGACGTCAACGGCGATGGTCTCGCCGACACGGCGACCAACGCGACGCCGCCCGACACCGACGGTGATGGCGCGGTCGACTTCCGCGATCTCGACAGCGACAACGACGGCATCACCGACGTCACCGAAGGTGGTAGCGGCTGCACCGACACCACCCCGGCGAACGCCGTGTGCGACGGCCCGGATGGCAACGGCGACGGCCTCGTCAACTCGGCGACGCTGGTGGCGACACCCGACACCGACGGTGACGGTACGGTCGACTTCCGCGATCTCGACAGCGACGACGACGGCCTGCCCGACGTCGGCGAAGGCGGCAGCGGCTGCCTCGACGCCGACGGCAACGCGGTGTGCGACGGCCCCGACGGCGACGGTGACGGCATCGCTGATTCGATCGACGACGTGACCGGCTTCGGCGACACCACGCCGACGGTCCCGGACAACACGGATGGCGCGGATCAGCCCGACTTCCGCGATCCCGACAGCGACAACAACGGCACGCCCGATGTCGCGGACTCCGGCTGTGTCGATACGACGCCCGCCGATCAGCGCTGCGATGGTGGCGATGACGATGGCGACGGCGTGGTCGATCAGGCCGACGGCTTCGACGGCTTCGGCATCCTCAAGGACACCGATGGCGACGGCGTCGGCGACGCGCTCGATCTCGACGACGACAACGACGGCATCGCCGACTCCGTCGAAGCCGGCAAGGACACCGACGGCGACGGCCGCACCGACGACGTCGATCTCGACAGCGACAACGATGGTCTGCCCGACGTGGTCGAGGCCGGTCACGCGGCTGCGGATGCCAACAAGGACGGCACGGTCGACTGCGCGGGCGGCTTCGGCGCGAATGGCTTCTGCGACGCGCTCGAGACGGCGCCCGACAGCGCGCTCCCGGGCTTCATGGTGTCCGACACCGACGGTGACGGCATCGCGGACTTCCGCGATCTCGACAGCGACGACGACAGCGTCCTCGATCGCTACGAGAACGGGGCGACGTGCGCGGACGCGGACCTCGACGGGGTGTGCGATGGCGGCGACGCCGATCGCGACGGCATCGCCGACTCGGCGGACGGCACCACCGGCTTCGGCGCGGGTGACTACGCGAACCCGACCAACACCGACGGTGACGCCGCCCCGGACTACCAGGATCTCGACGCCGACGATGACGGCATCCACGACGTGATCGAGAACGGCAAGGGTGCGAGCGACACCAACGGCGACGGCCGGGTCGAGGGTGGCGACTCCGACGGTGATGGCATCAAGGACACGGTCGACGGCAACCCCGAGTTCGGCGGCACCGTCGCGGTGGTCGACACCGACGGGGACGGCACGCCCGACTTCCAGGATCTCGACAGCGACGGCGACAGCCTCCCCGACGGCGACGAAGCAGGGGATCCCGCGAACCCGACCGACACCGACGGCGATGGCCGGCCCGACTTCCAGGATCCGGACTCCGACGGCGACGCCGCGGGTGACGGCACCGACAACTGCCGCCTGCTCGCGAACTCCGACCAGCTCGACACGGATCTCGATGGCCAGGGAGACGCCTGCGATGACGACGACAACAACGACGGCGTGCCCGACGGGCTCGGCGTCCAGGGCGGCGGGTGCTCGACGAGCGGCAACGGCGAGACCGGGATCCTGCTGATCCTCGGGGCTGCCCTGTGGGCCGCGCGCCGGCGCAAGCTCGCGGTGGTCGCTGCGGTCGTGGCTGCACCGGCAGCCGCGCAGGCGCAGTCGGTCGCGACGGACTATCCGGCGGAGCGCTTCCAGCTGACGAGCCACCGCGACGGCATCCTCGGGGTCGAGTGGGGCGACGTGAACGGTCACCTGACGATCGATGTCGGCCTGTGGCTCGGCTACGCCGACGACCCGGTCAATGTCTATCGGATGGCCGATGGCGAGCGGGTCGCGTCGTTCGTGGCTCGGCGCGTCGGCGGCGATCTGGTCGTCGCGGTGCACCTCGAGGACCGCGTCGAGCTCCAGCTCGGCGCACCCGTGATCGTCGCGCAGGGCGAAGACCTCGGCTCGCTGATGGGGAATGGGGAGCTGACCGGGTTCGGGCTCGGCGATCTGCGCGTCGGGGTGAAGGTCGCGCTGCTCAAGCAACGCAAGCTCCCCATCTCCGTCGCCCTGATGGCGAGCGCGACGCTGCCGACGACGACCATCGACGACTACGGCGGTGATGCGCACGCGACGTTCGCGCCCGACGTGATCGTCTCGCACGGCAAGCCGACCGGCATCCGAGCATCGCTCTCCCTCGGCTATCGCTTCCGCGAGGAGACGCAGGTGCTCGATCTCGTGGTCGACGACGAAGTGTTCGGTGGCCTCGGCGTCGGGTATCGCTGGCCGAGCTCGTTCGGCGTCGAGACCTCGCTCGATGTCGCGACCGCGGCGAACGATCTCGGCGGTGCGTTCAATCGCAACTTCGCCGAGGTGCGCGGTGGCGTCGGCTACGACGTCGCGCGTGCGGTGCGCCTGTTCGGTGCCGGTGGCTTCGGCATCGCCGAGGGTTTCGGCACGCCGGACTGGCGCGCGCTGATCGGCGTGCGGATCAATCCCCGCACCGAGCGCCTCGTGGCGAAACGCGTGATCGATGTCGATCCGGATCGCGACGGCATCCTCGGCGCCACCGACAAGTGCCCCGAGATCGCCGAGACCAAGAACAGCTTCGAGGACGACGACGGCTGCCCCGACGATCCCGATCCGGACAAGGACGGGGTGCTCGCGGCCGCCGACAAGTGCCCGGAGCAAGCAGAAGACCTCGACGGCTTCGAGGATACCGACGGTTGCTCCGATCCCGACAACGACAAGGACACCGTGCTCGACGTCGCCGACAAGTGCCGCGACGTCCCGGGCGTGGTCAGCAATCAAGGCTGCCCGGAGCCGGATCGCGATGGCGATACGATCGTCGACGCGAAGGACAACTGCCCCGACGAGCCCGGCACCGTCGAGAACCAAGGCTGCAGGGCGAAGCAGCTCGTCAAGATCGTCGACGGCAAGCTCGAGATCCTCGACATCGTCTACTTCGAGCTCAACCGGGCCGCGATCCAGGCTCGCTCGAACCGCGTGCTCGACGCCGTCGCGACCGTGCTCGGTGCGCACCCCGAGATCAAGCACGTCCGCGTCGAGGGTCACACCGACGATCAGGGCAACGACGCGTACAACAAGACGTTGTCGCAGAAGCGTACGGAGGCGGTGGTCGCGTACCTGGTCAAGAAGGGCATCGCGAAGGACCGCCTCGAGGGCGTGGGCTTCGGCGAGGAACAACCGAAGGTGCCGAACGACTCGAAGGACAACCGCGCGATCAACCGCCGTGTCGAGTTCACGATCCTCGACAAGCAAGCGGGTGTCGAGGTTCGACCGACCGGTCCCTAGTACTACTCAGTCACTTGTTGACCGAGAGATCCGATCGTGATCTACGTTTGGGGTGACACCTCAATCGTTAAAGAAGCTCGATCGAGAGCTCACTGCGTACATCGAGTCACTCAC
>JANNBP010000518.1:0-41564 GCA_031385555.1 Deltaproteobacteria bacterium | reverse complement strand
CCCGCCCTCACCCCCCAGCCGCACACACCGACCGCCAACGAGTGACGTCGTCGCTGAAGCGGTCCCGTAGTCTCGAGGTGCACTGAGCGACGGCGAACCAGTGACGCCGACGGCGAAGCGGTCCCGTAGTCTCGAGGTGCTCTGAGCGACGGCGAACCAGTGACGCCGACGGCGAAGCGGTCCCGTAGTCTCGAGGTGCTCTGAGCGACGGCGAGGACTCGCACGCGCGCCTGGCTCGCGACGGAAAACTGAGCCCACGCGTCGTCATTCCGCACAGTTCGTCGAGCGATCTACCAGGCGCAGCTCTTGCTGGAGCAGTGGGTCACGATGCATCGCCTACTCGCTGTGGTTCTCGTCGCCCTGACCCTCCCGGGTTGTTTCCTGGTGTTCGACGAGCACGGCCAGGGTGGCGATGACGACGATTGCCTCC
Organism: Deltaproteobacteria bacterium; assembly: GCA_031385555.1. Classification (GTDB taxonomy): domain Bacteria; phylum Myxococcota_A; class Polyangia; order Haliangiales; family Haliangiaceae; genus JABFXX01. The sequence goes on along the minus strand of JANNBP010000518.1, from coordinate 41,134 downwards.
TGCCGCCCGCCGAGGATCAGCCCACGGCGCCGGGGCCACGAACGTCGCCGATCGCGCCGCAACGCAACCCGGTGACGTTGAGCTGTCAGGCCATCGGCGGTGGCGGCACCTGTAACCCGGAGTGTGGGCCGTGTCCGCAGACCGCCCTGGTTCCGCCTCCGACCTGGGGGTTCTGCTTCAGCGCGTGTGAATCGCTCGACGAGACCTCGTGCGCGGACGATCCGACGTGCCGCGTGATCAAGGATGCCGAGTGCGCGATCAGCGGGACGTGTCTGACGGACTTCCTCGGTTGTGTCGCGACCGATCAGTTCACGGATCCGCAGATCGATTGCACGACCGTGGTCGACGGCGACAGCTGTTCGCGCAACCCGGCCTGCACCGCGTACCACCACGCGGGTGGCTGCTCGATCCTGTCGGGTGACGAGTCGTGCGTCTCCGAGTTCGCCTTCTGCGGTCCCGAGGGTCGCGGTGCGGGTCGCTGCTTCGAGCAGGCCGCGTGCGATCGCGTGGCGCCGGCCTGTCCGGCAGGCACCACGGCGGGTGTGGCGAACGGCTGCTTCACCGATACCTGCATCCCGAACGACCTCTGCGAGCCGCTGCCCGACCTGTAGAGATGCCGGTTGGGAGCGACGACTGACTGAACCTGAACCAGAACGACACCCCTGAACCTGGACGTGGTGCGGCCGCTGGATCGGAAGGCGAGCGCGAGCTCCAGAACACGGCCGACGAGATGGCGGCTGCGCTCGACGAGCTCGCGGCGCTATCCGAGCGTGACGCGCTACTTGATCGTCGCGACGAGCAGGACCACGAGCTCGCCGATCGCAGCCGCCACGGCCACGACCGGCGCAGACAACCCACCACCCTCGCGTCGTTGCGCCTCGAGCCCGAGCGTGAACGCAGCGATCGCCGACAGCGCGAGCGCGACGATGCCGGCCTTGCCGAGCGCAAAGATCACGAGCGCTCCGACCGCGACACTGATCGCTCCCGTCAACCACGCGGGCGACGGCGTGGCGACCAGCGAGCGACTACCGCTCTCGGGCGCGATCGGATCGCCGATCGACTGGAGGAACACCGCAGCCCACCGCCCGAGCACGGCGGTGGCGAGGAACACGTCGAGCCACTTCGAGGGTGGCACGAGCGCGATCGCGATCGTCCGGATCACCATCGAGATGACCAGCACGAACACCGACGATACGCGCTGCGCGTCGGCCATCCAGTGGTCGACGCGCGCCGAGACGCCTCGCTCGACGATCAACGCCGACGCTGCCGACAGGGCTGCGAGCCCGAACACCGCCGACAGGGCCGGGTGCAGACCTGCCGCGTGGGCGAGCGTCGCGACGATCCACGCCACGAGCCCGACGGGCAGGCCGAGCGCGACCACCCAGCCGGGCGACCGCGCATCGCCTTCGACTTCGGTCGGCCATCTCCACGAGGTGGAGCTGACGAGTGCGACCGCGCCGCCATAGAGGGGGCCGAGGCGCTTCTGCCAATCCTCGCGCGTGCTCACGGACTGACTATATCCCCACTCCGAGGGCTACGTCGGCTCGGCGGGAAGTAGCTCCACCACCGACGTCGGCGCGGTGGGAAGGAGCTCCGCGCAGCCTGGTGCGAACAATGCGGGCTGCGTCGGCCTGGTGGGAAGCAGCTCCACCCGCGAGGCACCGCGAGCACGAGGCCAACGAGTGCGAGGACGATGACGCAGGTGTCCCACCAGGCGATGAAGTTGACGAGGAGGACGACGAGATCGACGACGATCGGTGCGGACGACCGGGCTAGGTCGACTCGGCGGGAAGCAGCTCCACCGCCGTCGCTCCCCAGCCGCCGCTCGAGCCCCCGAGCTGGAAGCTCTTCACCGCCGGGTGCGTCGCGAGCACGCTCTCGACCACCCGGCGCAGCGTGCCCGTGCCCTTGCCGTGGATGATCCGGACGCGCGGCAAGCCCGCCTCGCGCGCGGCGCGGAGGTACTCGGCGACGACATCGGCGACCTCGCGGGGCTGGAAGTGATGGAGGTCGAGCTCGTCGGTGAGCTGGGTCGCGAGCTCGGCCTCGATCTCCTCGACGGTGAGCTCGCGCGTCGACGACTCCGGCTCGGGCGGCGTCTTGTCGCGGGATGGTTTCTTGAACCAGCTCACCTTCACCCAGGCCAGTTCGGACCGTCGGGGATGAACGGGATGATCTTCTTGCGCAGGCGCTCGGGGACGCGGCGGTCGAGCAGCGCAGGAATCTCGTCGGGCTTGTAGAGCTGCGAGAAGTGCATCATCACGATGTGCTCGTTCTCGAAGCTGTCGGCGCGCTCGATGATCTCGTCGAGGTGGATGTGGCAACCGGCGCGGGCGGCCTCGAGCGACTTGCGCTCGTCGAGGAACGTGGTCTCGATGATCAGCACGCGCGCCTTGAGCAGCTCGGGTGAGTGATCGAGCACCGAGACCAGGGTGTCGGTGGCGTAGGCGAGCTCGAGCCGCTCCGCGTATTCGTTGATCTCTTCACCGGCACGTCGCCTGGCCGCGATCTCAGGGCCTGTCAGCCCGACCAGCTCCGCGCGCAGCTTGGCCACCCGCCGCACCACCACGTAGCCGAGGGACGGCACCGGGTGAAACGTCCGGACCGCACGGAGCAGGAGATCCGGCCGCAGCGCGTAGGTGTCGCCGGGGTTCATCCCGATCGCCTCGATCTCGAGGGGGAACCGCTGGAGCTTCGACAGCGCCGCGAGTGCGACCTGCAGATCCTCGACGATCTCGGCCGGCATGATCACGCGCGGCGGCTTCGACTTGTTGTGGAGGCCGCGGATCCCGAGCAGGGCGGGCAGGGCGCCGATATGGTCGGCATGGCCGTGGGACAGCACGATGGTGTCGACCCCACCGGAGGACCGCGGTGGCGCCCCGCAATCGAACAGCAGGCCGAGCTCGGGGACGCACAACGACGTGTAGACGCCTCCGACGGAGATGCCGCGGATCGTCAGCTGGCCCGCGGTGACCGTCGTCAGCATGGCGCGGCAGTATACGGCTGGTCGTCAAGCCTGGCAGCCGCGCCCGCCATCTGTCGCCAGGTGCACGCTCGCCGTCGCAACCGCGGGATCGCTCGCATGGCGGGCATCCGCGCCGTGTCGCCAGGTGCACGCTCGCCGTCGCAACCGCGGCGCTCGCATGGCGGGCATCCGCGACGTATTCGGGGCTGCTCCGGTCGCGGCTCGTCCAGGCTGTCGGGACTTACCGTGAGATGCCGCTCGAGCGAGCAGCTCGGTCTTGCCGGCCCGATGCATGTAAACCCGTCGAGCAGGCACCTGTGTTGGGCTGGTGATAGGATTCTCCTCCGCATGTTCTGGTACGTGTTCCTAGCGACCTTCGGTCTGCTGTTCGTCCTGTCGGTCGCGTTGCCGGTGCCGCGGCGCGTCTGGGCCCTGTTCATCTACACGGCGAAGTACTTCTGGCTGTGGGTGGCCGACGTGTTGCGGCTCCGCAAGCTCGCCTTCTCGATCAGCGGCAACGGCGACAACTACGTCAAGCTCACCCGCCCCATGCTGATCCGCATGTGGTGCGAGGACATGGGCCCCACGTTCATCAAGTTCGGCCAGATCATCGCGTCGTCGGCGGGCATGTTCCCCGACGCCTACGTCAAGGAGTTCCAGAAGGTCCTGGACCGCGTCAAGCCGTTCCCGTTCGCCGACGTCAAGCGCACGCTCGACGAAGAGCTCGGGGCCGAGAAGGCAGCGCAGCTGATCGACGTCGATCCCAAGCAGCTCGCCTCCGCCTCGATCGCACAGGTCCACACCGCGTCGCTGAAGGATGGCACCAAGGTCGTCATCAAGGTCCAGCGCCCGGGCATCATCGGCCGCTGCATGGCCGACATGAAGCTGATGCGCTTCCTCGCGCGCATCGTCCAGCGGTTCAAGAAGAACGCCGAGCTCGCGAACCCGGTCGGCGTGATCGAGGACTTCACGAAGACACTGTCCGAGGAGCTCGACTTCCGCAAGGAGGCCGAGAACCTCGCGCGCTTCAACGACATCATGCGCGAGCTCGGCCACAAGAACATTCGCGCGCCGGTCCCGCACAGCGAGTACGTCACGCGCAAGGTCCTCGTGATGGAGAAGTTCATCGGCCTCCGCGTCGATCGATTCGACGAGATCAAGGCCAAGGGCATCGACGGTGAGGGCAAGCTCGTCGACGGTTTGCGTGGCTGGTTCCAGTGCGTCGTGTTCTACGGCTTCTTCCACGGCGACGTGCACGCCGGCAACTTGATGCTGCTCGACGACGACACGATCGGCTTCCTCGACTTCGGCATCGTCGGCCGGTTCGACGACAAGGAGCGCTACCTCGTCACCGACTACATGATCGCGTTCGCCTCCGGTAACTACAAACGGCTCGCCGAGATCATCGTCGAGATGGCCGGCGCCCCGGATGGCCTCGACTTCGATGGCTTCGTCGCCGACCTCAAGGAGACGTACTCGCCGCTGCTCACGCTGTCGTTCGGCGAGGTCAACTACGCCGAGTTCCTTCCCGGCATCCAGCGCACCGCCACGCGCCACCGGATGCGGATGCCGAACGAGTTCATCCTGATCACGAAGCAGCTGCTGTACTTCGACCGCTACGCGAAGTCGCTCGCACCGAAGCTCAACGTGTTCACCGATCCGCGCCTCGTGCTCGGCATGATGGGGGACATCCAGAAGGCGCGCGCGCAGGTCGAGGCCAAGAAGAAGGCCGCCGAGACCGCCGCGACCTGATTCGTCGAACAAGCCCGAAGCGCCCGCCGTCACGCCGCCAGTGACCGCGAGTGACCGCGTCCGCGTCGCCGGATGCGGTCAGCCGAAGCGCTTGTCGAGCGTCGACTCGCGCCGCGACCGCTGCTTCGGCGACGGGTCCTCCAGGTACCTCACGAAGATCGTCAGGTACTGCAGCATCTCGGGGGTCAGCTTCTGGAACGACAGGCCGACCTGGAACGATTCATCGAGCGCCGTGTTCCACACCACGCGTGCCGGCAGCCGCAGCGGCTCCGACTCGACATCCTCGAACACGAGCTGGATATCGACCTCGAGGTCGGTGCCCAGCGGAATCTGCTCCGCGATGTCCGCGCACACGCCGCCTCGCGACATGTTCTGCGTCTTGCCGCAGTGCGACTTCCCGCCGACGTGGAGGGTGACCACGGCTTCGTGCGCGTAGCGCGGATGTTCCCTCTCGATGGTCACGAACTAAAATTTTGGCGGGTGGGCGCGCCGCTGTCCAGTTTCATCCTCGATCACCGTGTCCGGCTGCCGGACGCAGTGCGGCGTGAACCTCCGAGAGACTCGGAGAACCACCCATCAGTCAGCGCATCTAGCTCGGCTGCGGCCTCGAGGGCTCTCGATCGGGTACTCGCTCGGGTAGTTGCCTCGATCCGGGCATCGGCAGGCTCGTCGGCGCCACTGCCAGCGTCCACACCTCTATAAGTGCTGCGTGCCGCGCGTTGCCAGGTGAAGTAGACGCGGATGACCCGACGGGCGAGGTTTCGCCGCTCGCGCCGGCGCGCGGCTTCGATCGACGCGACCTGGAGCTCGCGCCCATCGAACGCGAGGCGGTCGAGGCGCCAGGTCGCGCGAACGTCGATCGCCATGTCGTGATCGACGGAGACGTCGTCGCTCTGCCAGCTCGCATCGCGACCGGTGCGCACGGTCACCGAAGGGATCAAGCCGGCGAGCCGCGCCCGACGGATCCAGCCGCGCGCGACATCGCGGTCGAGACCGGCAGCGCGAGACGCGGCCTGGAGCACGGCGGCGATGCTCGGTCCGCGAACCACCACGCGGACGCTCGCGTCGGACTCCGTTCGACCTGCCTCGTAGTCTGGATCCGCGTGCGCGCCGCTGCGCGCGAGCTCGCACGAGACGAACGCGAGCACCACGACGGCGAGGAGAAACGGCGAGGGCGATGGAACTCGAAGTCCGGAGAAAGCTGGACGAAGGCGCATGTGAAACTCCACGTGTTGGAGGTGGATGGCTGGTCGCGAGACGGGCGATGGCGATGGCGATGGCGAGGGCGATGGCGATGGTGATGGTGATGGCGATGGCGAAGGCGAAGGCGATGGCGATGGCGATGGCGATGGCGATGGCGATGGCGATGGCGATGGCGATGGCGAGGGCGAGGGCGATGGCGATGGCGAGGGCGATGGGGATGGCGATGGCGATGGCGAGGGCGATGGGGATGGCGATGGCGAGGGCGATGGGGATGGCGATGGCGATGGCGATGGCGATGGCGATGGCGTGGCGATGGTTCGAGGCGGTGCACGAGTGCACGGGTACTCGCGCGCGAGACTACGCGGTGGTCAACGACTCCAGGTGGCGAGCACCAGGACGTGGTCCACCGTGTCGTAGCTCTCCGCGATCGGACCGTGCGGTAACGGCCCGAGGCTGATCGTCACCGGAGGCGGCGTCCACGCGCGGCGCCACGCGATCGTCAGATCGAGGCGGCCCCACCGCGACGGACGTTGGTGGCGAAGCTCGAGATCCGCGAGCTCGCTCGCGTCCGCGAACGAATCGCTCGAGAACGCGCTGCCGGTCTCGATCGCTTCGCGAACGAGTGGGTCATCGAACGCTGCGGTCTCCGCGGAGTCGAGCGACGCGTCGGGGTCGTGCAGCAGTCGCTCGTGGACCGCGACGACATCCTCGGCGTCGAGCAGGAAGGCATCCGCGCGCAGCACCTCGTCACTGCGTGGCTCCTCCGCCTCGTCGCGTTCGGTGGCGTCGTCGCGCTCGCTGGATCCGGCGTGGACGTTCGTTCCCACCAGCTCGTCGAGCTCACCCGTCTCGGGATCGCGCAACGCGAGCTCCTCGATCGCGGCTGCTTCGAGCTCGCGCAGCCGGCGTTCGGCCTCGGGGCGCTCGAGGCCGAAATCGTCGAGGTAGTCGAACGCGCCTTCGTCGGTGCGTCGCCCGCACCGATCGTCGTCGAGCTCGTCGTCCTCCTCGTCAACTTCATCGCCTGGTGGGACACCTGCGTCATCGTCCTCGCACTCGTGGGCCTCGTGCTCGACGTGCCTCGCGGGCATCGCCGGCGCTGCCGCCACACGGGACGCGGCCAGAGCCAACAGCGTCACGGCGAGGACGAGGATCCAGGCGAGCGCGGGCCTTCCGCGGTTGCGTGACCTGGCAGCCGAACGTATGGTCCTGACGTGCCGGCGACGCTCACCGATAACGCGCTCGCGGTCCTGCGCGCGCGCTACCTCGCTCGCGAAGGTGGCCTCGTCGTGGAGACACCGCAGGAGCTGTTCCGCCGGGTCGCTCGCCATGTCACCACCGTGGAAGGCCGCTACGGCACCGGGGCCGAGGAGCTCGCGCAGCTCCGCGCCACCTTCGAACGCATGATGTCCGACCTCGAGTTCCTGCCGAACTCGCCCACGCTGATGAATGCGGGCCGCCCACTCGGTCAGCTCGCGGCGTGCTTCGTCGTCCCCGTCGAGGATTCTACCTCCGGCGTGTTCGAAGCCGTGCGCTGGGCCGCCGAGATCCAGAAGACCGGCGGTGGCACCGGCTTCTCGTTCTCGCGCCTTCGCCCAAGCGGTGACCTCGTGGCCTCGACCGGCGGCAACGCCTCTGGCCCCGTCTCGCTGATGCAGGTGTTCGACGTCGCCACCGAGGCGATCAAGCAGGGTGGAACCCGGCGCGGTGCCAACATGGGCATGCTCCGCGTCGACCACCCGGACATCCTCGAGTTCATCGCGCTCAAGCTCGATCCCGCGCGGATGCGGAACTTCAACCTGTCGGTCGCGATCACCGACGCGTTCATGACCGCGGTCCGCACCGGGACCACCTACGACCTGGTCAATCCACGCACAGGTGCGGTCACCGGCAAGCTCGACGCGAAGAAGGTGCTCGACGCGATCGCGAATGCGGCGTGGGCGGTGGGGGACCCGGGGATGGTGTTCATCGACCGAGTCAACGAGCTCCAGCCAACGCCGGCGCTCGGCAAGATCGAAGCGACGAACCCATGCGTTGCCGGCGATAGCCGGATCCTGGTCGAGGGTCGGGGACTCGTGCCGATCTCCGAGCTCGTTGGGACCACGCCGCGCATCGGAACGTTGGAGGACGGCAAGGCCGTGTATCGGCAGGCCACGAAGGTGGTCGCCACCGGCGTCAAGCCGGTCTACCGACTCGCGACGACCGAGGGCCTCGAGCTGCGGCTCACCGGCGAACACCTGGTCTTCACCGATCGCGGCGATGTGCCGGCGTGCGAGCTCCATCCGGGCGATCGGCTGCCCAACGCCGCGGGTGGCACCACGGTTCGCGAGGTTGTTCTCGAGGGTGAGGAGCCGGTGTTCGACCTTAGCGAGCCGACCACGAGCCACTTCTTCGCGAACGGGATCCTGGTTCACAACTGCGGCGAGCAACCCCTCCTGCCGTTCGAGAGCTGCACGCTCGGCAGCATCGACGTCGGGAAGTTCGTAACGAACCGCATGCTCGACTGGGAGCGGCTCCGGACGACCATCCACGACGCCGTCCGATTTCTCGACGACGTGATCGACGCGAATCGGTACCCGCTCCCCGAGATCGAGAAGGCCACCAAGGCCACCCGCAAGATCGGGCTCGGCATCATGGGCTGGGCCGATGCCCTCGCCGCGATGGGCCGGCCGTACGACTCCGAGGAGGCCATCGCCCTCGCCGATCGGCTCGCGAGCTTCCTGGAAGACGAGAGCCTTGCCGCTTCGCGCGCTCTCGCCGAGAAGCGCGGCGCGTTCCCCGCGTGGGTGGGCAGCCGGTGGGAAGAAGCTGGGCAGCGTCCCCTGCGCAACGCGACCACCACCACGATCGCGCCCACCGGCACCATCAGCATCATCGCCGGCTCGAGCAGCGGCATCGAGCCGCTCTACGCGCTCGTGTATCGCCGCAACGTGCTCGACGGCGCCGAGCTCCTCGAGGTCAACCCCGCGTTCGATCGGCTCGCGAAGGAGGGCGGGTTCGCCACGCCCGAGTTGTTCGCCGCGATCGCCGAGCATGGTGGCGTGCGCGGGCGCGCCGACGTTCCGATGGAGATCCAGCGGGCGTTCCCGACCGCGCACGAGATCGAGGTGGCCATCCACGTCCGGATGCAGGCCGTGTTTCAGCGGCGCGTGCATGCGGCGGTCAGCAAGACGATCAACTTGCCGAAGACCGCCACGCCGACGGATGTCAAAGCTGCGTACCAGCTCGCGTACGAGCTTGGTTGCAAGGGAATCACCGTGTACCGGGACACCAGCCGCGAGGGACAGGTGCTGGTCACCGGCGCGCGGCAGGCCATCATCGCGGCCTCGCCGAACTGCCCCGAGTGCGGTTCCGCGTTGATCGTCCAGAGTGGGTGCCGACTGTGCCGTAGCTGCGGCTGGTCGGCCTGCGGCTAGATCGCGAGAGCGAGAGAGAGTTAAGCGAGGCGAAGCGACTGCGGACATAAGTTCCGCGGTCCACAGCAACGTTGATGCCGTCGCTTCGTGTGTGTGATTCCAGTTAATTGCGCGTCGCTTCGTCCGCCGGCCGGACGAGCTGTCCGCCGGCTGGCCGGACACGGACAAGCCAGCGCGAGGTCGCTTCGATCGCTCGCACGTCGCTCTGTCCACCGGCCACAGACGCGGACACGGACAACGATCGCGGCGGCGACTCAAGACCCGGATCGAGTGCGGTATCGCTCGCCGATCGCTCGCACCAACTCCCGACGAGCATCCAGGCTGATTCTCTCGGCCAGCGACGGTGTGATAACTCTGTCGACCATGGAGTGGTTGGCTCAGCTCGAGACCCTGGTGTTGCCGAAACTGACGCCTGCGCTGCAAGCGGTCCATGCCGACTACAGCAGTCTGCGGACCGCGAAGGCGATGGGGCTGGTCGCGACGTTCGAGCAAACACCGGAGGAGGACGCACAGGGGCGCCAGATCAACGACCTGCTGTGCGTGTTGCAAGACGCGTTGGGAGCCGCTCGAAAGCTGATCGCCGACGCGAAGCAACCGCTGGAGCTCCGCGAACGTGCAACACGTGCGTACTTTCGCGCCGTCGCGTGGGATGCGCTGCTCGGCAACGAGCTCACCGAGCACCAGAAGGTATGGCCGCTCAAGAAAGCGAAGCAGCTCGTCGGCGCCTGGATCGCCAGCCAGGATCCGCACGCGAAGCTCGCCGCCGAGCTCGACACTCGCAAGCTGCCGGTGATCGAGACCGTCGCGGCGATCTGTCGTGGTTGGTCACTTCAGAGCCCCGACAACGAAGAGGACTACGAACCGAGCCCGAAGGTCATTCGCAAGAAGCTGATCGCGCTGGCAGGGCAACCGGGGATTGTCGATGCGGTACGCACCTGGTTAGCTGCGCTCGAACCCAGCGACTACGCGCGAAGGGTGCTGCATGCGGGAGCGATGCTCGCCGCCGATGGCTCGGAGCTCAGCGCGACCACCCTCGAGCCGATCCTCGAAGAAGCTGCGAGCTGGGTCGATCCGGGGCGCTTCGAGGATGTCGAGCCACGCGCGTGGACGCTCGCGGTGTGGAAGAAGCTCGCGCCCAAAGGTTCGGCCGTCGCGTCCCTGCTCGCGTGACACTTCGTGGTACGCGGTCGAGATGCGCGCGCTCCGTGTCGGTGATCGAACGAGGCTCGTCGATGTTCCCGTGCCCGTCGCCGACGGCGAAGCTCTCGTCCGCGTCACGCTGTCGGGGATCTGCAACACCGATCTCGAGCTCGCGAAGGGCTACATGGGATTCCGCGGCACGCTCGGTCACGAGCTGGTCGGTGTGGTGGAGCAGGGTGGGGGTGCGATCGCAAACGGCACGCGCGTGGTTTGCGAGATCAACGCCGGTTGCGGGAGCTGCGCGCTCTGCCTCACCGGCGACTCTCGCCACTGTCCGACCCGAACGGTGATGGGGATCGTCGGCCGCGATGGCGCGCACGCGGACTATCTGCGGATCCCGGCGCGCAACCTGATCGCCGTCCCCGATCAGATCTCGGATCGCCAAGCGGTCTTCGTCGAACCGCTCGCCGCGGCGCTCGGGATCCTCGAGCGCTGTCCGATCTCGGGAGAGCGAGTCGCGATCATCGGCGACGGCAAGCTCGGTCTCCTGATCGCGATGGCGCTGGCCGATCACCGCCCACTGCTGATCGGCAAACACCCATCAAAGATGAAGCTCGCTCCGGTCGACAGCGTCCTGGCATCCCAGGCCCGAGGCCCATTCGATCTCGTGATCGAAGCCTCCGGCACCGCCGATGGCTTCACGCTCGCACTCGATCTGCTGCGCCCGCAGGGATCGCTCGTCCTCAAGTCGACGTTTGCGGGGACGACACCGGTCGACGCCGCACGAATCGTCGTCAACGAGATCCGCGTGATCGGTTCGCGGTGCGGGCGATTCGCTCCTGCACTCGAACGACTTCCGCAGGTGAACGTCGATCGCTTGATCAGCGATCAGATCTCGATCGATCGCGCCGAGCAGGCACTCGCCGACGCCACGAAGCCGGGCGTCTTGAAGCTCCTACTCGAACGATGACGGCTCAGTTCGAGCGACCAGCACATCACAGCCGAGAAGGCCTCGAGCGTCTGGCGCGCGAATTCAGAGTGAAGCGCAGCCACGGTCGCTGATGGGCGACCGCACTGTTTCAGCTTCACGAATGTGTTCGCTAACACGCCACACACCGCGCGGAACGGCGCGGGGTTCGGGACCCAGGTCCCCGATTAGCTAGCGGCGGCGACGACGGCGCGCGGGGCGCGGCGCAACGGCAGCGGCTTCGAGCTCTTCGAGGTGCTCGAGCATGCTGATCATCGTGTTGCGGGTCGCAGCGTGCGGCTCGTTCGTAATCGCACGACCGAGCGAGATGCGAAGCTCCGCGCGGAGCTCCGACTCGATCAGGCGATACGTCCGAAGCGCTTCTTCGTGGTCGTAGTGGTTGAGGTCAGCCTCGCAACCCGTGGCGGCGATCCAGACGGCGGCCAGCGCAGCGGCGCGGCGGCCCGGCTGGGAAACGCCGAAATCTTTAACGGAAGAACGGAGGCGCTGGCGAACCAACGGGATGGGCGGCAGGGCGACCAGACCGTCGTTGTCGTCCTCGATCCGGCGGAGGACAGGGCGTGTCATTGACTTGTCGGTTTCCATGGCTTTTTTGTCCTGGTTCACAGCAAGAACCGTGTTTTTCCCCCACAAGGTCGTGCTGCGATGGACGGCGACCTTGCCTGATCACTTTTTAGAAAGCGATGAAATTCCGCGCGAAACCTTACGAATTCTGCGACGTCACCCACCGCTAACCCGAATGGCACTCAATCGAGATACGACCAGGGTTCAACAGTCCCCATGCAACGATGCGGGAGCGTATCACCCGCTCTTGAGCGGTCCACTGTTTTCTTCGGGCGTGGCATCGACTCGTCGACGGAGAAAGTCCCGAATCGTCCAGTCGACGAGGTGCGGTCGTTCGATAGGTGCGGTGTGAGATGCGTTCGGAATCTCGACCAGCTCGGCACCCGGGATCGCCTCCGCCATCGCTCGACTGCGGTCTGGTGGAGTGAAGCCATCACGTCCCCCCGCGATCACCAAGACGGGTGCTTGGATCGTGGGTAACAGGTCATCGGCGCTGTGCTGACCGGCGGCCGACAGCATCGCGATGAACAGCCGCGAGTCGATCCGCGCCATGCCTTCCAGGTAGGGCATGAAGTCGGCGGGCTCGACGAGCTCGCGCCGGATCTCAAGCCGGCTCGCGACCTCGTAGGCGAGCCGCGTCGGCAACATCATCCGCGTCACGCGGTTGATCACGCCGGGGACACGGTGGATCCACTTCTGGATCGTCGGCAACAGATCCTCGAGCGCCGCCGAGCCGCGAAACGTCTTCAAGGGATGTGAAGGCGCGCCACACACCAGCACGAGCCCGGCGACCCGGTCCGCGTGGCGGCGATAGGTCTCGAGCGCGACCTGGACACCCATCGAGTGGCCGACCAGTACTGCCCGATCGACGAGGGCATCATCGAGCACGCACGCGACATCGTCGGCGAGGTCCTCGATCCCGACCTTCGTCGGATCGCGAGGAGGCGCAGTTCGACCGTGCCCTCGATAATGAGGGTGCAACCCGAAGCGGCCTTCGAGCTCCGTCTTTAGATAGCGCCAGACGTAGCCGTCGCAGCCAATGCCGTCGCAGAGCAGCACTGGCGTGCGCGCACCACGTTCGCCCCACGATTCGTAGAAGAGCGGACTGCCATCACTCGGAGCGACGGCATATCCCCACGCCGTCTGCATTCACCAAGACAGGAAACGCGCTTACGCGATTTCCTTCTCGTCTTCCTCGCCGGGAAACTCGTTCACCGACGGGTACTTCATGATCTCCTTGCGGGCGATCTTCCACGCCTTCTGAACAATCCATGACAGCGACCGGTCCTGCCTGGTGGCTTCATCCTGGATTTCCTTCAGCATGTCTTCAGGAAAGTAGAGCGACTGCTTGCGTTTATCGGAGCCGGCCATCGCAACTAGTTTCGAGGGTGCACCTACACGGTGTCAAGACATCGACTGGAGTAAGAGTTGGCCAGAGCTGGCTTCCGGGGTTGTCACCACGGCAACGGATCACTATCCTCTGCCGCTTCTTTTTTAGTCCAGTACGCCACCCGATTGAAGGGGGACCCCGTGAGCACGACCGCAGCGACGCAATCGAAGGCACTGAACAAGAAAGAGCTGAAAAAGTTTCAGGACCAGCTCCAAGACAAGAAGAAGGAGCTGCTGGAGCGGGCTCGTCAGATGTTGTCCGATGGCATGGCCCTCGACACCAACGATCTGCCGGACGAGATGGACCTCGCCTCGAGCGAGTACATCCAGTCGTTCGAGTTTCGCCTGCGCGGACGCGAGAAGAGCTTGCTCTCGAAGCTCGACCTCGCCCTGAAGAAGATCGACGAGGGCACGTTCGGCATCTGCGAGACCTGCGAGGAGCCGATCGGCAAGAAGCGCCTCGAGGCACGTCCGGAGACCTCGCTCTGCATCAAGTGCAAAGAGGATCAGGAACGCGAAGAGCGCACGATGGGCTGACCCATCGGGGTTCGATATGTACGGCGCATCTGCGAGGCGGGATCTTCATGCGGTTCGAGTGACGGTGCTACCGTCCCTCCATGGGAGACGATCCCGACCGCAGGAAGTTCCTGAAGGTCGCAACATGCGCACTCGGTGGTGGAGCCGGTTTGGTGATCGCCGCGCCTGTCGTGCGTCTGGTGCTCGATCCTGCGAGCAAACAGACGGTGACCTCGCCGACCGATCCACTCGACGCGGGTGACGCCTCGCGCTTCGTGCTCGGTGCACCACCGTCGCGCGTCGAGATCGTCGCGCCCGTCGTTCAGGATGCCTGGACCTCGGCGCGCGATGTCGTGCTCGGTGCCGCGTGGGTGCGCCGCACCGGTAAGGGACCGAAGGAGCTCGACGTGCGGTCGGCGATCTGCCCGCACCTCGGCTGCGCGATCGGCTACGACGAGGGCAAGCGCAACTTTCTCTGTCCCTGCCACGATTCGCGGTTCGCCCTCGACGGCGCCGCGCAGAACGGGCCCTCGCCCCGCGGGATGGACACGCTGCCGATCGAGATCGTCGACGGCCGCCTCAAGGTGACGTGGGTGCTCTACAAGCTCGGCCAGACGAAGCAGGAGCCCGCGTGAAGAAGGTCGTGGCGTTTCTCCGCGAGCGCGCGGCGATCGGCGACACGAAGTCCCCCATGCTCGAGGGTGGCGCGTCGTTCGCGTACGTGTTCGGCAAGGTGCTCGTGTTCCTGTTCCTCGTCGAGGGGCTGACCGGCGCGGCGCTCTCCGCGTTCTACAGCCCGTCGACCACCGACGCGTGGGCCTCGGTCGCGTACATCCAGGATCAGTCCGCGATGGGCTGGCTCGTGCGAGGCGTCCACCATCACGGTGGTGGCGCGATCGTCGTCGTCGCCGGGCTGCACCTGATGCAGACCGCGCTCGCCGGCGCCTACAAGAAGCCGCGCGAGCTGGTGTGGTGGCTCGGCATCCTGCTCCTGATGATCACGCTCGTGTGGGCCGTCACCGGCTACGTGCTGCGCTGGGATCAAGAAGGGTACTGGGCGAACCGGGTCGAGCTCGGCATCGCCGCCGAGACGCCGGTGATCGGTGGTGCGATCAAGAGCGCCGCGCTCGGCGGCAACGACTACGGCAACCTGACGCTGACGCGGTTCTACGCGCTACACGTCATCGTGCTGCCGGCGATCGTGTTCCTGATCACCGTCGCGCACATCTGGCTCGCGAAGCGCCACGGCGTCACGCCGGTCGGGACCAAGGCCGATGCACCGCGGTGGCCGGATCAGAACCTCCGCGATGCGTTCGCGATGCTCGTCGTCACCGTGCTGCTGCTCGGGCACGTCGGCTACAACCACGGCGTCGGGCTCACCGCACCCGCGGATCCCGCGCAATCGTTCGACGCGCGCCCGCTCTGGTACTTCCGCTGGCTCTACGAGCTGCGCGAGCTGTCGGGGAGTGCCGAGAAGATCGTCGCGTTGATCGCCCCGGGGATCGTCGGTGGCTTCCTGGTCATGTTGCCGTTGCTCGATCGCGGCGCGGATCGCTCCGTACGCGCGCGCAAGCTGTGGCTCGGTGCGTTCGCAGGCTTGATGGCCGCGATCGGTGGCCTCACCGTGATGTCCTTCCGTCGCGACAGCAGCGACGACGAGCTCGTGAAGCGGATGGAGATCGCCGAGGCGAGCGCCGACAAGGCGCGCGCGCTCGCGAAGACCAACGGTGTGCCTGTCACCGGCGCGCTCGATGTCTACTCGACCGGCCCGCATGCCAAGGCGCGCGCGGTGTTCGCGCAGAAGTGCGCCGGCTGCCACGTCGACGAGAAGGAGCGCAAGGCGCCGCTGATCGCCGCCGGTCACGGTAATCGCGCGTGGATCGAAGCCTTCCTCCTCGATCCGTCGGGCGATCTGTTCTGGGGACGCACGAAGCTCGCGAAGGATTCGAAGAAGGCGCAGGAGCTCGAAGCCAACAAGCCGCCCGATGCGGGCAGTGCGAAGCCCGAGGACAAGAAGGGCCCCGCCGATCTCGCGATGAAGCCGGTCGACTTCAAGCAGGGCAGCCCCGAGCTCGCCGCGATCGTCGAGTACACGTACGCGCAGTCGGGTGCGGGTGACGTCGACAAGGCCAAGCTCGAGGCGGGCAAGGCGATCTTCGACAGCGCCTGCAACGACTGCCACACCGTGGTCGAGGGTGCGAACGGCGGTTCGGGGCCGAACCTCGCCGGGCTGAACGGCCGCGAGTACTACTTCTCGTTCATCTCGAACCCCAAGTCGAACGTCCACATGACCGCCGACATGAGCGGCATGCCGAGGTTCGATCGCGAGCTGACGTTCGCCGAGCGTGGGCTCGTCGCGGACTACCTGGTGTTCTTGCGCACGGCGACGCCCGCGCAAGCCGCCGGCAACTGATCACGTGTCGCTGGTTCACTTCGTCCAAGGCCCATCCGCGGCCGGTTCGATCAGGATGGCGCTCGACGAGCTCGAGCGAAACGAGCTGGTCGTCTATCTCGGGGACGATCTGTCCTTCGGGCCGATCAACCCACCCACTCCAAGTCGCCGCGCAGCATGGTGTCGAACCAGGCACGTCGATGCGTGGTGGTCGCAACGATCGGTCGCACGGTTTTGGCAAGCCGCCGTCTCGCCGTCGATCGAGCCCGTGATGTGGCTCAGTCGCCGCGCGGTCGCCGAGTACACGTGCCTGCTCGAGCTCGTGTGGTGTCGTCGACAAGCGCCCCTCGTGATCGATGTGGCGGACATCGCGCTGCTGAACAACACGTCGATCTCGATCGGATTTGTCCGGCACGAACGGATGATCGAGCACGCGTTCCTCGAACGAGCCCGACGACTACTTGCCTCGGAGGTCGATGCGATGCGAACCGCGTGGCACTGGCAACGTGCCGAGAACAGCGAGCTGCGGATCCTCGCTGAAAGCGGAGTGCGTTCCGTGCCTCTCTCCCACTTCGACGCATTGATCGTGTCCATTGCCGGCGACCTCTGGACGCCGTGTGCACAGGTCCTCGTCAACACGATCGAGAGCCCAGGGAGCGCCTTCCGGCAACTGGGGCAGGAGCTTGTTTGGTCGCGCATCCGCTTCCTCGTCGACAACGGGCAGCTCGAAGGCAATGACGAGTTCGGCCCGCTGCATACGAGCCTTGTTCGCCGCCCACCGAGGAGTCGGCGTCGAGGTCGCTAGGAATTGGTCACGACGTTGGTAGCAACGACCGTGAAGCACGCTGAGGCGGCTGAACGATCGTGGGAGCACGACGTCGAGCAGGCCATCCTCGTCTGCTGGGAAGGGCTGGATCGAAGGCGCCGTCTCCAGGGCGAGCGATCGTTGTCGTCGATTTTTCACGGTGTGGCGCGGCCGCAACCAGCGAGCTTGCCACCCACTGCCGCGAACAGGATGACGGTCGTCGGAGCGAGCTGCGGCATCGTCGCGCCATGCGGATCGTCCTCGGCGTTGCACTGATCGCCACCCTGACCACCAGCGTCGCGCACGCGGAGCTTCGATCGTCCCGCGGTGGCGACGTCACCCTGGCTCCTCGCATGCGTACCCCAGCCGAGCGCGCGGACCTGACGCTCCATCGGACCCCGCCACCGCGGGCACCCATCGAGCCCGTCGAGCTGGGCGTGCTCGAGAGCATCGTCGGCGCGATCGGACTTGCCACCCTCGGGGTGGGGTACCTGAAGTTCAAGGTCGGTGGCGGTGGCGATCGGCCACGCGGCGGCTACTCGTCACTGATGCCGAGCTTCAAGCGGGTGCGCGAGGTGTCGATCGCACCGGCCGTCACGCCTGACGGAGTGCACGGCGGTGTCTCGCTTCGCTGGTGACCAGCGGTAAGCTGCGCGGCATGGAGTTCGCGTTTCAGGACATTCTCGAGATCGGGCATCACGACGACACGCCGTACAAGAAGCTGAGCGGTGACGGCGTGCAGACGTTCGCCGCCGGCGGCCGGGTGTTCCTCGAGGTCGCACCCGAGGCGATCTCGCTGCTGACCAAGACGGCGATGCGCGACATCGCGCACCTGTTGCGACCGGGGCACCTGGCGCAGCTACGAACGATCCTCGACGATCCCGAGGCGAGCCCGAACGACAAGTTCGTCGCGCTCGAGTTGCTCAAGAACGCGAACATCGCGGCGGGCGGCATCCTGCCCGGGTGCCAGGACACCGGCACCGCGATCGTGATGGGCAAGAAGGGGCAGTACGTGATCACGCCGGGCAACGACGCCGAGGCGATCTCGCGCGGCGTGTTCGAGACGTATGCCGAGTCGAACCTGCGGTACTCGCAGGTCGCGCCGCTCGACATGTTCGAGGAGAAGAACACCGGCAACAACCTGCCGGCGCAGATCGACATCTTCTCGACCGACGGCGACGAGTATCACTTCCTGTTCATGGCCAAGGGCGGCGGCTCGGCGAACAAGAGCCTGCTGTTTCAGGAGACCAAGGCGCTGCTCAACCCGAAGAGCCTCGCCGCGTTCCTCGATCAGAAGCTGCGCTCGCTCGGCACCGCGGCGTGTCCGCCGTATCACCTCGCCGTCGTGATCGGCGGCACGAGCGCGGAACAGACGTTGAAGACGGCGAAGCTCGCGAGCGCGCGGTATCTCGATCACCTGCCGACGACGGGCAACGACCTCGGACGCGCGTTCCGCGATCTCGAGTGGGAGCAGCGCGTCGTCGAGATCGCGCGCGAGACCGGCATCGGGGCGCAGTTCGGCGGCAAGTACTTCGTGCACGACGCGCGCGTGATCCGATTGCCGCGCCACGGTGCGAGCTGCCCGGTCGCCCTCGCGGTGAGCTGCTCCGCGGATCGCCAGGCGCTCGGAAAGATCACGCGCGAAGGCGTGTTCCTCGAGCAGCTCGAGACCGATCCGGCGAAGTACCTGCCGGAGCCGACGGAGGCCGAGCTCGAGGGCGAAGTCGTCAAGATCGATCTCAACCAGCCGATGAACGAGATCCGCGCGCAGCTGTCGCGCTATCCGATCAAGACACGGTTGTCGTTGACCGGCCCGTTGATCGTCGCGCGCGACATCGCGCACGCGAAGCTCAAGGAGCGGATCGATCGCGGCGAAGGCTTGCCGCAGTACATGAAGGATCACGCCGTGTACTACGCGGGTCCGGCGAAGACGCCCGAGGGCTACGCGTCGGGCTCGTTCGGTCCGACGACGGCGGGGCGGATGGACAGCTACGTCGATCTGCTCCAGTCACAGGGCGGCAGCATGGTCATGCTCGCGAAGGGCAACCGCAGCCAGGCCGTCACCGACGCGTGCAAGACGCACGGCGGTTTCTATCTCGGATCGATCGGCGGCCCCGCGGCGCGGCTGGCGAAGGACTGCATCAAGAAGGTCGAGGTCCACGAGTACGCGGAGCTCGGCATGGAGGCGGTGTGGAAGATCGATGTCGTCGACTTCCCCGCGTTCATCGTCGTCGACGACAAGGGCAACGACTTCTTCGCCGGCATCAACACGCCGGGCGGCAAGAAGCCGATCAAGCTCGCGCCGAAGGGCTGAGGCCAACTGACGCCCCGGTGCTCGAAACGCTACGAACGGTCGTTCGTACGCGAGGTTCGAAGCTACGAACGGTCGTTCGTACGCGAGGTTCGAACAACGATTCGGGCAGGCGGGCAAGGACACCGATCAAGCTCGATCAAGCTCGCGGTCGTTCGTACGCGAGGTTCGTAACTTCGCGAGTGAGGTAGGGCGACCAGCGGGGGCTCGCGCTCAGTTGAAGGTCTTCGAGATCGCGACCGACTTGTTCGCTTCGAGCTTGATCGTCGCGGTCTTCGCCTTCTTGGTCTCGGGATCGAGCAGCGTGATCTGGTGATCGCCCGCGGGGATCACGAGGGCCGTGGGCGTCTTCCTGCCGGTCGGTCGACCGTCGAGGAAGACGAGGGCGGGCTTGTCGCTGGTGATCGTCACCTTGCCGGTGCCGTTGGCGGCAGCGGCGCCACGCGGTGCGGCGATCTCGGTGGCCGCCAGGTGCTTCGGAGCCTTGTCCGGCTTCGCTTCCTTCTTCCTGTCCTCGACCCTCGCCGGCTTGACGGGCTTCTCGACCGCCGCGCCGACCTGCTTGGCCTTGCGCGCCGAGCGCGATGCTCGCTTCGCCGGACGCGCCGCTGCGGGCTCCATCTCGATGTCGTCGACGGCCACCGTCGCGCCGGCGACCTCCTCCGATGCGGCTTCCTCGATCGGCTCGGCGGTCGGCTTGGTGTCCTCGATCGGCTGCGCGGTCGGCTTGGTCTCGATCGGCTGGATCGGCTGGATCGGCTGGATCGGCTGGATCGGCTGGATCGGCTGGATCGGCTGGGCAGTAGGGACCGTCGTCGGAGCCTTCACCGACGGTGGCTCCGGCTGCGCGGTGCCGTTCATGATCGCGATCGCCCGATCGCGATCCGTCGGCGCTTGCGGCTTCGCCTCTCCGCGAGAGCTCGCGACCGCGAGATAGATACCAACGCCGAGCGCGAGCACCGCGAGTGCCGCGATCCCACCACGCGAGCGGAACGCCGACGACGCGAGCTCGCGTGCGACGAGGTACGGGGCGGGTGCCCTCGGCGCGATCGTCGACGACCGCGGCTTGGTCGCGGCGGCGTGGAAGCCCGGCGCGACGGCGTGCGCGACCTGCGGCAACCCGACGTGCGAGTGCGGGACCTGGTGTGGCGAACGACGTTGGGCAACCTGAACCGGCTGTGGTTGCGACGGTTGCGGCGCCGTCGGACCGCTCAGGATCGAGGGTACGGCGCGCGCCGGCTGCGCGATCATCGTCGCGATGTTCGGCAGGATCCTCGGCACTGCCGGCGACGTGTCGTGCGCCGCGGTGTTCCACATCTCGGTCGCTTCGTCCTCGCGCTGCACCACCGTCGGGATCCGGTACTGCTTGGCTTGCATCGCCGGCATCGGTGGGACCGATGGCGTCGGTTGCCACTTCGAGGCAGGCGGGTTCGTGCCGGTCGCACGCAGGGAGACCGCCGGCGTCGAGGGCGGCGAGGAGAACAGGTCGGGGCCTGGCTCGTCGTCGATCCGCCTTGCGTGGGCCAGGTGGATCAAGTCTCTGATCGCAGTGGATTCCTGGGCCATGGCTACCCAGGGGTGGTGCACGAGGTACGCCACCCGCGGCAGACCCGATTACGACGACTTCGCCGCGCCCACCGTGACCACCCGAGTTGGTGGCAACTCGACTCGCCAGGCGTCAGGGAAGTGTCGGGGGCGAGGAGGGCACCTCGCCGCTGGAGATACACCGGGTGACGCGCTGCGCGAGTGACCGCGCGGCTCCCGCCGAGGCGGCGTCGACCTCGAGCTCGAGCTGGTTCGAGCCGATCTCGAGGATCAGCCGGCGCCGCGGCCGCGTGTAGCGACGCGCGAGCAAGGCGATCGCGATCCCGAACGCCACCGCGCCGACGAGGAACCCTTCGCCGACGATCCACACCCCGCCGAGCGCGACGAAGCCGACGCCCGGCCAGCTGACGCGCTGCGATCGCCAGTTCGCCAACCGGATGTCGTGCACCGTGGTGACGATGTTCTCGGCGGCGGCGTCGGGCTTCGCGCGCCACATCACCGTATCGCCCGTGACCTCGATGCTCGCGGGGCGCCCGTACGCGGTTCCCGTGATCTTCGCAGTCGTCATCCCGAGTCGATCGGCAGGATAGCGATCCGCCGCGAGCTAGTAAACGTCGCCGTGATCGCCGAGGCTACGGAGCCATGCCCGCGATCGGTATCGACTTCGGCACCACTAACTCGGCCGTGGCGATCGCGAAGGATTCCGCCACCGTCGAGCTGCTGCCTCTCGAGGGTGCTCCGTACTGGCGCACCGTGTTGTTCTTCGAGCCCGGCGGAAGAGTCTCGGCTGGCGCACCCGCGATCACGCGCTACGTCGAGAGCGGAGGTGAGGGGCGCCTCGTGCAGTCGATCAAGTCGCACCTCGCGAGCGAGTCGTTCGCGCGGACGATGATCTTCAATCGCCGCTATGCGCTCGACGACATGATCGCCGCCTACCTCCGGCAGATCCGCGCCGCCGTGCCGATCGAGCTCGGCAACCGCTGCGTGATCGGTCGTCCGGTGCGCTACTGGGGTTCGGAGACCGACGAAGACGACGCGCGCGCCCTCTCCCGGATGCGCGAGGCGTTGACCAAGGCCGGCTTCGACGACGTGGTGTTCGAGTACGAGCCGGTCGGCGCGGCCTTCTCGTACGCAGCGCGGCTCGATCATCAGGAGATGATCGTGGTCGCCGACTTCGGCGGCGGTACCACCGACTTCTCGGTGATGTCGGTGCCCGCGGGCGGCGGCGATGGGATGAAGATCCTCGCGACCGGCGGGATCGGCATCTCCGGTGACGCGTTCGATGCGCGGATCATCGATGCCGTCGTCGCACCCGCGTTCGGCAAGGGCACGGCGTACACCGTCGATGGCTTCGGCGGCGAGGCGCCGATCCCGGCGTGGTTGTACAGTCACCTGCGGCGCTGGCACTACCTGTCGTTCCTCAAGGAGGAGTCGACGGTGAAGCTGCTCGATCGCGTCTCGCAGGGTGCGCGCGAGCCCGTGAAGTTCGAGCGGCTGGTGCGCGTCGTCGAGGAAGATCTCGGCTTGCCGCTACACCGCGCGATCGAAGGTGCGAAGACGCGGCTGTCGGCGGAGCCCGCCGATCGTGTGACGCTGCGCGACCTCGACCTCGATCTCCCGGTATCGCGCGCGGGGTTCGAGAGCTGGATCGTCGAGGATCTCGATACGATCGACGGTGTGCTCGACAAGGTGCTGGCGAAGGCCAACATCCAGGCCAAGGACATCGACCGCGTGTTTGCCACCGGGGGAACCTCGCTGGTGCCGAGCGTGCGCGCGCGGCTCGCGGCGAAGTTCGGGGAGGATAAGGTGGTCGGTGGCGAGGAGCTGACGAGCGTGGCGTGGGGCCTCGCGGCACGCGCACGCCAGGTGTTCGGCTAGGGCGGTCCCTGGTTCGACCACGACCACGGCTAGTCCTTCGCAGGATACTTCGCGAGGAACTTGTCGAGCTCGCGGTGGTACGCGTCCGGGTCGTCGTACATCAAGAAGTGCTTGGTGCCCTTGAGCACCACCAGCTCGTGCTTCGGGATGTCCTTGACCTGGCCGGCGATCCGCTTCTGAAACATCCCGTCGGCGGCGAGGATCAACACCGGGCTCTTGATGTCGACGACCTGTGCCGTCAGGTCGGTGCTCACCATCTCGAAGATCGCGTCGGCGAACGCCCGGCGATCGGACTTCGCGACCAGCGCGAGCACGTCCTCCATCCGCTTCGGTTGGCGCGTCATGCTCGCGTAGACCGAGCGGGTCGTGGCCTGGAATTCCTCGTCGGTCGCGTTCTTCCAGCGTGTGCGGAGCTCCTTGGCTTCGTCGAGGTCTCCCGACAGCGCCGGACCCGCATCCACGACGATCACCGGACCCGTGAGGTCGGGGTGGTAGGAGGCGAGCCAGTACGCGATGAAGCCACCCATGCTGTGGCCGACGACGATCGGACGCTCGAGCTTGCGTGACCGGATGTAGCGGGCGAGGTCTCGCCGCACCGCCGCCGAGAGCGGTTCCTTGATCGGCGGGCGGCCTGCGAACCCCGAGAGGGTCAGCACGTGCGTCTCGTAGCCTTCGCCGAGGTGCTCGACCGTGTCCCGCCAGATCTCGCCGGGACAACCGAGCCCCGGGATCAGCACGACCGGGCGGCCTTTGCCCCGGACCTCGACGCCAAACGCGACCGGCTTGAAGTTCGCGCCACGTGCAAACGGGCCCGAGTCGTCGTCGGGAGGCGGCTCGTTCACCACGGGTGGCTTGCTCCCGCAGGCGACGATCAGGAGGAGCACGAGCCAGCGCACGGCACGGAAGGTACCGCGAGTGACGAGACTGTCACGAGATGGAGTGGATTCCGTCACGACTTGTTGGTTCGATAGGACGCTTTGCAACGCTCTCTCCTCATCGTCGCCTTCCTTGGTGGCACCTCGGTCGCAGATCGTCTCCCTGACCCCGCGCCTGATGCGCCACCTGCGGAACCACCGGTCGAGCCGCCAGCGGCGCCCACGCCCGCGCCCGCGCCGCCCACGCCGGCACCGATCGTCGCGCCACCGCTTCCGCCACCCGAGCCCGAGCTCACCGAAGCCGAGAAGATCCAGCGCGCGAACTACGCGTCGTCGTCGGTCCGGTTCGGCGGCTTCATCCAGACGCAATACCGCCTGCGCGAGGATTCGGGTTTCGGCAGTGACACCGATGGCTTTCGCGCGCGCGCGATCCGCGTGCTGACACGTGGCGACACCCGCGCCGGCAACCTCGAGCTGTCGGCGTTCCTCGAGACCGAGCTCCAGCCGCAGTTCGACCTGCTCGACGGCTACGGCTCGGTCGCGCGGCCGCTGCCCGACCACGGGCGGTTCTCGATCGACCTCGGCCAGATGCGCGTGCCGGTCTCGCGCCAGAGCATGCTGGCGGACTGGCAGCTGGCGTTCCCCGACAAGGCGCAGCTCGCGAGCATCTCGCCGATCCGCGATCTCGGAATGCGCGTGACGCTGGACCTGCCTCGCCCCGATGCCAAGCGCAGGCGTCGCGGTAGCTCGTTCCGGATCCCCAAGGTCCGGCTGATCGGTGGCGTGTTCAACGGTGAAGGCACCAACGTCATCGAGAACATCAACCAGAAGTACATGTGGACGGGCCGCGCCGAGGTCACCGTGTTCGGCGAAGAGCGGCACCTCGCGGAGTCCGCGTTCGAAGGAGAATTCCTGACGTTCGCAGGCTCGTATGCACGCAACAAGCGCAACGAGGGCGATCGCCTCGACAAGCAAACCACCCTCGGATTCGACATCTCGGGCGCCTACAAGGGCTTCTCGGGCTCGTTCGAGTACCTCGAGGTTCGCCACTTCCAGACCTCGCTGAACGAGGAGATGGACGACCGGAACACGTTCGACTTCCACGCGAACGGCTTCAACGCGCAGCTCTGCTACATGCTCCCGATGAAGCTCGCGCCGTGGAAGCAGGCGCGGCTCGAGCTGGGGGGGCGCGTCGAGGAGATCGACCGCAACGACACGATCCCGATCGCGACGCCGAACGACGCGAACCAGTCCGTGCGAGGCGTCACAGCCATCGCCTCCTATTACCTGCGAATGCATAGCTTCAAGCTCCAGGCCGCGTACACGCACTTCAAGGAGCTGGAGAATCAGACGGCCGGCGGCCAAGAAGCCCGGTTCAAGAACGATCAGTTCCTGCTACAAGCTACCTACCGATTGGAGTGACCATGCGCTTCCTCCTTGCCTCTCTCCTCCTCGGCGGTTGCGTCCGTGGCAACCCGGTGCCCAGCGATCCGCAGTTCACCGATACCGGTGGGCGGATCGACATCCCCGGCTGCACGTACGCGCTGACCACCCGCGAGGGTGCGGAGGCACCGCGGCTGACCACCGCGCTCGGCGTGATCGGCAGCGATCCCACACCGCGGCTCGTGCACCTCGGCTTCATGGGTGATCCCAAGACCTCGATCGTCGCGCAGTGGCGCACGGTCGACGAAGAGACCGCGGTGTCGCGGATCCGGTTTGCCGTCGGCGAGAACCTGACGGCCGAGCAGCTCACCGAGGAGCGCGACGGCGTCGAGTTCCGCTACAAGGCCACCGGCAAGGACACGTTTCGCCAGCACCAGGCGCACCTCTGCGATCTGACGCCGGGCACCTCGTACAGCTATCAGGTGGGCTCGCCCGGCAACTTCTCACCGGTCTACACGTTCCACACGGCGCCCGATCTCGTCGCGAACCCGGATACCGAGACGCTGTTCGGCGTGATCGGCGACTCGCGCGACGGATACGATATCTGGGAGCAGCTCGTGAACAACCTGATCGAGCGCGCGCCCGATCTGATCCTGTTCACCGGCGACGCCGTGACGATCGGTCTGACGCAGCCGGAGTGGGAAGAGTTCTTCGGCCGCGCCGAGGCGCTGCTCGCAAGGACGCCGCTGGTGTTCGCGCACGGCAACCACGAGGTCAACGCCGTGCCGTTCTACTCGCAGGTCGCGCTACCCGGCGATCAGGAGAACTTCGGGTTCGACTATGGCTACGTCCACGTCACCGTCGCGAACGACACGCCGACGGACATCAGCGCGATCCCCGGCGCGTATCGCACGGCGCTGGTCGATGACTTCGAGCGCAGCAAGAGCGCGACGTGGCGCGTGATGATGCACCACCAGCCGATCTGGTCGTCGGCCACCGCGCACGGGTCGTCGATGTTCCTCCAGGAGCACTGGATGCCCGTGATCGATCGGTACGGGATCGATCTCGTGCTCGCGGGACACGATCACGACTTCGAGGTCTCCGAGCCACTCCGCGCGAGCGCGGTGCAGGGGACGAACACGACCGGCACCGTGTACGCCGTCGTCGGCGGCGCGGGTGCCGAGCTGTACGGTATCGACACCGAGCTGTTCCACTCCGCCTATGCCGAGTCGACGTACTCGGCGTCGACGCTGCGCGCGACCAAAAATCTGCTCGAGCTCGAAGCGTTCCGTCCCGACGGCTCGGCGATCGCCGATACCGATCCGCGCGCGCGGTTCACCAAGACGAAGTGATCCGCATCGTCGTCGCGCTGTGCGTCCTCGCCGGGGCAGCCTACGGCGCGCCCGACGACGACTACCAGGCGGCGTCGAAGCTCGCAGGGGCGTCGGCGACGGTGCCGTCGGCGATCGACGCGTTCGAGAAGCTCGGTGCGGAGCGCCCGGTCTCGCGATGGACCGACAACGCGTGGTCCGAAGCGGGGCGGCTCGCGGAGCGGATCGGCGAGCTCTCGCGCGCGCGTCACGCGTACGAGCAGGTGCTCGCCGTCACCGAGGACCGCTCGCTTCGCGACCGTGCACGCGGTGGTCTCGAGCGGCTCGGTGGAGCGCGCTGGGACCAGGTCAAGCGCGAGCACGGCAAGTGGCTCGCCGAGAGTCTGAGCGGCAATCCGCAGGAAGCACTCGGCCAGCTCGAGCGGCTCGCGGCCGAGCACCCGGACTATCCCGAGCGCGCGAACATCCAGCTCGCGATCGCACACGGCCGCGAGCTCGAGGGCGAGTCCGCGCGGGCGATCGAGGTGCTGCGCGAGGCGTTCACGAAGGCAGAGGTCCAGGACCGCTCGAGGCTCGGCTTCGCGTTCGTGCGGATGGCGACGCGCCGCGGCTTCCTCGACGATGCCCGGGTCGCGCTCGAGCAGCTGACCGCGAGCGGTGCCGATCGCGGCGTGATCGCGAAGCTGCGGGCCCGGCTCGACACCGCGGAGCACCGCGCGTGGTGGCGGCGAGGGATGTGGCTCGGCGTCGCGGTGTTCGCCGCGCTCGCGGCGTGGATGCTGCGTCGCGAGACCGGCTCGTGGCGCGCCGCGGGCAAGCAGGTCCTGCGACCGCCGGGTGAGGTGATCTTCCTGCTGCCGATCGCCGGCGTGCTGGTCGCGATCGCCTTCACCGGCAATCCGGTATTCGCGCGAGCGGTGCTCGGGATCCTCGCCGGTGGCGTGATCGCGACGTGGATCTCCGGAGCGTTATTCGAGGCGCGCCGCGGGCGGATCGGCGCGGCGCGCGCGATCGTGCAGGCCGTGCTGACGATCGCGGCGATCGGATGCGTGACGTATCTCGCGATCGATCGCGATCGCCTGCTCGATCTCGTCGAGGAGACCGTCGAGCACGGTCCGACGCGCTAGTTGCGGCACGCGATCGCGGCAGAGCGGGATCTCCGGCGAGTGCCTCGATGTGCATCACCCAGACCCAGCGAACCGCTCGAGCAGCTCGCGGCGCCAGCCTTGTTCTGATCGATTCGGAGTCGCCATGGAGGCTTCTCGTGTGCCAGCTACTGACGTCTGGATCGTCGAGGCTTCGGTGTGATCTGCGTCCGCACCGGATCGACGGGGTACTTCGCTCGAATGAACGTCGCGATCTCGTCCCCGGTCGCGCGCAGCGTGCCGACGGGCGACACCACGAACGCGTCGTCGTGGACGACCTCGCCCTCGAGCGCGATGACCAGGGGATAACGCTGCGCGGGATCGAGGCGCTCGGGCACCCGGATCGCGAGCTGTTGTGTGCGACCGTGCTCGACGATCAGCGAATCGGGGCGGATCCGCGCATCCGCCTCGCCGGCGGTGGGCGAGGCCCAGGGATCGCTGGGTGCGTATGCGCGGGAGACCTCGTCGAGTTGCGCCAGCAAGCGCGCCCGCTCGCGCGCCGTCTGGAGGCGCGGCCGGCCGTGCTCGGTCCGCGTGTAGAGGTGCTCGACGGTGAGCAGCTTGCCGTCGTGAAGGTAGAGCTTGTCGACCGACGCCTCGCGCTGCGCCTCGGGAGATTGCGCGAACAGGATGTTCCCGGGGCCGTAGTGCACGAACGCGCCGTGATGGACATCCCAGGGATGTGCCGAGTGCGCCTGGCTCCCGAGCACGAAGACCGCACCGGCCTCGGCGAGCCGGCGGAGATCGACGACGAGCCCCGGCGGCACGGCGTGCTCGTGGGTCTCTTGATGTTGCACCGAGACGATCGGCAGGAAGCCGCGCGCGCGGAGGTCGCGGATCTGCCACGTCATCCGCGGCCAATCACACGCGGCGACGCCGGAGCCCTTGCTGACCGCATGCAGCCAGGTGCCGACGGCATTGCAGCCGAGGAACGCGAGCTTGTGACCGTGATGCTCGAGCACGCGCGGCTCGGTCGATTCGAGCTGCGTGCGCCCGCCACCGAACCACTTCCAGCCGCGCCGGCGATACATCTCGACGGTGCGGTCGAGGCCGCCGTAGTCGCTGAGGTGACTGCCCGTGAGCTCGACGAGGTCGGTGCCGATCCGCTCGAGCACCTCGATATAGGAGTCCTTCGCGCAGAACACGAGATCTTCGGGCGTCCCCGTCGGACCGTTCACCGGATCGCACTCGCGGATGAACGACACCTCGTTCGACACGTGCGTGATGTCCGCGCTGCGAAACCAAGGTGCGATGTACTCGACGAGATCCGCGGCGCCGTGGCTCTCGATTCGCTCCGCGGTGCGGCGGGTGAGGGCGGTGGTGCCGCTCATCACCACGGTGGTCAGCCTCGCGGGATCGAAGTTGGTGTGGGTCTGCTGGCAACTCCGCACGACGAGGCTGCCGTGTTGCGGATCGAGTGGGTGAACCCCCTCGACGGTGACGACCTTCCACGCGGGCGACAGCTCGTCGATCGGGACGACCGCGCGGCGTTTGCGCGATGGTGCGGGACGGTCGACGACGACGCTCCCACCCTTGCCCAGCAACGGCGCGATCGCGGCGATGGTCTCGGGACTTGCGGCGATCTGGCCGGCGGTCCAGCTCGCCGCGAGCTCGTCGCGAGAGATGTCCTCGACCGGATCGAACGACTCGGTGACCAGCGCGTAGCGCCAGTCGGGGCAGGGTTGCGCGACGATCGTGATCCGCGTCGGTGGTGCACCGCTCGGCGGCGAAAGCGACTCGCTTCCACCGCACGCGAACACCACCACCAGCAAGCCGGCGCGCACCGCGGATCAGTATGTCAGGCCATGCGGAGCTGGACGACTTCCTCCACCACTTCAATAACCACCCGAAGGCGAACGCTGGGTCAGTCGACAAAGAACGGCAGCACCTGGTCGAGGTCGCTGCGGGCAGTCCACGACGGCTTCCCGTGGAGGAGCGCGCAGCACTGTGCGGTGCGGAACTGCGGAAACGCCGGCAGCCCGACGAGGTGTGCCCCGAGTGCCGAGATCGAGGGCTCGTGCCCGACGACGATCACGGAGCCACCGGCGGCCATGATCTCGCCGGCACCGACCCGGGGCTGTGCGGCGGGCTCGAAGCAGCGCCGGCTCGCGATCACGCCGACGTAGTCGAGCATCTGCGCGATCAGCTCGGCGGTCTGCACCGCGCGCGGCAGCGGCGAGCACAGGATCGCATCAGGTTCGATGCTCTGCGCCTTCAGCAGCTTGCCGAGGATGCGCGCGGCTTCACGCCCGCGCGACGACAGCCAGCGGTCGCGATCGCTCCCAGCATCTTCCTCGGGTACCGCATCGCCGTGGCGAACGAGATAGATGTGCACGCCGCAATCTAACGTCAGTCCGGTTGCAGCACAAACCAATGGAAGGCGCGGTACGGCCGATCGGTGGCGACGGTGACCTCGCGCTGGCCGACCGGCAGCTCGACCTCGAACTCGACGAGCGGGCCGCGTGGCGCGGGGATCGTGACGGGCTTGCCGGCGATCTGGAGCGACGCGCCGGCGACCGGTTCTTGATCCGGATACTGACGATTGCCGCCTGTCCGGAACACCAGCCGCGCGGGCTTCGCCGGATCGATCTCGAGGACGAACTGCTCGTCACCGGTGATCGTGCGCCCGCCATCGAGGATCGGTCCGGTGGTCTCGCGATGCAGCAGCGTCCCCTGCTTGCCGCTCGTCGTCGCGCGCCAGTGATGCGCGGCCTCGTCGGCGAGGTCCGCGACATCGATCCGATCGACGACGCGCCAGCCGGGATGGGGCGTCAACGGGCGTTCGCCGGCGAGCACGTGATCCCAGTTGGCCTCGATCCACTGCACGTCACCGCGGTTCCATGCCCGTGCCAGCTTCGGGCCGGCACGGCCGACCGCACGAACGTCGCCGAACAACGCGTCGAAGCCGAGCGCCGTGGGGCTCGAGACGAAGTGACTCGGACCCGGGGCGAGGCGCTCGAGGCGCTCGAAGCGCGCCCCGGGGCCTTCGAGGGGGTCCGGGCCGTCGAGCGCGACCGTGGGAACACCGCTGTAGTACGCGACGGCCGCCGGATCGTGCGCCCCGATCGACGTCGCCTCGGCGAACCGCGAGACGAACGGAGCGACGCGGCGATCGAGATCCGATGCATCCTGCGCGTACTGGATCACGCTCGCGCGCAACGGCAACACCGCGAGGCCGGCGATCGCGAGCACGGCGACGATCGCACCCGCAACGCGTGCACGCGGTGCCGCCTCGAATGTCGCCGCGGCACAGCCGACGACGATCGCGAACGCGGGAAACGCCGCGGCTCGTCCACCGACGAGGAGGACCGCGATCGGCGTGAGGGTGACGAGGAAACCGACCGCGCTGCGTCGCCAGCACATCCGCACCGCCCCGATCAGCCACAGCGCGGCGAACGCGTATGCGAGTGGTGCGCCTTCGCCGCGCAACGCCTCGAGATCGATCGCGTGCTCGATCCGGGGCTGCGAGATCGCGCACCACGCGATCGCAGGGAGCACGGGCAGGAGCCACGCGACCAGCCCGCGCCACGTCGACGTTCCCCACGCACCGGTGATCGCGATCAAGCCGACCACGACGATCGCCTCGTGCCGCGCGAGCCCGAGGACGACCAGCACGATCGCGAGCGCGAGTCCGGGAGAGTCGCGGCGATCGAACAGCGCGAGGGCACCGAGCCAGCACGCGGTGACGAGCGCGAGCTCGAGCCCGGCGAGGGAGGCCCAGGCGAGTGGTGCGATCGACAGCGTCGCGATCGCTGCCAGCACGCCGGCGAGCGGCCCCCCGATCCGCCGCGCGACGACGAAGCTCGCGGCCACCGTGATCGCGTAGAGCACGGCGCCGATCCAGAACGCAGCTGTCACCAGCCCGTGTCCCTCGACGAGGACGCCGGGGATCGCGAGCAGCGCCGGCCAGCTCACGCTCGGCGATCCCGCGCAGGTTCGCTGCGTCGCGCACGCCAGGTACGCGTACGCGTCGTCGACGGGTAGGGCGAGCCGTCCCGCGAGCCGCGCGGTGACCATCGCGTGTGCGATCGCCAGCCCGAGCGCAGCGAGCGCGATGGCGAAGGGTGGGAGACGGCGCATCACTCCTCCGGCGGCAGCGGGGGCTCGTCCGTATCGGAGCCCGAGCCCGCGGAGCCCGAGCCCGTCGCGGCGACGTCACCGGCACCCTTGCACGGCACGCCGAGCGTCAGCACCTCGAACCCGATGCCGGAGCGATTGACGAGCGGGTTTGGCTGCTGCTTCGCCGTGGTCGCGTCCCACAGCCGGATCGAGCCCTCGCCGTCCTCGTACGCGAGCGTCGCCGGATCGAGCCAGCGCGGCGCGAACTGACTGCGTGCGGACAGCAGGTGCACGTCGCCGCCTTTCTCGAGATCGACGACGCGCAGCGATGGCGCGGTGTCCTTCGCGCACAGATCGACGGAGGTCGCGTACGCGAGGTGCTTCGCCGTGGCGGCCACCCCCGTCTGCGTCGCGATGCCCGATTCCTTCGGCGTGATCGTCTTGCCCCCGACCTCGAGAGTGGTGGCGGTGGGCGGCTCGCCGGCCCACGTCGCCTTGACGCCCTCGGGCACGCGCACCAGCCGACCTTCGTCGAGGGTGAACAGGATGCGCGGGAGCGGCGAGCTCACGGTCGCCTTCGACAGCTTGCCCTTCGCCTTGTCGAACGACCACACCGTGGGCTCGCCGACCGCCCAGCGACTCGTCGCCGCGGCGGTGGTGACGAACAGCCGGTCGTCGGTGTAGCCGAGCCCGATCTCGCGTGTGGGCTCGTCGAGCGTGGCCTTCGCGAGCGGGCGGAAGTCATCCGTGTCGAGCACCTGGACGTACGCCCGCGCGATCAGCGGCGTGTCGTCCTTCGCGCGATCCATGCGGTCGTAGGTCAGCACCGCGACCTCGTTGCCGCTCGCCGGGCGCGCATAGCCGACGACGGTGTCGTTGGTGTGCGTGAGCCGCAGGTACTGGTGCGTCTCGCGGTCGTACGCGTAGAGCTCGCCGCGCGAGGACGACTCGTGCGGGTTCGCCTTGTCGGGCCAGCGGAACGGGCTGCGCCGGCCGATCACGAACACGCCCTTCGCGATGCGCTGCTTGTAGTCGTCGCGGAGCTTCACCGCGAGCTCCTTGACCGCCGCGCCGTGCGTCGTCGACAAGAACGGCTCGAGGTCCTTCGACGTCGCGAACTTGATCCCGTAGTTGTAGAAGTCGGCCGCGATCGCGGCGACGAGGTGATCGACGACGGCCGCGTGATCGCCGAGCTGCGCGAGCGCTGCCGCGAGCAACCAGTGCGCACCGAGGTGCTGTGGATCCTTGAGGAGCGCAGCCTCGGCGTGACCCTTGATCGCCGACCAGTCGCGCGGCTTGCCCTTCGCCGCGTAGGCGATCAGCGCCTTCGCGTAGTCGCGCGAGCCCACCGAGCCCCACTGAAAGTTCATGCGCTCGATCCGCTCGACGCCACTTTTCGGAACCGCGATCGGCGGGGCAATCGGCCCCGGCGTTGCGTCGTGCTTCGGAGGTGTGGGTTTCTCCTCGGTCTTACTGCCGCAACTTGCAACGTGCGCGAGTACGACGACGAGCGTAAGCGCACGCTGCGGGGTTCGTTGGGTCATCACAGCGTGAACCTACAATCGAATATGGCAGGATGGCTCGCATGAAGACGATGACCCTCGCACTCGTACTCGCCGCGGCGCTCACAGGCTGCAGCAAGGACAAACCGAAGGCCAAGACCACACCGGTTTCGCCCACCGCTTCGCCGGCCGCGAAGACCGACGCTCCGAAGGTGGAGCCGGTGATCGCTGCGGATCAGCCGGTTTCGGGTGGCCTCGCGGTGTCGCCCGACATCGTCGCCGCGTGCGGCCTCAAGGTCACCACGCCGAGCGGCTCGGCGCCCACGTTCGACTACGACAAGGATGATCTCGGCCCGGACGATCGCGCGGTGCTCGATCAGATCGCGCAATGCCTCACCGCCGGCGCGCTCAAGGGCAAGCAGGTCGCGCTGGTCGGTCGCGCGGATCCGCGTGGCACCGAGGAGTACAACCTCGGGCTCGGCTCGCGGCGCGCAGCGTCGGTCGGCTCGTACCTCAAGCGTCTCGGCGTCGGTGATCCGCAGCTCGCGGTGACCACGCGGGGTGCGATCGACGCCGTCGGCACCGACGAGTCCACCTGGAAGCAGGATCGCCGCGTCGACATTCAGCTCGCCGCGCCGACGACCTGACGCTACAGGCCCGCGGCCGCGCGGAACTCGATGATCGCCTGCGACGCGATCGGACGGCGGATCGGCCCGTACCCCTGGAGGTAGAAGGCGTCGTCCCCGTCGAGCACGACGAAGATCTCGTCGTAGTCCGCCGTCGGATCGAGGCGATCCTTCGGTGGCTCCTCGCGCCAGACATCCTCCGCGAGCCGCGTCAGGTGCACCTCGTTGCGTGGCGACAGGGGGTTGGTCGTCTCCTTCGACATCGCGCCGAACGACGGGGCGTTCGCCTGCTTCGCGGTGCCGCCGTAGATCGTCTTCTTCTCAAAGTCGACGACGACGCGCCACGCCGGGGAGACCAGCCCTCCACCGGCGATGTAGACGCCGTGGACCGGCAGGAGCTTCTGGATCGCGGGCGACAGCTTCGCGCGTGGCGTGATCTCGGTTCGCTTCGCGGTCACGACAGGGGCTTTGACCGGGGGCGGCGGATCGCCACAGGCGAGCAAGGTCACCAATAACAGGGCGCGCACCACGCGTCCATCGTACACGGCAAGCTGCTAGATTTGCGTTCGATGGCGCTCGAGCATGTCGCGCAGGGGCAGACGCGGTTCTTCACGCCGGGCGTCGCGCCGGATCCGCGCGGCATCTTGCTCGGCCGGTCGTGCCTGATGACGTTCGCCACGCTCGAGGGCGCGGTGTCGTGGTTCCGGTTGTACTCGTCGGAGGCCTCGCTCGACGAGCTGCTCGCGAACCTGTCGATCACGAAGTGCAAGACCGCGCTCGGCAGCCGCGAGATCGTCGTGATGATCCCGGCCGTGTCGTCGTACGCGGCGGATCGCGGGGCGCGGCTGTGCCGCTTGGTCGGCGGCGCGATCTACACGGGTACCGCCAAGCACTTCGTCAAGTACCGCGACGATCGCTCGCCCTATGGCTACGACGCCGTCGACATCGGCGCGATGGCCGCCGGCACCGACTTCATGGTCCACGGCGACGAGTTCGCGCAGGGCTACATTCGCGAAGGCGACCTGCCGTTCGATCGCCTGCTGTTCCGGCTCTCGATCCGCAAGCTGCCCGGCGGCGAGTCCCTCGCGGCCGAGGATCGCAGCGATCTGTTCCTCGCGGTCGCGCGCGGCCTCGCCGACGGCATCATTCGCTATCTCTGGCGCAACCGCGTCGAGGCGCAGGCCGGCTTGTTCAACCCGTCGTCGGCGAGCGCGTTCGACGACCAGGCGCGCGATCGCGGCTACATGCTGATCCGCGCGCGCGGCTTGCCCGAGCGGATCCTTGCCCTGTTCCTGGGAACGCCGGGCATCGACGTGTTCAAGCCCGCCGGTGCGAACGCCGCGGTCGCGGTCGGCCACCAGCACCCGATCGATCTGGCGTCGTGCGCGTCGGTGTTCGGCAACGACACGTTCTACGTGTTCTGGCCCGGGGATCGCGTCGACGTGCTGCCCGGTCCGCTCGAGCTCTCCGATATCGGCGATCTCACGCGCGTCGATCTCGAGCTCGATCGCCCCAAGGATCCCGCGCAACACACCGGTGGTCCCGCCGAGGCGATCGGTGTCGCGCTCAAGCTCGCTGCCGCGATGGGCCCTCCGCGTCGCGTCGTCGCCACGCTGATCAAGCGCGAGCATGCCTCGCGGCTCAAGCGGATCCTGTTCGCGCTCCCGCCGGTCAGCTTGCGAGGTCATCGCGTCGCGGCCACCGATCGCGGCATCCTCGTGATCGGGAGCGAGAACCTCGACGTCATCCCGCTCGGCCAGTTGCTCTGCGAGCTGGCCCCCGGCCTGCTCGTGCCGCTCGGCATGGACGTGGTGCCGCGCGTGTCTCCCGAGGTCCTCGCCCGCGCGCTTGGCCACTCGGCCGGCCTCGTCACGGTGTTCACCCCCGAGGGCAATCCGTTCCAGGTCAGCGAGAGCTCGTTCACCACGCTCGAGCGCAAGTCGCTCGCGAAGATGGAGGTCGATCGCACCGAGTCGATCGACTACGCCGCCGACCTGCCGCCGGAAGCGTCGGTCGTCAACGACGCGGTAGGGCGGTTCGCGCTGTGGGGCTTCCCCGATGCGCCCGATCGCAAGCTGTTGCCGCCCGGCAAGTAGAGAACCAGATGGCCCGCCCGCACGTCCGCGAGTTCCTGGAGCGCTTCGTCAAGCCGCTCGTCGCCGGCGGTGAGCTGCACATCGGAGCCCCGATCCCGCTCGCCGATGTCGAGCGCTGGGAGCACGAGCTGTCCGAGGCGAGCGTCGAGCAGATGGAGGTCGACGATGCGCGGAGCAACGTGCTGTCGACGCTGGTCTGCCGGCCACCCGCGTTCCTGCTCGAGGCCGATGATCTGTGTCTCGCCGCGGGCCTGCACAACGCGCTGTTCCTCGTCCATCCGCGTGCCGAGCGCTGGTCGGTGACCGACAAGTCGCGGCGCAAGATCGTCGATACCGCGATCACGCTCGTCAGCCAGCCGCTGTCGCGCAACCGCACGCGCGTGATGGCGCGCCACGCCTTGCTCGCGAAGCTGTTCTCGCTCAAGCGCCGCGACATCACCGTGTCGTGGTGGACGGGCAAGGCGAAGTTCCAGGGTCAGAAGCCTCCCGCGCGGTTGACCTCGTGGAAGGGCGTGCGCCGCGTGCGCGAGGATCCGGTCGAGGTCGGCTTCGACGAGCTGCTCGCCGTGCCGGAGACCGCGCCGATCGTCGCCACGTTGCTTCGCCGCACGCCGCTCACGCAGCTGCTCGATTCGCATCCCGGTGCGCCGCCGCTGCACTGGGAAGACGCCGTGTTCCTGCTTCGCGATGCCGAGCTCGCGCGCGCGATCGCGTACAAGCTGGTGCCCGACGACGTTCCGAAGCGCCAGGTCGAGGGGCCGGCGCGGCTCGCGGCTGCGTTCGAACAGATGCTCGAGCGGGCGCCGGATGAAGGAGACGTGCGCGCGGTCGCGGCGTTCCTCGTGCACGTCAACGCGCTGTTCTGTTTCGGCGAGCTCAACCTGCGCGAGCAGGGCGCGAAGTCGCCGCTGATCTCGACCGTGTTGTCCGCGGAGGCTGCGTCGGGCCGCCCGCGCGGCTTGTCGACGCTGTTCGCCCTGCCGGGTGCGCTCGCGCTCGTCGATCCGAGGCTCGCGATCCCGCCGGGTATCGAGGCCCTGCCGGCACTCGCGCGACGTTGGTCGGTGCATCGAGGGCAAGCAGCCGAGCTGCTCAGCGAAGCGGTGATCGACGCGCTTGCCCAGCGGCTGAAGCGCCATCTGCGTCCCGAAGCCGCGCGTGATCCGAGCGAGATCGTGCAGCTGGCAACCCCTCCACCGCCGTCCGTGGGGTAGTGTCGCTTTCGCAATGGTCGCGCCGCCGGTCAATCCACGCAACTTTGCCGTCGATGTCGCGCGTGCCTCTGCCATGTTTCAGGACGTCGCCCGTCAGATGGGGTCGCAGTTCCTCGACAAGCAGGAGATCATCCGGCTGATGACCGTGTCGGCGATCGCCGGCGAGCACATGGTGATCGTCGGTCCTCCCGGTACCGCGAAGTCGGCGATGATCGACATGTTCGCGAAGCTGATCGACGCGAAGTATTTCGAGTACCTCCTGACGCGCTTCACCGAGCCGAACGAGCTGTTCGGTCCGGTCGATATCTCGGCGTTCCGCGAAGGCCGCTACACGCGCCGCCTCGAAGGCATGTTGCCGACCGCAGAGATCGTGTTCCTCGACGAGATCTTCAAGTCGAACTCCGCGATCCTGAACTCGCTGCTGCACGTCATCAACGAGCGCAAGTTCCAGAACGGCCCGGACGTGATCCAGGTGCCGCTGATCTCGCTCTACGCGGCATCGAACGAGGTGCCGAACGACGAGAACCTCGCGGCGATGTTCGACCGCTTCCTCGTGCGCGTGCTGTCCGACAACCTCGACAGCTACCACTTCCACGAGCTGATGAA
Organism: Deltaproteobacteria bacterium; assembly: GCA_031385555.1. GTDB lineage: Bacteria > Myxococcota_A > Polyangia > Haliangiales > Haliangiaceae > JABFXX01. The sequence goes on along the minus strand of JANNBP010000518.1, from coordinate 3,433 downwards.
GAAGGGCGTGTCCCTCGAGCTCCGCAAGATGACGGGCCGCGGGGTCGACGCGCAGGGCAAGCCGATGGGCCCGCTGACGCCGATCATCAGCGCTCGCGACCTCCGAAACATCCAGGGGAACTTCGACAAGTTCATGCAGTTCCCCGAGGAGTTCCTCACCAAGTACAAGGGGCTCGTCTTCCAGATCCGCAGCGAGGGCATCAGCGTCTCGGATCGCCGCGCGGTCAAGCTGCTCAAGCTGTTCGCCGCGAGCGCCGTGTTCGACGGCCGCACGCGCGTCCACGATGGCGACTTCTTCATCCTCCGCCACATCTGGAACAACCTCGATCAGGTTGAGCTGCTCGAGGAGATCGTCAACCCGGTGGTCGATTCGTACTACCGCGAGCATCCAGACGAGCGCCGGTTCATCGGCCCGTCGGCCTCGCTCGACGATCTGCTCGCCGAGCTCGGCGTGATCCGCGAATTGCTGACCTCGGGAGCAGAGCTCTCGGACATCCAGCTGTTCAGCCAGCTCAAGAACCTCAACGAGATCAAGGTCGCCCTCGCCACACTCCCGGGTGAGGCGGCGGCGCGCATGATCCGCGAAGTCGATCAGTTACTCGAGACCGTGTTCGCTTCGTCGAAGTTCGGCCTGTAAAGATCAGATGATCCGATCGTGAACGACGCAGCAAAGCTCGCGCTCCAACGCGCGCGCGAGGCGGAGATCGTCGGCGCGCTACCCGAAGCCGTGCAGGCCTACGACGAGGCGCTCCGGCTCGATCCGGACGACGTCGGCGTCTACAGCGCGAAGGGTTTGTTCCTCGGTCGGCGAGGGCGGCTGCAGGAGGCGGTCGAGATGTTTCGCCGGTCGACCGAGCTCAAGGCGACGTACGTCGATCACTACAACACCGGCAACATGCTCCATGCGCTCGGGCGCAACGACGAGGCCTTCGTCGAGTTCGATGCAGCGGTCGCGATCGATCCTGCGCAGACCGAGGGCTGGTGCAATCGCGGCGTGGCGCTCTACGCGCTGGGCCGCAGCGACGAGGCGAAGACGTCCTTCGATCGCGCGATCGCGCTCGATGACAGATCGGTCAACGCGTACCACTGCAAGGCGATCCTGATGCAGAAGACCGGCGACAAGGCCGCGGCCGTCGCGGCACGTCGCAAGGTCACCGAGCTCGCGCCGAGCGCCGCCGCGTACATCGATCTCGCGAACGCACTGCGCGATGGGCTCGGCCCTCAGATCCTGTGGGAGCCGAAGGGCGTCGAGGAGCAGATCGTCGAGGCGCTCGATGCGGCGCTGTCGATGCCGTGTGACAAGAGGCAGCACGTGTGGTGCTGGGCCGAGAAGCTGCTGCGCCTGCAGCGGATCGCGCACGGCCGGCAAGCGGCCCGTCGCGCCGGCACGCCGATCGAGGACGGTCCGGCGATCCTGCGCTACTACGACGCCACCGAGCTCGCGATGGGGATGTATCCCGAGGACAAGTGGATGAGCGAGAAGCGCGACGACGCGCAGCTCCTCAAGATGAGCTTGCCGCTGCTGTGAGGCCGGTCCCCGCGGCGAGGTTGGCGTTCGCCACCATCATCAGCATGCACGCGATGACCGCGGCGACCTGCTAGGTGAACACGTAGGTCGCAGCGCGAGCGCGTCGATCGTCACAAGCGAAGCGTCGCCCACGTCTGGATCCAGAGGCGTGTGGCTCCGAGGTTCTCGTTGAGGAACGTGACGTCGTGGTGGCCGAACTTCTCGACGGCAACATCGGTCTGCAGCCGAAGGTGCGGTGACACCTCCCAGTGCACGCCGGCCTCGAACGAGTTCATCCACGCGACCGCTTGATCCACCGGGTTGACCCGCGCGCCGTTGAAGCGCATCACGATCTCCCAGCCGTCCTTGAGTGGTGCCGCATCGACCGCCGGTCCGTAGTGACCGTTGGGCGTGAATCCAACGACGGCGTAGCCGACCCACGCGTGCAGGTGATCTCCGTTGATCTCGCGCTCCGACGCGGCGGTTCCGTCGGGATACTCGAGCTGCGCGCCGTCGCGACGAAACCCACCTTCGGCCACCGCCTTCCAGTGCGGTTGCACGACCGCGACATCGGCGGAGGTGCTCCACCAGATCCCATGCCACGGACGGTTGGTCAGGTACGTCGAGTCGTAGGGCTCGACGGCGATCTCTCCGAAGTCCGCCTCGTCGGGACGGAACCTCACGCCGGTGCGGACGCTGGCTTCGAAGCGATCGCTGGGCGTCGCGGCGAAGCGAGCGCTGGTATTCCACTTCGAGATCGCGCGGCTGATGTCCTCGCTCTCCACCCCCGTCGGGATCACCGGCGAGTCTTCCGGATCACCACCCGGCAGCGGTGGCGGATCCCGCGACACCGCCGCCGCCCATCGCCAGTGCTTGTCATCGAAGCTGCCGGCGATCTTGACGCCGACCTCGTGGTCCTTGTTGAGGAACGTGACCACGCTACGCTCGATGAACGGCTGATCGAACGAGAACGTGTCGCGCTCGAGACCACCCGGCGGCTTGATGAAGCCGAACTGGAGCTCGAGACGTTTTCGAGGCTTCCACCACGCGAACATGTTGTGGATCTCGAAGTGCATGTTCTTGACCGAGATCTCGAACCGCATGCCGAGGTGCTTCTGGAGCGTGGCGTCGAACCCGAGCCGCGCGCGGCGAATGATCAGATCGGTGGTCCAGTCCGGCACCGTCGTGACGTGGCCGAGCCGAAGCATGGGTTGCAACAGGAGACGAACTCGCAGCTTCTGTTTGTGCGGGCCGTGGAAGACCATCCATCGACCCTCCTCGTAGGTGATGACCTTCTTGTTGTGCTTGTGCTTCTTGTTCGGCTTGACGTCGGCTTCCTCGGGCGGTGTCTCGTCCGCTCCGACCTGAGGAGGCGGCTCGGCCGCCGATGCGGTGGGAGGTTCCGGGTCGGGTTCTGTCTCGGGTTCGACGGGAGGCGGTAGCTCGGGGGATGGTTGTGCGTGTGCCAGCACAGGCATCAACGTCAACACGGTGACAACGACACGAAGTCCAAGCGACATAGTTGATCCCTCGACGACGGTTGCACGCCATACTGGAGACCGCATCGCCATGAAGTCCCTACCGAGACCTCTTCACCAAACCTTCATGCTCGTCCTCGTCCTCGTCCTGGGCGTCGGGCGCGCCAACGCTGCGCCGCCCGCGGTGTCAGCCGATCAGGCCAAGAAGATCGCGCTCGCGCGCGTGCCCGGCACGGTGATGCACGAGAAGCTCAAGAAGGGCGAGAACAAGGGTAAGCAGGACAAGAAGGTGGTCGCGCACGATCACTACTACGTGAAGATCGCGCCCAAGGACTCTCCCAAGAAATGGAAGCGCGTAGTCGTCGACGCGACGACCGGCACCGTGCTAGAGGTAAAAGTTGTCAAACCCCAGACCAACGAGTGTGTCGACCTGCGGATCGAGCTACAT
>JANNBP010000476.1:0-3565 GCA_031385555.1 Deltaproteobacteria bacterium | reverse complement strand
CCGGGCTGCACCGCGACCCGAAATCTGGATGTTCATCATTTCGAACACCGCCAGCACGGCGGCAAACACACTGTCGAGAACTGCGGAACCCTGTGCGACTTATGCCGGGCCCGGCATAACGAACATTATGCCGGGCGCCTGGTTATGCCGGGTAGCGGCGCCGGCTCGACGGTGATGAGCTCGTTGTACCCGGCATAATCCGGGCGTCGGATCCTGGTCTCCACCAGCGAGAGCTGAGAAGGAGCCGTCATGAAGGAGTCCGAGCGTGTTCGCGTTGTTGGTCCGTTAGCGATGTACGCCGCAGGGTTTGCGGCGAGGTTGACCGAGCAGGGCTACACGGATCTGTCGGTGCGCAATCAGCTGCTGCTCGCTGCGCATTTCAGTCGTTGGCTCGATGCGAAAAGGATCGAGGTGCCGGACCTGACCCGTCAGGTCGTTGATCGATATCTCCGCGTTCGACGTCGCACACGGAGCTGCTGGCGCACGATTCGTGGCCTCACACCGCTTCTGACATTCCTCGACCACGCAGCGCTCATCGAAGCAGGTCGTTCGGCTGACAGTGAGTTAGTTGCGAGGTATCGCGCCGCACTTGTCGAGCGCGGACTGTGTTCGACGATTCAGCAGGCATACCTGGTGGTCGCACGAGCGTTCCTCCGCGATCGCGATCCAGCGAAGCTTATGCCAGCAGATATCACGCGTTTTCTTGGGCAGTCACGGCCTTGCAACGCGGGGCTGCTGACCGCGCTCAGGTCGGTCCTCCGATTCCTGTTCCTCGTCGGTGAGACCTCCCAGCAGCTCATCTTCAGCGTCCCGTCGATGCCGGGGTGGAAGCAAACGTCACTGCCGAGGGCGCTCGCGCCAGCGCAGGTTCGAGCCGTCCTGTCGAGCTGCGATCGTCGCACGGTCGGAGGCCGCCGCGATCACCTCATCATTCTGTTGATGTCGCGACTTGGACTTCGCGCATGCGAAGTGGCGAATCTCTGCCTCGACGACATTCATTGGGTCGAGGGTGAGATCGAGATCCGCGGCAAAGGGACGATTGGTCGGCTTCCACTACCGGCTGACGTCGGTGACGCCATCGTTGGCTATCTGCGGCGGAGCCGACCGGTCACGGCATTGAGGTCGCTGTTTCTGACGAGTCGCGCGCCGTTGCGCGCCACCAGTTCACCATCAATCGTCGCGGTTGCGGCACGTGTCCTTCGACACGCAGGAGTGAGTGGCGGTGGACATCGGCTGCGCCATACCGCGGCGACATCAATGCTCCGACGCGGAGCATCTCTCACCGAAATCGCACAGGTTCTGCGCCATCGCCACCTCGGGACCACAGCGATCTACGCGAAGGTCGACACAGACAGGCTTCGTGACCTCGCACAGCGGTGGCCAGCGATGTCTTGCGCCGGCAAGCCTTCCCGATCGATCGCACGCCAGTGGCCCGGCGGTGCCGCATGAAGACGTTGCGTCGCGCGTTGGCCGACTATCTCAGGATTCGACGTTCACTCGGATTCAAGCTCAAGGCAGCCGGCGAGCTGTTGCCTGCGTTCATCACTCATCTCGAGCAGGTCAAGAGCCCGATCATCACGACGCCTCTGGCGGTCGAGTGGGCGACGCTGCCGCAGGACGTTCATCCCGCTTGGTGGACGTCTCGCCTTGTCGCCGTCCGAGGGTTCGCGAAATACCTGCAGACGATCGATCCACGTCACGACGTTCCACCACTCGAGCTGCTTTCACACCGCCGCGCTCGCGCCGCGCCGTACATCTACGAGCCGGCCGAGATCACCACGCTCCTCGCAGCTACGGCGACGCTCCGAAGCGAACTGCGGACCGAGACCTATCGCACGTTCCTGGGACTGCTCGCGGTCTCTGGAATTCGTACCGGCGAAGCCATCGCGCTCGACGACACCGATGTTGACCCTCGACGCGGCGTGCTCTTGATTCGAAGGGCGAAGTTCGGCAAGACCCGCGAGGTTCCGTTGCACCGCTCTACTGTCCAAGCCCTCGCGCAATACCAACGCGATCGCGATCGCCTCTTGCCGCGCCAGTCGTCACCCAGCTTCTTTGTGTCGACAGTAGGGACTCGGCTGATCTATCAAAACGTGCACGAGACGTTCCTTCAGCTCGTGTATGCCGCAGGACTCGGTGAGTGCGTTCCTCGACGTCCTAAGATTCACGATCTTCGACACACGTTTGCCGTGCGCACCGTTCTCACCTGGCATCGCGGGGGCGAGGACGTCGAGGCGAAGCTGCCGACGCTCTCGACGTATCTCGGCCACATCGGCCCATCGTCGACGTACTGGTACCTGACAGCGATTCCAGCGCTTCTCGAGTCCGCGACCGCTCGGCTCGAGCGCGCATGGAAAGCGCACCCGTGATGCTCGCCGGGCTTCTAGAAGCCTTCTTCACGAAACGGCTGGAGCGTCAGGTGGGTGCAAGCGCGCACACGATCCAGGCGTACCGAGATGCGTTCCGTTTACTCCTTGGATTCGCTCAAGAGCGTCTACACAAGGCGCCTTCCGACCTTCTGCTCTCCGAAGTCGACGCCTCCTTCGTGAGTGCGTTTCTCGACCAGCTCGAAACGAAACGGAAGAATTCCTCCCGCACGCGCAATGCTCGCCTCGCGGCAATCCATTCGTTCTTTCGGTTCGTCGCCCTCGAAGAGCCGGGGGCAAGCGCCGCGTGCCAGCGCGTTCTCGCGATTCCGACCAAGCGCACCGCACGTCGTCTCATCACCGCCCTCACGCGCGTCGAGATCGAGGCCCTGCTCGCTGCACCCGATCGCAGCACGTGGTTGGGTCGACGCGATCACGCGATCCTGTTCGTCTGCATCCAGACCGGCCTACGGGTGTCGGAGCTCGTCGGACTTCGACGGGCAGACGTCGTCCTGACCGCCGGTCCCCACGTGCGTTGTCGCGGCAAGGGCCGCAAGGATCGCTGCACGCCGTTGACCAAAGACGCCGTCAAGATCATGCGAGCTCTGTTCGTTGAGCGCGTCGGCGATCCAGATACTCCGGCGTTCCCGAGCCGCCGCGGCACCGCGCTTGCCCGAGATACTGTCGAGGATCTCGTCGCCAAGCACACAGCCGCCGCGATCACGCGTTGCGCCACGCTGGCTACAAAGCGAGTGACGCCGCACGTTCTTCGTCACACCGCAGCCGTGATGCTTCTCCAGGCCGGCAACGACCGCTCGGTGATCGCGCTCTGGCTTGGTCACGAGTCCATCGAGACGACACAGATGTATCTCGATGCAGATCTTTCCATGAAGGAGCGCGCGCTCAACCGAACCACCCCGCTCCACGCGGCCAAAGGCCGGTTTCGTCCAGATGACGCGCTGCTGACGTTCCTGAACGGCCTGTGATTATGCCGGGCAGAATCCTTCATCGTCGTCGGAAGACCATCGCTACCCGGCATAACCAGGCGCCCGGCATAATGTGGTGGTCACCACAAACAGCACCACTTCGGCCGCCTAAAGATCATGGGTTCGTCGGACGACCGCACGTTCACGTGGCACACCGACGAGGGCGTCATGTCCGCGACGACGGGCACGCCGTGGGAGTTCGTGGAGGAGGAC
>JANNBP010000469.1:0-44044 GCA_031385555.1 Deltaproteobacteria bacterium | reverse complement strand
CGACACCGCCGTCGACTACTGGGGGGCCGCGTGTGCTTTCCTGGGTGGGGTGGTGTGGCGGGGGGACGTCGAGATCGCGATCTCGACCGGTGGTGCCGCTCCCGCGCTCGCCGGTCTGCTGCGCGAAGGCCTCGACGCGATGCTGCCGCACGACCTCGAGCGCTGGGTCGCCGTCGCGCTCGCGGCACGCACCGAGTGGAAGGCAGCGAACGTCCCGATGGCCGAGCGCCGGCCCTTGTTACTGCGTGCGCTCGACGACCTTTACGCGAGTCGCGCCGGCCGTCCCTCGATGGAGAACACAGCAAGCAAGGAGAACGCATGAGTGGCTTCGTATCCCTCGTCGGTGCTGGTCCCGGTGATCCCGAGCTCCTCACGCTGCGCGCGCTGGATCGCTTGCAGCGCGCCGATCTCGTACTCGACGACGCGCTGATCGATGGCCAGCTCCTCGAGCTCGCGCCGCAGGCCAAGCGCTTCTTCGTCGGCAAGCGCGCGGGGCGGCACTCGATCGAGCAGACCGACATCAACCGCTTGCTGGTCAAGGCGGCGAAGGCCGGCAAGCGCGTCGTCCGCCTCAAGTGCGGCGACCCGTTCGTCCTCGGTCGCGGTGGCGAGGAGGCCCTCGCGCTCGAGGCCGCCGGCATCGCCTACGAGGTCGTGCCCGGCGTGTCGTCGGCGCTCGCGGCACCGGCACTCGCCGGGATTCCCCTCACGCATCGCGGCCTCGCGTCGGCGTTCGCCGTGATCTCGGGTCACGCCGAGAGTGCGTTCGGCCCGACGCTCGACGGCATCGCACCCGACACGCTGTCCCTCGTCGTGTTGATGGGCATCAAGACACGGGCGGCGATCGCGGCGCGGTTGCTCGCGCGGGGCTGGTCGCCCGAGACGCCCGCCGCGATCGTGTTCGGTGCGTCGCACGAAGGCAGCGTCCGCTGGCTCGGTGCGCTGCGCGAGCTCCCCGAGGTCGCGGTCGATACCGAGCTTCCCGGCGTCCTCGTGATCGGACGCGTCGTCGCCCTCGCAGATCAGCTTCCGCAGCTCGGCGCCCAGCGGCCGATCGCCTTGGAGAAGACCTCATCGGGCAATGCGTGCTCGAGCGCCTCGCGCAGCAGGCCGATCAGCGCGGGGGCCCGGCCCTCGCTCGACAGCGCGACGCGCACGCCGCGGTCACCCACAAGCTCGATGTGGTGAGCGGGTTGTCCGAGCCCGCCGACACGCTGCGCCAGAACGTTCTCGGCACGCTCGAGCTCGTGCTCGGCGATGCCATCCTCGCCACCACCTACCTCATCGACCGCGCGCTCGGCAGCGTGCTGCTGATCGACCCCGTCGAGGGCGACACCGTCGGCGCGGCGATGATCATCGAGCTGTAGAGGTCCTGACGATGCCCGCACCCACCCACTCCATCGTGACCGCCAACTACACTGACGATGGCGGCGTCGCCTGGCGGCGCGCCGACGGCACCTGGTCCCGCCAGATCGCGGAGGCCGGCCTGCTCGACGCCCCCGCAGCGACGGCGGCGGCCGCGAGCGCCAAGGTCAGCGAGCAGCGCGAGATCTCCGATCCCTACGTGATCGAGGTCCACGCCGACGGCGCGACCATCGACCCCCTGACGGCGCGCGAGCGGATCCGCGCCAACGGCCCCACCATTCGACTGCGCCGCCCCGATCCCGGGGCGGGGCACTGACGGAGGCGATGCATGTACCAGTATGACGACCACGACCGGCGCATCATCACGGACCGCGCGCACCAGTTCCAGGGCCAGGTAGCCCGCCGCCTCGCCGGCGAGATCACCGAGGACGAGTTCAAGCCCCTGCGGCTGCAGAACGGCCTGTACCGGCAGCTCCACGCGTACATGCTGCGCGTCGCCATCCCGTACGGGCTGCTGTCGTCGGCCCAGGTTCGCCGGCTCGCGCACATCGCGCGCACGTACGATCGCGGCTACGGACACCTGACCACCCGCCAGAACATCCAGTACAACTGGCCGCGCCTGACCGACGTGCCGGCGATCCTCGACGCGCTCGCCGAGGTCGAGATGCACGCCGTGCAGACCAGCGGCAACTGCGTCCGCAACATCACCGCGGATCACTTCGCCGGGATCGCGCGCGACGAGCTCGAGGATCCGCGCCCGTACTGCGAGATCCTGCGGCAGTGGTCGACGTTCCACCCCGAGTTCGCGAGCCTGCCGCGCAAGTTCAAGATCGCGATGACCGGCGCGCCGGGCGAGGACCGCGCGGCGGTGCGGTTCCACGACATCGGCCTCCGCATCGTCGAGAGCGCCGACGGCGAGCGCGGCTTCGAGGTGATCGTCGGCGGCGGGCTCGGGCGCACGCCCGTGATCGGCGAGGTGATCCGGCCGTTCCTGCCGAAGCGCCACATGCTGTCCTACATCGAGAGCATCCTGCGCGTGTACAACCTGCACGGGCGGCGCGACAACAAGTACAAGGCGCGCATCAAGATCCTGGTGACGGCGCTCGGCGTCGACGAGTTCCGTCGCCGTGTCGAGGAGGACTGGGAGGCGTCGCGCACGCCGGAGCTCGAGCTGCCCGACGAGGAGATCGCGCGTGTGGCCGCGTTCTTCGCGCCGCCGCCGTACGAGAGCTTGCCCGCCGAGGACCGGCTCGACGGCCTCGTGCTCGGCCGCGATCGCGCGCTCTCGGCGTGGCTGCGCAGCAACATCGTCGCGCATCGGGTGCCCGGCTACAGCGCCGTCGTGATCTCGGTGAAGAAGGCGGGCATCCCCCCGGGCGACGTCACCGATACGCAGCTCGACGCGATCGCCGACGTGGCCGAGCGGTACTCGTTCGGCCAGGTGGTCGTGACGCACACGCAGAACCTCGTGCTCCCCGACGTCAAGACCGCGGACCTGCCGCGCCTGCACGTGGAGCTCACGGCCCTCGATCTCGGTGACGCCAGCGCGGGCAAGATCACTGACGTCATCACCTGCCCCGGCCTCGACTACTGCGACCTCGCGAACGCGCGGAGCATCCCGCTCAGCCTCGACATCGCGGAGCGGTTCGATCGGCTCGACTACCTCGAGGACGTCGGCGACGTCAGCATCAAGATCAGCGGCTGCATCAACGCGTGCGGCCACCACCACGTTGGCAATATCGGCATCCTCGGCATCGACAAGCGCGGCGAGGAGTTCTACCAGCTGATGCTGGGTGGGAGCCCCGGCAACGATGCCGCGGTCGGCAAGATCCTCGGGCGCGCCCTCGCGCAGGACGAGATCGTCGACGCGGTGGAGAAGGTGCTCGATCGGTACCTCGTGATCCGCGAGTCCGCCGACGAGCGGTTCCTCGACACCCTGCGGCGCGTCGGCCTCGATCCGTTCAAGGTCGCGGTCTACGGCGCCGTCGATCCGCTCGATGCCGCGGGAGGCGACTAGGCATGGCGATCATCCGTGACCGCGCGATCGTCGAAGACGACTTCGCCCACGTCGCCGACGGAGCCGATCCGGCGCCGGGGCTCCGCCCGATCTTCCCGCTCGCGCGGTTCGTGGGGGACGTGGACGGCCTGCTCGCGCGCCACCCCGTGCTCGGCGTGCGCGTCCCCAGCAACAAGCTGCCCGGCGACATCCCGGCGATCGACCGGCTGGCGCTGATCGCGATCGAGTTCCCAGCGTTCACCGATGGCCGCGGCTACTCGGTGGCCCGCCTGCTGCGCGAGCGCCACGGGTTCCGCGGCGAGCTCCGCGCGGTCGGCACCGTGCTGCGGGACAACCTCCGCTACCTCGAGCGGTGTGGCTTCAACGCGTTCGAGCTGGCGCCAGGCAAGGCGCTCGACAGCGCGCTCGAGGCGTTCGGCGAGCACCCGCTCACGTACCAGGCTGCCGCCGACGACCGCCGCCCGCACTACCGTCGCCGGTAGCTCCGTCGCGCTCCGTTACCCCATGGAATCATGATGGAATTCCCCGACCAGGAAGAACCCCAGCGCCGGCCGTAGCGGATAGGACGTTCGATGCTGGGTTTCGGCGCACCGGCACGCGAGCGCCAGGGTTCGACGGACTTGCCGCGACGATCGCCGACGTAAGCGGTGTAGGAACGCACACCAACCAGCGGCGTGATCGCGAGCCGCGGGCAGACCTGTCCGATGGCCCGCGTCGAGGCGTTATCGCGAGGTCTTGACGATCGGGCGGGTGGCGTTGAAGAAGATGCCGAACAGCCCGGCGGCCGCCAGCATCACGCCGGCGAGCATCACACCGGAGAACGGCGGGTCGTAGGGCTTGGCCGCCGTCCCCGTCATCCCGACGTCGGGTTTGTTGGAGGAGGTCGCGTCCAGCGTGATCGCGGCGCCACCGCCGAGGATCAGGATGGTGTCACCGACGTAGGACCACCGCTTGGCGGACCGGTTGTAGCCGAAGCAGCCGGACGCAAACGCGAGCACGGTAAGCACCGCGATCAGCTTCCCTCGCATCTCCGCGAGCGTATCAGAGCGACGCAGGAAACACTCCCTCGGGGATTTCAGTTTTCGGTCGTTTTGGGGATGCTGCGCGCGATGTCCGAGGAGGAGCCACGCAAGCGGTCCCCGCTGTTGCCGATGTTCCTGATCGTCCTGGTCGACGTCCTCGGCTTCACGATCGTGATCCCGCTCCTGGCGTACTACGCCGAAGCGTTCGGAGCCTCGCCCCTGACCGCCACGCTGCTGGTCAGCGTCTACGCGGTGTGCTCGCTGATCTCGACGCCGATCATCGGCAAGCTGTCCGACCAGTACGGTCGCAAGCCGCTGCTGATGTACAGCCAGGCCGGCACCTGCTTCGGCTTCCTCGTGCTCGCGCTGTCGGGCTCGCTGTGGATGGTGTTCCTCGGCCGCATCCTGCCCGGGCTGTCGGCGGGCAATCTGTCGATCGCACAGGCGTACATCTCCGATCACACCAAGCCCGAGAACCGCGCGAAGGCGTTCGGCGTGATCGGCGTGGCGTTCGGGTTCGGCTTCCTGTTCGGCCCCGCGCTCGGCGGCTGGCTCGGCGACTACGTGCTCGACGTGTCGTTCCACTGCGAGGTCTCGTTCCTCGTCGCCGCCGGGCTCTCGCTGCTGTCGATCTTCTGCACCTACACGCTGCTGCCGAAGTCCGAGAAGCCGACGACGGCCGAGGTCGTGGGCCCGGGCGGCAGGCGTCCGAGCGCGTTCGATTGGCGCGTCTACGCGGAGTACTTCGGCCGTCCCGCGCTGCGCTCGCTCTACGTCCAGTTCTTCCTGTTCTCGTTCTCGTTCTCGTTGTTCTTCTCGGGGTTCGCGCTGTTCGCGAAGCACAACGAGAACCTCAACTGGGGTCACAGCGAGGTCGGCTGGCTGTTCACGTACTCCGGCTTCCTCGGGATCATCCTGCAGGGCGGCATGCTCGGCAGGCTCGTCAAGAAGTACGGCGAGCTCAAGCTGACGATCGCGGCGTTCGTCTGCGCGGCGATCGCGTACGCCGTCGTCGCGTTCGCCAAGGACTGGCGGTGGATCTACGTCGGCGCCACGATCTCCACGTTCGGTCAGGGCGTGCTGCGTCCCGTGCTGACCAGCCGGCTCACGCAGGCGGTCGGTCGTCACGAACAAGGCGTCGCGATCGGCATCTCCGGCTCGCTCGGCTCCGTCGCGATGGCGCTCGCTCCGCCCGTCGGGGGCCTGATGCTCGACAGCAAGAACGTGATCGCGTGGGGCGTGATCCCCGCGTGCGTCAGCGTTGCCGGCCTCCTGGTCGCGCTGCTCGCGAAGACCCCGGCACAGCCCCCTGCTGAGGCGACGCTTCCTGCCGCACGCCCGATCGCAGAGTAGAAGGCGGCGGCGACGTCGGAGGGTCCGAGATCCACGACGCCAGTACCTCGGCACACTAGCGCCGGTCCTGACGACGACGCCTAGATCATTTCACTTCAGCAGCTGATCGAGCATCTGCTTGAACGTGGCGTTGAGCTCCGGCTGCGAAGCGGCGCGCAACCGACCGAGCTCGAACACCTGATCCACCGCGGGATCGTGGCTGAGGCCCTTCTTGTCGAGCTTCATGCGGACCTTGATGTTCGCACCGAGGTAGTCGATCTCGAGCTTGACGCTGTTGACGCCCCACTCCTTCGCCATGTGCGAGGGCGGCATGAACGTACCGTTGAACCGCTGGCCGGCGGGCTCGGAGTCGATGTCCTCGACGCGGTAGTCCATCGAGCCCATCGCATCGCGCATCCGCTCGATGTCGGGGTTGCGCATGGTCAACGGGATCATCGCGTCGATGTCGCTCGCCCAGTTGATGTCGACGAGCCCGCGGATCTCCCAGGTCACTTCCTTGTTCGACATCGACACGCCGTGCGGGCAGCGGAGCGAGAACGGCAGCGGCAGCACGTCGTTGTGCTGGGCCTTCCACGGCCCCTGGCGGACCAGCATGCGATCCCAGACGTGCTCCTTCTCCCAGCTCCCGATCGCGGACTTGCGGCGATGGATCTCGACGAGCTCGACGGTGATGCTCGCGACGTTCTCGTTGTCGAGCGCGGTGAACTCGACGTAGCCGTCGATGTTCTGCCCGGAGAAGTGGGTGTCCTGGCGGAGCGCGAGGAGCAGCACGCCGTTGTCGTTGCTGCCTTGCTTGCGATACGCCATGTCGGCGGGCAGCGGCGTCGACGTCGACGAGGCGCTCAGCGCCGGTGCAGGTGCGGCCATGACCTGCTGGCGATGCGCCTCGACGGCCGCGACCAGCGCCGCAGAGGCAGGCTGGGCGGCAGCGACGGCGCCACCGGAGAGGCTGAACTGCAGCGGCACGTGCCCGAGGTAGACCAGCAGCCCGGGTTGCAACGCGACCGGCTCGTGACCGAGGCGCTGGCCGTTCGCCCAGGTTCCGTTCGCGGAGCCGAGGTCGCGCAGGTAGGCCTGACCGTCCTGCAGCCAGATCTCGGCGTGCCGGCGCGACAGCGTCGCATCCTGATGCGCGAGCTTGCACGTCGACGGATCGCGCCCCGCGAAGATCCGGTTGCCTTGGCCTTCGAGCGTGAGCGTCGCAGTCCCCAGCTGCAGCATGATCGAAGGCGTCATGCCCTCGACGGTAACATCACGGACGGCAGCCGGGGATCATCCCGATCGCATCGCCGAACATCCCGCACCCGGCGTGTACCGGCTCGGGGGTAGCCGACAGCAGGCCGATCGCGACGATCAGCGGAACGATGATCGCGGCTAACGCCTCGCCGGCGATCAGCCCCGACGCGAGCGGCATCGCGAGCTTGTCAGCTTGCTGCTTGTTGACGCGCGTCCACACCGACAACATCAGGCCGCCCAGTACCATCGTCAGCACGACGTTGCCGGGCACCATCATGCCGATGCCCAGACCTGTCGCAGATGGCACCCACTTCTTCCACTTGATCTCGAGCAGCGTGATCACGACACCGACCAGCGCACCGATGATCAGGAACTGCGGCGCACCCGGTGGCAGCTTGCTGAAGCCCTCGGCGAGCACCTCGGCGAAGCCTGCGATCCGGCGCGAACCTGGCGCCGACAAGCCCTTCTCACCACCGACCCCATAGAGATCGCGAAATGCGGGATAGCTGAGCGCGACCGCCATCGCGCCGATCGGTGCGGCGAGCAGCTGCGAGTACGTCAAATAGCGCGGCGTCGAGCCGATGATGTGACCGGCCTTGTAGTCCTGCATGATCGCCTCGGACTGGGTGGCGATCGTGCCGGTGGTGCCCGATGCGGCAAGGTTCGCAGTGATGTTCTTCGGGACGAGGCCGGCGAAGATGACCTGCATCATGTTGGTCAGCTGGCTGATCGGGCCCCAGTTGGTCTCGCCGAGCACGCGCAACCCGACGAGCATGAGCGGCACGGAGAGCAGCGTCGCGATCAGGGTGGTCCACAGCGGCACGTCGAAGAACGCTGACTGGATCGCGAGCAGCGCGATCGTCGAGATCACGACGCCGATGCCGACCCACTTGAGCGGGAACTCGGCGACATCGATCGACTTCGACGACAGCGTCGAGAAGGTGCGTGCGAGCGAGCGCCACTTGAGCGCGAGCGCGGCGAGCCCGGCGGCGACGAGCATGCCGGTGCCGGGCCACATCATCCACAGCAAGATGCTGTTGCGGCCGGGCGACGGCTCGGGTGCCATGCCGCACTCGAGCGACATCGGCGGCGCGGAGATGATGCCCTGATCGAGGAGCAGCCTGGGACCGATGACCCACGCGAGGATCGCGCCGATCGCCATCGAGATGTTGATCCGGTTGCCGACGATCATGCCCGAGCCGATCGCGAGCAAGCTGACCGCGAAGCCCGCACCTGCCGTGGCCCACGTCAGCCCGAACAGCGTCGGCAGCGAGTTCTCGGGGAGGATCGACTCGTAGGTCAAGTTGCAGTCGCCATCGAGCACGGCGTGCCCGAAGATCTCGCCCGACCACTTGGTGGTGAGGAACCAGAACACAGCGGATACCAGCGTCGCGAGGAACAGCGCCCGGGCCGCGCGCTTCGCTTCTTCGCCGCGCGCATCGAGCACGACGATCGTCTCCGCAGCGGCGACACCGTCGGCGAACGTCAGCTTCTCGTCGACGATGTAGTGCCGGCGCAGTGGAACTGCGAGCAAGAGCCCCAGCACGCTCGCGGCGGTCAGCCACAAGAACGACTGGAACGTCGTCGGCGCGAAGTGGTAGTCGGTCATCCAGCCGAAGATCTTCGGGTCGAGTCCGAACGGCCCCTGCCCCGTCAACCAGAAGAACCACTCCTGCGTCGGGGCGGAGAGGTGCTGTGTATTCATCCACGCGAGGACGTTCGGATCGAGCGCCTGCGGGACCGGGTAGTCGAGCTTCGGGTTCTGGGAGACCAGATCGAACGCGGCGAGGATGATGCACATGAAGGCGGTCTGCGCCGCCGACGTGCCCGCCGTCTGAACGATGTTGTTCTCCCAGCGGTTGAAGCTCTTGAACAGGATGCCGAGGAACAGGTAGCCGAAGAACGCGGCGACGACGGAGACGTTCGGACCGAAGCCGAGCTTGAGGACGACGTACGGATACGACGCGCCCATGATCACGGCGACCACCGCGCCCGCGATCACCGCGCGGATCGTGAACTCCTGGACGCCCGGTGGTTTGGTGCCTACGACAGACTCGGCAGAGACAGGCGCTTCGGGGTCAGCCACGGTCGGACCGTATCATCAGCACGCCAGTTGCTCGGCCTACGCGCGGAAGATCACTCTGGAGCCGTGGAGGCGCAGCGCCCAACACGCGAGTCGAGCAAGCTCCCCGGTTGCCGAGACCAGCGCAGGGTGCGGTTGCTGCGGCAGAGCGGTTACCGTTCCGAGGGCGCCGATCGGCGCGAGTCGTTGGGTTGCGAGCTGCACCCGATGTGCACCTTGCAACACAACCGAGCGAGAACACTGAGGAGTTCGCTTCTCTCGCGGAATATTCCTGCACCGCCGGGCATTGCCAATCCGATGTCTTTCATCGCACTCGAACCCCAGAACTTCCGCGCCATGATCGAGCGAAGCGTGGCGCTGCTACGCGACAACCTGCAACGAGTTGCGAAGCGTGACTCCACCGAAGTCGAGCTCGACGTCGAGCTTGGGGATCCACTCGGTGATGCCGAGCTCCAGGAGGTCGAGTCCACGCTGGGCTTCGCCCTCGATCCACGGTTCGTAGCCCTGTTCCGATCCGTCAATGGCTTTCGGGTCTCGGCTGGAACATGGCGGACCCACGTACGATCGCTTCGGGAGCTGCTGATCGGTCCTCCAGATGCAGTGTTGGCTAGCCTCAACGAGAGCAAGATCCTCGGGGGCATCTCCGGACCAGAGATCCAGACCCGGGCGCATCTACTGGGCGGCGCTACGGATCTTCGCGCGGACTACTTCAACGTGGTTGCAGTCTTTGCGAACGCGGCGAACCCAGATCCGGTCGCCTTGATGGTCACCGATTACGGAGCGGTCGCCGGCGACAACCGTCCGTTGCGAGCACGCGATCTGTTGTGGCTCCTCGCCATCGAGCTGAATCTGGCAACGATCGTTCAGGATGAGTGGTTCGAAGCCAAGGGCTTTGACGGCGCGCATCCGATCGTCGAGCTCGACCTCTCGAGCTGGGAGCTACCGTCTGCCTTCGACGACAAGGAAGACTATCGCGTCGACGTGTATGTCTACTTGAAGGGAAAGCTCGGGTTCAACGGGTTCGAGGATCGTGCACCGCCAATCCGCTGGTTCCAGGAAGCTCACGCGGTCGATGCCTCCGCGGCATCCTTGGCGCGAGCGCTCCAATCGACCGCGCCCGAAGCTGTCTGGGACATCGACGACAAACGTGCCGTGCTGGACGTCGCGACCGGACTCGATATCAGGATCTCCTTCCAGGTCCCGAAGCGAGCTTCCAAGAAGGATCCGAATGAACCCGAGCCGCCACCCGAGGACTTCACGGGTAAGAGGGCGAAGGAGGTGAGGATCGTGTGGTCGAGTCGAGCGACCGATACGGAGGTCCAACGCGTGCGAGCAGCCGTCGCGGCGGCGGCCAGCTGAGCTCGGAGCTGCGACGCGGTGGCCGATCAGCTCAGCGCAGCGGCAGCTTGGCCTTCGCGTGAAAGATCCGCGACTCCGCACCGACCGGCTGCGACCACACGGCGTGCAACAGGCGGCGCTGGTTATCGACGACGAGCGAGGTCGTCTCCGAGGCTGCCGCGCCATGGCGGGACAGCGAGAGCGCGGCGAACGCACCGTCGTCGATCCGGCCGAGCTGGCGGCACAGGCGAAGTCCGTCGGCACACACGCCATGGGCGTAGCGCGGACCGCGGCTGTCGTACCACGCGAGGTGGAGTGCACCGGTGCTCGGATCGAGCGCGAGCTGCGGGGCGAGATAGGTCGCCGCGCAGGTCGCGTCGTCGCCGATCCGGGTGCGCACCCACGGCTTCGCGCGGCTATTCTCTCGGGACTCAGGTCCCGAACCCTTGATCGCCACCAGCGCGAGATCCCATTTCCCGTCGCGCCCGCCGCGCGTGTACGCGATGTAGATCCACTTGCGCGCGGAGTCGATCTCGATGCGCGGCGTGCCGAAGTAGAACGGGATGCGCTCCGCGTAGCTGCTGATCAAGCGCGGCTTCGTGAACGACAGCCCGCCGTTGCTCGACGACGCGTAGACGATCTCCTGATCGCCGGAGCCATACGAACCGAGCGGAGACCCGCGCAGCGCGACGACGTGCAGCGTGCCGTCACCTGCGACCGCGAGCGAACCGCGCGCGCCCGGCATCGCCGTGATCGGCGGACCGAAGCTCGCACCGCCATCGCGCGACGCGTGCACGCGAATGCCGGCCTCCGACGAGTACGCGACGTAGAGGAGGCCGCGACCGACGGCGAGCATCGGTGCCGTACAGGTGTTCGGCTTGCACTCGCGATCCGCGATCGCGAGCGGTGTCGACCACGTGCGGCCGCGATCTCGCGACGCCGAGAGCAGCACCTGTGTCGGGGTGCCGGTCGCCACGACCAGGACCTCGCCATCGCGCGCGATCGCCGGAGCTCCGGCGATCATGCCGTCGACGGTGTCGAGCCGTCCCGCGAGATCGAGGCGCGCGATGCGGGTGCCTTGCACGATCACCGCCGTGCCGTCTCCGGCGAGCGCCGCGACCGGATCGCGTGCGACGCCGAGTGCGGTGGGCGGACCGAACGCCGGATCGCGACCGAAGCCCGTGGGTGGCGGACACGTCAGGGGAGCGATCGTCGGCGCGTTCGCGAGGACGCATCCCTTCCACACCGGATCGCACGCGTAGCCTTCGTCGGCGCGGCACTCCTCGTTCGTCGTGCAGCTCGTTCGACAGACGTCGCTGGTCGGGTACTCGACGCAGGTCGCGCCGTCGCCGCAGGGCGTGCCCGCGGTCGCGCACGCGCTGCTGCAGGTTCCGCCAAACCCAGCCTCGCACGCGAGGTCCGGGCCGCAGGGCCGCGCGCCATCGCACGCTCCGCCGAGCGCCGATGGGACGGGTGCGTCGGGGAGGATCGGAGGCGGCGCCGCGTCGACGATCACCGGGGTGGGTTTGTCGGGCGTCGGGGCAGGCTGCCCCGAGCAGGCGGTGCAGACCAGCACCGTGAACAAGCCGCGCGCACCCACGTCTTGAGGCTACGCATGGGAACCGATGACCTGCAACGTCGAGAACGGTATCGTTACCGGATGACTCGACTCGC
This sequence comes from Deltaproteobacteria bacterium, assembly GCA_031385555.1. Lineage (GTDB taxonomy): Bacteria > Myxococcota_A > Polyangia > Haliangiales > Haliangiaceae > JABFXX01. The sequence goes on along the minus strand of JANNBP010000469.1, from coordinate 31,956 downwards.
CTTTGCCGCCGTACTCGCAGCTGGATCGGTTGCAGTCGCGCAACCCAAGCCGGTCGTCCCGGTCGTGATGCCCACCGTCGGAGCGACGCTGGCGATCAACGGCGCCGAGGGCTGGCCGACGCTGCTGTGGATGTACGACAACCCGAACCCGAAAGACGCCGCCGGCAAGGTGGTGATCCACTGGTTCTGCGCACCGAAGGTCGCCGGCTGCACCGACGATCTCGCGCGGATCACCACGCTCAAGGAGACGACGAGCAACACCTACGTGATCGCGTACGTCAACGGCACCAAGCCGCAGGCGCAGAAGCTCGATCCGATCCGCGGCAGTGAAGGCGTCGGGCGCGGCACCGTCGCGTTCGGCCCCGCCACCCCGAAGTGGTTCAAGGGCCTGGGCATCACCGGGCCCGTGTCGATCATCGTCGACGTCGACAACAAGGTGCAGCTGGTGACCACGAGCTCGCAACCGGCGGACCTCGACGCGCGCGACGCGAAGGTCAAGGCGCTGATCGCGGGGATCAAGCTCCACACCACGGCCCTCACCGGTCCGAAGACGGTGAAGGCCGGCGAGAAGTTCGAGCTGTCGATGTCGATCACGCTCGCGAGCTGGCTCGTCTACAGCAAGAAGCCCGGCACCACGTACGAGTGGAAGGCGATGCTGCCGCCCGACGTGAAGTGTGACAACACCGCGCTCAAGGGCGACCAGCTGAAGGCGACCGGTCAGACCCTCGCCATCAAGATGACGTGTAGCGGTCCGCGCGGCAGCTACGAGGGCACCGGGCAGATCCAGTTCGGGTACGACGTTCCGAGTGGCGCCACCGGCATCGGCGCCGACGGCGGGAAGTGGAAGTTCGAGATCACGAACTGATGGCCGAGCACGTGATCGTCTGCGGTGCGAGCGGCACCGGGGCGTATGTCGTCGACGAATTGATCGCAGCCCGTATGAGCGTGGTGGCGATCGATGTCGACGAGCACGCGCTCGACGAGCTCACCCGTCGCCACCCCGGTCCACTGCTGCGCTGCGTGGTCGGCGACCCCACCGACGAGGATGTGCTCGCGCGCGCCGATCTCGCGAGTGCGCGGGGCCTCGCCGCGGCGATGCGCGATGACAAGGACAACATCTACGTCATCGTCGAGGCGCGGATGGCGAACCCGGGGCTCCAGATCATCGCGACCGCGACGGCGAAGAGTCACGTCGACAAGATCCGCAAGGTCGGCGCCGACGCGATCGTCAACCCCGGCTACATCGGTGGGCTGCGCATGGTCAGCGAGATGCTGCGCCCGATGGTGGTGCGGTTCCTCGACGACATGCTGCGCGACAAGCGATCGATCTGGCGGATCGAGGAAGCCACGGTCGAGCCGGGCTCGAGCCTCGTCGGAACCACGCTCGCCGAGGCCGCGATCCGCAATCGTTTCGGGATGACGGTGCTCGCGTTGTCGCGCAACAACGGACCGTGGATCTACAACCCGGATCCCAACGAGAAGATCCTCGAGAGCACCGTGCTCGTCGTGCTCGGCTCCGTCGAGCAGGTCGCAGCGCTACGGGCGGTCGGAAGAGCCTAGCTCTGACCGGCGAGCGCGAGCTTCTTGCCGATCACCTGAAGCTTCTGGTGCAGCGCGTGCGCTTGCGTCGCGAGCTCTTCCATCTCCGCCTCGCGAGCCTTGGTCGCCAGTTGCTCCGCGCGCATCGACAGGTCGAGCACGCTCGTCGAGATGCCCTGCGCGTCGACCACGGTGGGCAAGTCGCCCTCACCTTCGCTGGTCTTCGCGACGATCTTCTCGTTGAGCCCGCCGACCGCGGTGGCCACGGACGCGAGCTCACCCATCAGATCCTGGAGCTGCTTGTTGCGACCCTGCACCACGGCGACGTGATCGACGACCTGCTTCGCGAGCTGCTCCTGGCCCTGCCTCGCTCCCGCGAGGGCCATCACCAGGTTCTGCCCGGCGGCTTGCAACCTGCCTTCGCATTCGGCGATCTCACCGAGCGTCCCGTTCGAGCGTTCGAGGTGCTTCACGCTGCCGAGCGGCGTGCTGATGAACAGCTTGCCGAGCCGTGTGTACGTCGCGAGCTCGGTCTCGAATGCAGCTGCCGCCTCGACGAGCGGCGAGTCATGTTTGGCCACGAGCGCACTCTACATCAGGGTGAGCGGGTCCGCGCAGCGCGCCCACGCGCGCGGTTGCCGCGGGCCAGCTCTCGCAACGCGCGGCCGACGCCGGCGAACATGCGTTGAATCAGCATCCACATGAGGTGGCGTGCTGCAACCCAGCGACCAGCTACTCGGAGTCGAGTGTCGGCGAGCTCATCCGCGGGCCGAAGAACCGCATGCTCGCGAGGATCAGCGTCTCGTCGCCGTTCTTGACCTGGCGGCGGGCACCGATGTCGATACCGAACTTCAGCGTCGCCATGCCGATGCCACCGTTGATGTACGTGCTCGCGAGGCCGTTGTCGCGGACCGCGCCGAACCGGAGCGGAAAGCCATTCTGCTTCGAGCGAATGAACCACTCGAGCCCGCCGCCGTAGCGCGCCGTCGGGTTCTCCGCGTCGAGGTTCCACCGCATGTCGAACGACATCGCGACCGATGGAATCGGCCGCGCGAACAACCCACCGCCGAAGGTGCGCGGGAACTGCGTGGTGCGCTCGGTCGCGAACAGGTTCTGCGCCGCAAGCTCGAGGTTGATCATCGGCGTCATCCGGACGGTCGCGCCGAGATCGACGGCGAACCCGCTCGCGGGCTTCTCACCGACCATCGTCGAGTTGAAGTCGTAGTACTTCGTGGTCTGGCCGATCAGCACGCGCGGGAGAAACTGCCGCGAGACCGCGAGACCGCCCACGTGCGTGCGGCGCGTTCCGCTCATCCCGTCGAGCTCGGGGCTCGCACCGGCATAGCCGTAGAAGAAACAACCCGGCATCGCGTTCGTCGAATCGCAGGCCGACACGCCGATCAGCGATGCCGAGTCCGAGGCGCGATAACCGAACCCGCCCTCGAACACGAGCTCGCGGTTGAGCGGCAGGCCGGCCGGGTTGAGCGGAATCGCGCTCGATCCGGTCGCGCCGCCTCGCATCGCCTCGCCGACGCCGATCTCGCGTGGCCCGAGCTGGTCCTCTATGTTGTCCGCGCGAGCGGTACCCGCCAGGGTCAGCAGGGAGGCGGCGAGAGAGAGACGCATGAGGCGAGTGTTGGCGCGGTTCGCGGCAGGGCGCAACAAACCCACCAGAATGCCATCGGGGCACACCGCGGGAGCCTGTCCACGCCTGCCTGGCACGGCGGGGCTTCGCTCCAACCACTTGAACAACCGGCTCGACACGTGCCTCGGCGTGGAGCAAGTCGCGGACCAGCTCATCGCTCCACTCCGATCGGGACGATCTGCTTGTCGCTGACCCGGAGATGGACGGACATCCGGAGCCGACCGCGCGACAGCTCGACGGTGAGGTACGGTTCGTCTCCGAGGTCGTGGGCTGCGACGATCTCGGTGAGATCGACCGAGACCACCGGGCCGTCGGTGAAGGTCGAGCCGTGTCCGAGCTCGCGATCGAAGCCGAGGGATCGATTCCATTTCACGACGTACTGGATGGCGCCGCGATCCGGGAAGCCGCCGAGGTAGCGTAGATTGTCGAGCTGGAGCATCCCCTTGGTGCCGCGCGGTCGATCGAGCTCGAGGAAGCCCTCGAAGGCATGCGCGAGCAACTTCCGGCGGCGCGTCATCAGCGTCTCGACGACGTACGTGGAGGCGCCCTCCTCGGTGTACTTGCCGGCCTCCACCGCGGCGCCGATGTGCGCGGGTTGGATCCGCGCGAGGATCGAGCCGGCCCAGAACACGTCCTCGCGCGTGCGCTGACTGAACGCGAGGTTCGGCAGCTCGGGACGCCACTTCGTGGGCTCGAACACCTTCGCTTCGAACAACCCGACCGCGCGGATCGAGCTGCGCGTCGCGCGCTTCCACGCCGGTGAGCGGAGACCGAACGTGATCAGATTCAGGAAGGTCGAGCGCCAGTCGACGAGGTGCTGCCAGCCCTCCATCGCGGCCTTCTCACCGAGGCCGGTCGAGCCGAACGAATCGCCGAAGTCGATCAGGTAGTGGTCGAGGGTGCCGCGACCGTCGCGTGTCGACGGTCGAAACATGTCGAGCGTGTTCGCATCGCGGACGTCGTGGTTGTTGACCCACGCCGAGAACAGCCACAAGCCGCGCAGGCTCCGCCGATGCTGATGCGGGATCGTGTCATTCGGATCGTCGGCGCGCGTGCCGCGATACGAGAACGGTCCGCTCGGTGTTCCGGAGGGCTGCGCGGAGATCAACACGCGCACGCGGCCCTCGAGGTTCGGATTCGCGTTGGCGAGCAAGCCGCGCAAGGCTTCCGAGGTCAGTGGGATCGATCGGTTGTAGCGCCCCTTGGTCCGCGCCTTCGGATCGAGGACGAGCCTCGACACCTCGAGATCGAGGACCTGCATCGAGGGCACGCGATAGCCCGCGAGCCACAACAACCGCGACGTGATCACCTCGGCGCTCGTCGACAGCTCGGGGAAGCCCGGGTGATCGAGCTTGAGAAACCAGACCTGCGAGGCCGTGTCGCGCACGACGAAGCCGGCACTTGCTCCCTCGAGCTTGCCGCTGATCACGGCGAGGGGACCCGCGGCGAGCTTGACGTCGTACGCCGCGCCCTCGCGCGCTTCGAGCAACGCGTAGTCGTCGCGGCCGATCCGATTCTCGAACCAGGCCGAGTCGGGGACCTGGCCGAGGTGGTTGGTGTCGCGGGCGGGCGGGCTACCGACGAGCGCCTGGACATACGTCCCCGGGCTGAGCATCTGGCCGAGTGGTCGAACCAGGAACAGATCTCCTCGATCCCACCAGTCCGAGACGTCGACTCCGGTGGGCTTCGGCATCACCTTCGTTGGTCGGTCGATCTGGAACAACTGATCGTGGGGTCCGGATCGCCAGGACGGGCCGCACGCGGCGAGCGCACAGATCACGAGGAGCTTCACAGCGCCTTCTCCAGTCCGATGTTGAACTGCACTCCCTCGGGCGACCACGCGAACGTGGTCTCGAGGAACATCTTCACTTCGCTCGCGCCGCGAATCCCGCCGCCGACGGAGTAGCGCAGTGGATTCAGGTCGAACTTGTCGGTGCCCCAGATCGTGCCCGCGTCGACGAAGGTGAACGCGTCGAGGCCGACGTGGGAGGCCAGGTACTCGTAGATCGGGAAGCGATACTCGGCGGAGGCGACCACCGCATAGAGATCGCGGAAGCGATCGCGATCGTAGCCGCGCACGTTGGTGCGTCCGATCACCACGAGGGAATCGAGTGGCTTGTCGTCGCCGGGAACCAGCGGCAGCGCGGCGGCGCCGGCGAGGCTGAGCACGAGCACGCGACGGTCCGGCAACACAGGCACGTGGACGCGCGCTGTTCCACTCACCGTGGTCGCGGACAGCTGGGGGCCGGTGACGCTGCGGCGACCGAGCGCCGTGCCCTCGAGGAGGATGCCGCGCGTCGGCCGCCCGGCGATGTCGCGCGTGTCGTAGCGACCGACGAGCTGCGCGTCGAGGTACGTCGTCCTGGTGTCGAAGCCCGGTGGAGGCATCACCGTGTCGCCGACCATCACGGCGGGGTAGATCGGGTCGACGCCCGGCGACAGCTCCTGGCGACGGATGCCGACCTGGGCGATGCCCGAGGTCGTGTAGTGATCGACGCCCTGGAGATCGACCTCGAGGAGCGCACCTTGCTCGTAGGTCTGGAGAACGCGCTTGTCGTCGTGCGACGTCGCGGAACCGATCCCGAAGTAGCGCTGATTCTTGTCGCGCTCGATGTACGCGCGAGCACGCAGCCCGCGACCGCCGGGGAGCAGTAACGCGTGGTCGTACTCGGTCTCGAGCTGCCAGTCGCGATCGAGGCGGATCAGCCCGCCGACGCGCAGCGATGATCGCCAGTCGAAGATCTTCGTTCGCTTGACCCACAGCCCCGCGCCGGCGCCATCACCGAAGCTGAACTTGAACCGCGGTGACAGCTTGACGCCGAGGTTGTCGACGGAGAGCAGATCACCGATCCGTTGATCGAGCCGATACTTCTCGAAGGAGCTGACCAGGAGCCCGATCGGCGCGAACGCGAGCTCGAGCGCATACGCCGGGAGCATCAAGACGCGCCAATGACCGTCGAAGTGATAGCTCTCCTTCCAGCTCACGCGGGTCGAGGAATCGAGCTGCGAGGGAGGCGTCCGCGGGGTCGGCGGTGGCGGAGGTGGTGGCGAAGGTGGTGGCTGCGGCACCACCGGGATCGGCGGCACGGTCTCCGCTGGAACGGGTCCGCTCGAGGTCACCGGTTCCGACGGTACCGGTTTCGGCGCCTCCGGCTGTGCGGGATTCCTGCGCTCGGCGGGCGAATCGGCCGCACCCGGCGCGGTCTGCGCGAATGCGGGCGAGCTTGCCAGGACCAGCGCGACCGGCCACCACCTCACGGTCGGCCCCCCGGTGGATTCGCCGGGACCACCGCATTGTCGAACACTTCGCCGCGCAAGTTGATGGCGCGCAGGGAGAGCCGATCGCGATCGACATCGACCAGGACGTAGTGAGGTTCGGTCCGGGCGGACTCGGTGAAGGCTTGCGGAGTCACCGGACGAATCGGTGCACCTGCCGAGCCACTCACGATGTACGTGGTTCCGGCGATCGACTTCGTGCGTTCGTAGTCGTGATCGTGACCGGTGATCACGAGCTCCACGCCGTAGCGCTTCGCGAGCTCGCCGACCACCTCGCGCAACTGGAGATCCGAGCCGTGCTCGCCCGAAGAGTACGGCGGGTTGTGCATGAACATCACGATCAGCTTGTTCGCCTTCGCCGCCTCCGCGAGCGCCGCCTGCACGAAGCGATACTGACGACACCGCCGCTCGCAGATGATCGTGACATCCATCGAGACGAACCGGACGTTTCCCCAGTCGGTGTAGAAGAAGCTCCGCCCACCGACCCACTTGTCGAGGAAGAAGAACCGCGTGTAGTAGCCGCGGTTGCCGAGATCGTGATTCCCGATCGCTGGCATGATCGGCGCCTTCTTCATCAGCGGGCGCTCGATCTGGAAGTACGTGATCCATTGATCGGCGATGCCACCGCGCTCGACCATGTCGCCGGTGTGGAGGAAGAAGTCGATCTTCTCGTTCGCGACCCGCTCGATCAGCGCGCGGTGGACTTGATGATTCGTCCGCGTGTCACCGAACACCGCGAACCGAAACGACGTCTCGTCCTGGGCGGAGATCCGGAACGACCCGCTGGTCACGGCCTTGCCGTCGAGCTTGACGTCGTAGGTGATCTCGGGCCCGCGCGGCAGCTTCTTCAGGGTCGCTTCGCAGAGATCGCCATCGCGTGCTGCGGTCTCGATGCCGCTCGCTCCCGACGAGGTCTTCCACTCGATCGTCGCCTTCTGCACCGAGTACGTGCGAAACGCGACGAGGGCTTGCTCGGGTCCCGTCACGATCACGTACGGGCCGGTGAGGAGCGGATGCGGATCCGGCTCTCTCCACTCGCGCACGCTACTCGGGCAACTCGCGAGTAGCAGCAGCAGCAAGGCGAGTGAGGCGAGCTTGGTCGGGGCCTCGAGCAGGAACTTCACTCGACGAGTCTCGCTGTGCGATCCGCGCGCTCGATCGTGCGAGTTTCGCCTTCATCAAGTCTTCATTTTGAAGTTGTCACCACCGCGCAGTGCGCGCTCACGCACGGCGCCACGGGCGCATCGCGACCAACAACAGCAACGCGAACGCGGCGACACCTCCGCCGAACCAGAACGGCGCTTCCGGTCCGATGCGATCCCACAGCACGCCGGCGATCACGCTGCTCGCGAGCGTGGTCGCGCTGGTCGCCATGTAGAAGATGCCGAGCGCGAACCCGCGCCGATCCTTGGGTGCGTGATCGACGAGCAGCGCCTTGCCGACCCCGTCGGTGATCGCGAGCTGGATGCCGTAGAGCGCGAGCAGCGGCCAGATCGCGAAGGCGCCGGTACACGCGAGCAGCCCGTAGACCACGGCGTAGACCGCCCAGCCGATCGCGATCATCGGCCACCGCCCGACCCGATCGCTGAGCGTGCCGGCGGGATAGGCGCCGAGCATGTAGACCACGCTCATCACCGCGTAGAGCAGCACGACCTCCCACGGAGCGAGCCCGAGGTCGACCGCGCGCAACAACAGGAACGCGTCGCTGCTGTTCGCGAGCGAGAACACCAGGAGCAGGGCGAGGACGACCCAGTACTCGCGCGATAGCTTGGCGGGTGGCGCGGTGGGCGCGGCCTTGTCCTCGTGCGGTCGGTCGCGCAGCTTGAACGTGAACACCAGGGCGATCAGGCCGAGCCCGGCGGCGATCGCGAAGATCGTGCGAAACGACCCGGCGGTCTGCTCGCTCGTGGTCTGGACGCTCTGCCCCGGCGCCGGCGTACCGGTGAACCACCACAGCAGGAACGCGGACAGCAGGATCCCGACGACGGCGCCCGCGCTATCCATCGCGCGATGGAGGCCGTAGGCACGACCGCGATCCGCGGCCGGCGTGACGTCCGCGATCAGCGCATCTCGCGGCGCCGAGCGGATGCCCTTGCCCACGCGATCGATCACGCGCCCGAGCATCACCATCGGCCACGCCACCGCGAGCGCGAGCACGGCCTTGCCGAGGAGCGGTAGCCCGTAGCCGAGCTGCACGTAGGGCGCCCGACGACGAAACCGATCCGAGCGCAGCCCGATCCACGCGGTGAGGAGCGCGACGGTGGCCTGGGCCACGCCCTCGATCCAGCCGAGAGACGTCGCGGAGGTCTCGAGCACCACCACCGTGAACAGCGGCAGCAGCGGATAGATCATCTCGCTCGAGACGTCGTTGAAGAACGACACCCATCCGAGGAGCACCACGTCTTTCGGTAGCGGCTCGCGCTTCATAGCGCTCGTGGAACGCCGAGCTCGAAGCGTGCACCACCGATCGGTGAGGCCGCAGGAGCGACGCATCCCTGGTGTGCCACCGCCACCCGACGCGCGATCGCGAGTCCGAGCCCTGCCCCACGCCCGCCGGCGCCACGATGAAACGGTGTGAACAACTTCTCGGGTTCGCTGCCGAGCCCGGGCCCATCGTCATCGACGGTGACCACCAGCTGATCGCCGCGCACGTCGATGCCGACGGCGACGCGACCCGCGGCCGCGCGGATGCCGTTCTCGACCAGATTCCGGATCGCGGTCTCCAGCATCACCGCATTGGCGTCGACGAGTGCATCCAATTCGAGCACGGGTCCTGACAGGGCAACGCCCTTCGCCTTCGCCGCTTCGGTGAGCTGCGCGACCACGGCATCGACGCACTCGACCAGGCGCACGCGAGCCCGCGATTGCGGAGCGTCGGCGCCGGCACGTGCGAGCTCGAGCAAGCCCTCCACCACGGAGGTCAGCCGGCGCAGCTCGTCGAGACCATTGCGCGCGACCAGCTCCCACTCGGCGCTCGAGCGGGGATGGCGCAACGAGACTTCGAGCTCGGTCGCGATCACCGCGAGTGGAGTGCGCAGCTCGTGCGACGCATCGGCGGCGAACCGCCCGAGCGATCCGAACCCATCGTCGAGCCGTGTGAACAGCTCGTTGAACGAGACCACGAGATCGCGCAGCTCGTCGTCGCGCTCGGGCACCGGCAACGTGCGCCGCAGATCGTGGGCGGTGGTCTCGCGCGCGGCCTGGATGACGTCCTCGAGGGCGCGGGCGCCGCGCTTGCTCGAGATGTTCGCGGCGATCACCGCACCAACGAGGCCAAGTGGCAACGCGACGGCCATCGCGATCAACAAGAGCTCGATGACCTCGGTCCGATAGGTATCGCCGTCGGGCGCCACCATGTCGGCGTCGTCGATGAGCATCCAGCTGAACGAGCCCGCCGCGAACAGGCAGAGCGCGAGCAGCGCGCTGCCGATCGCGTTGCGCAGAAACTGCTTCCGGATCGACGTGCGTGCCATCAGGCAACCTCGATGGCGCGATAGCCATACCCGCGTACCGTCTCGATGTTGAGCCGCCCACCCGCGAGCTTGCGGCGCACGTGCCCGACGTGAACCTCGACGATATTCGTCCCCGGATCGAAGTCGTAGCCGAACGCTTCGCGCAGGATGTCGCGGCGAGACACCACCGTGCCGAGCCGGTCGACGAGCAATTCCACCAGCGCACGCTCGCGAGGCGACAGCGTGACCGAGCGCTCGCCGATCTTCACCACCGGGTCGCCCGGCACCAGCAAGACATCGCCGGCGGTCACCCGTGCGCGGGGCGTCGGCTCGACGCGGCGCAGGGTCGCGCGCAGGCGTGCGAGCAGCTCGGCAAATGCGAACGGCTTCACCAGGTAGTCATCCGCTCCACCGTCGAGTGCCGTGATCCGCTGATCGATCGCATCGCGTGCGGTGAGCACGAGGATCGGCACCTCGCTGCGCTTGCGGACCTCGAGGATGACGGTCTGTCCGTCACCATCGGGTAACCCGAGGTCGAGGATGATCGCGCGCAGCCCACCGGACTCGACGCGTGCGATCGCCGTGCTCGCCATCGCCACGGTCTCCGCGGTGAAGCCTTCTTCGCGAAACCCTTGGGCCAGGCTCGCTGCGAGTTTCGCTTCGTCCTCGACGACCAAGACGGTCACGTGCCGAGTGTGCCAGTGCGCTGCGAAACGCGGCGGCTTTCATCGAGACTTCATCAACACTTCATCCGTTTTTCGACGGCGCACAGCTAGATCCCTAGGACGTGCGACGACTTCTGGCCATCACCGTCCTCGCCGCCTGTACGCCGGCGTTGCCACGGTCGCGTGGCTGGGTCTCCGGGGAGCTGGTCACGCGCACCGGCGCCGAGCTGCGCGCGACCACGGATCGCGAGTTCCGCGTGCCGCCGAGGGTCCGGCTCGACGACGGGTTGACCACCGATGAAGCGATCGCGATCGCGCTGTGGAACAACGCCGGGTTCCAAGCAGACCTCACCCAACTCGGCGTCGCCCGCGCGGATCTCGCCGAGGCCGGAGCGCTACCGAACCCGATCGCCACGCTGCTGTTCCCGCTCGGCACCAAGCAGCTCGAGCTGACGGCGCGCTGGGCGCTCGGTGCGTTGTGGCAGCGACCGAAGCGCGTCGCGGCGGCGCGTGGTGATGCGAGTCGAGTCGCCGAGCAACTGGTCCAGCGCGGGCTCGATCTCGCCCGCGACGTCGAGCTTGCGTGTGCACGTGTCACGCTCGCCGAGACGTCGCTGGTGCTCGCTCGCGAGGCCTCGGCCTTGTGGATCAAGATCGGCGAGATCGCCGACGCTCGACAACGCGCAGGTGATGCAGGCGCGATCGAAGTGCAGTCGCTCCGCGCCGATGTCGCGATCGCACGGGCCACCGTCGGGCAAGCAGAGTCCGAGCTCGTCCTCGCGAGGTCCGAGCTCGAGGTCCTGCTCGGTGCGCCGCTGGGGTTCACGGGTGCGCTCGCGCCGCGTGCGTCGATCGCCGCCGCCGAGCTCGCGAGCTGGCTCCCCGGGCTCGAGCGGCGGCCCGATCTACGTGCCGCGCGATTTGCCGTCGAGGCGGCGGGGGAACGCGCCGGGCTCGAGCGCCGGCAGATCGTCGCGCTGACCGGGATCTTCGATCTCAACGGTAGCCCCCTCGAAGCCGGGCCCGGGATCGAGGTGCCGCTCCCCATCTTCGATCGCCGTCAGGGCGGGAGGATGCGTGCGCGTGCCGAGCTCGAGCGCGCGCACTGGGCCCACGTCGGGCTGCATCGCCAGATCGTGCGCGAGGTCTCGGATGCGCACGCGCGGCTCGTGCGCGCCCTCGCGCTGATCACTTCCTATCGCGACGAGATCGTCCCGGCCCGGCTGTCCGCACGACAGCTCGCGCAGCAGGCGTTCGAACAAGGCGAGGCGTCGTTCCTCGGCGCGCTCGAGGCTACGCGTTCCCTCGTCGAGGCTCGCCGCCGGCTTGCCGAGGCGGAAGCCGAAGCCGCGCGCGCCGCTGTGGAGCTGACGCGCGCCACCGGGGGCCGACGTGCGCCGTAGCATCGTCCTGCTCCTCGTTGCCTGCAACGCCTCCGAGCCCTCGCGGCCACCCGCACCGCCGGCCACGGTGACATCGCCGGTCGCCGAGAGTGCCTTGCCGACGGTGACGCTCACCGAGGATGCTGCGCGTCGCCTCGCGATCCAGACGGCGGTTGTCGTCGACAAGGACGTGCTGAGGACGCGGCGCTATCCAGGCCGCATCGAAGCCGTGCCCGGCTCGGGTGCGTCGATCTCGGCACCCGTTGCGGGGGTGCTCCTCGATTCGGGCGCCTTGCAACCGGGCACCAAGGTCACCAAGGGTCAGGTGGTCATGCGCCTCCGGCCGTTGCTCGCCGGTGACGGTGATGCCGTGGCCCGCGGTCAGCGCGACGTCGAGATCGCGAAGGCGCGCGTCGACGCGGCCAAGCTGCGCGCCGATCGACTGGCAGTGCTCGCGAAGACGGGCGCGGCGAGTCAGCGCGCGGCCGACGACGCCGCGACCGAGCTCACCGTCGCCGAGGCCGATCTCGCGGAGGCGGGGAAACGCGCCGGCCGCGCACGCGACAACCCGTTCGTCGCCGACTCCGCGCTTGCCTTGCGCGCCCCCGACACCGGCACCGTGCTGCGGCTCTCGGTCTCGCCCGGGCAAGCCGTCGCGGCGGGCACCCCGCTGATCGAGATCGCACGGGTCGATCGTGCGTGGGTCCGCGTCGCGGTCTACGTTGGTGATCGCGAACGGATCGCCGCGACCGCCGGCTCCGTCGAGCAGATCGGCGGTCGCACACCCCGCGCGCTCACCGCGGTCGACGCACCTGCCCTCGCCGATCCGGCGAGCTCGATCGTCGAACTGGTCTACGCCGTCGACAATGCAGACTCGGCGTTCCTGCCCGGACAGCGCGTGCTCGCGACCTTGCCGCTCACCGGTGCAGCGCGCGGTGCGGTGATTCCGCTCGCGAGCGTGATCTACGACGTTCATGGCGGCGCGTGGGTCTACACGGTCGACAAGCCCCACACGTTCTCGCGTCGCCGCATCGAGATCCGCGACGTGCTCGGCACCGAGGTCGTGCTCGAGCGCGGGCCCAAGCCGGGCACGACGATCGTCACCGCGGGCGTGTCGGAGCTCTACGGGAGCGAGTTCGGGTCGAAATGATCCGCTGGCTGATCCAGACCAGCCTGACCTATCGCAGCGCAGTGATCGCGCTGTCGGTCGCGTTCCTGGTGTTCGGGGCGCGCGCCGCGACCAAGACGCCGCTCGACGTGTTCCCGGAGTTCGCCGCACCGCTCGTCGAGGTCCAGACCGAAGCGCAGGGGCTGACCAGCGTCGAGGTCGAGCAGCTGGTGACCTCTCGGATCGAGACCGCGCTCGCCGGCACGCCGGGACTGGTGACGATCCGCTCGAAGTCGGTGCCCGGGCTGTCGTCGATCGTGATGATCCTCGACGCCTCGACCAGCCTCGCTGCGGTTCGCCAGCTCGTGACGGAGCGGCTCCAGATCGCCGCGCACGATCTCCCCGCGATGGTCTCGCCTCCCGCGATCGTCCCCTCGGTCTCGTCGACCAGCAGGGTCTTGAAGATCGGGCTGTCGTCGAACAAGTCGGTCCTCGAGCTGTCGTCGCTCGCGCGCTGGGTACTACGGCCGCGGCTGATGTCCGTACCGGGTGTCGCGAACGTCGCGATCTGGGGTGAGCGACCTCGCCAGCTCGAGGTCCGGATCGATCCGGATCGGCTCGCCGCGCACCACGTGACCTACGCGCAGGTCGCGGCGGCCGTCGGCGACGCGACGACGATCGGGGCAGGCGGCTTCGTCGACACCCCGAACCAGCGGATCGCGATCACCCATCGGCCGAGCGTGCGAGATGCGGCCGCCCTCGGCGACGTCGTCGTGCTCGACCGGACCACCGCCCGTGGGCTCCGACTCTCCGAGATCGCAGACGTTGCCGAAGGCGCACCACCACCGATCGGCGACGCCGTGATCAACGGCGGACCGGGGTTGCTGCTGATCGTCGAGAAGCAGCCCGGGGCGAACACGCTGGATGTCACACGCGGGATCGACCGCGCACTCGACGAGCTGCGACCCGCGATGCGCGACGTCATCGTCGATGCCGAGATCTTTCGCCCGGCGGCGTTCGTCGAGACGTCGATCTCGAACCTGACGCGCGCGACGGTGATCGGCTGCATGCTCGTCGTCGGGATCCTGATCTGCTTTCTGTGGAGCTGGCGCACCGCGTTGATCAGCGTCGTCGCGATCCCGCTCTCGCTCCTCGCCGCGATCACGCTGCTGGAGGCTCGCGGCGCCTCGGTCAACACGATGGTCCTCGCCGGGCTGGTGATCGCTCTCGGGGAGGTGGTCGACGACGCGATCGTCGACGTCGAGAACATCGTGCGGCGCTTGCGGCTCGCGCGAGCCACCGGCGACTCGCGCTCCGCGGCGACCATCGTGCTCGAGGCCTCCCTCGAGGTGCGCAGCGCGATCGTCTACGCGACCCTGATCGTGCTGCTCGCCTTCCTGCCGGTCTTCCTGATCCCGGGCCTCGCAGGTGCGTTCTTTCAGCCACTCGCCGCGACGTACGCACTCGCGGTGCTCGCCTCGATGGTCGTCGCGCTCGTCGTGACACCGGCCCTGTCGCTGATCCTGTTGCCGCGCGCCACGCTCGCAGCTCAAGAGCCGCGGTTCGCGCGCGTGCTCAAGCGAGGATATCGCCTCCTCCTCGATCGCTGCGTCGATCGTTGGCGGACTGCCGCCATCGCGGTGCTCGTTCTGCTCGTCGCCACCGCGGCCGTCGCGCGCGGGATCGGCCAGGAGTTCCTCCCGCGCTTCCGCGAGACCGACTTCTTGATGCACTTCGTCGGCAAGCCCGGCACGTCGCTCCAGGAGATGCAGCGAATCACCACGCTCGCCGGGCGCGACTTGATGGCGATCCCCGGCGTCCACAGCTTCGGCGCGCACATCGGTCGGGCCGAGCTGTCCGACGAGGTCGTCGGTATCAACTTCACGGAGCTGTGGATCAGCATCGATCCCGAGGCTCCGCACGACGCCACGGTCGCGCGTGTCGAGGATACGATCCGCAACTATCCCGGCCTCCAGCGCGACGTGCTGACGTATCTTCGCGAGCGCATCAAGGAGGTGCTCACCGGCGCGAGCTCGTCGATCGTCGTGAGGATCTATGGGCCGGCGCTGGTCGGGTTGCGCGAGCAAGCCGCGCTCGTGGCTGCCGAGCTCGGACACGTTTCCGGCGTCACCAACCTCAAGATCGAGCCGCAGGTCGATGTCCCGCAGCTCGAGATCCGCCCGCGACCCGACGTGCTCCGCGAGCTCGGCCTCGGGCCGGGCGACCTGCGCCGGATCGCGACCATGCTCGTCCAGGGCGTGCGGGTCGGCGAGATCCACGACGGTCTGGCAACGGTGCCGGTGGTGTTGCGCGGTCTACCGAACCACGATGTCGAGGCGATCCGACGGCTTCCGATCGAGACGCCCGGCGGCACCGTCGTCGCGCTCTCGGACCTCGCCGTCGTCGAGCTCACGGGGTCACCGAACGTCGTGCAGCGCGAAGGGGGAGCACGCAAGATCGACGTCACCTGCGATGTCGCCGGAGACCTCGGCGCCGCCGCGCGAGAGATCGAAGCGCGCGTCACGGCGCTGACGTTCCCGGTCGGCTACTACCCGCGCATGCTCGGCGAGTCTGCCGCGCGCGACGAAGCGAGGGATCGGCTCGTCGGGTTTGGGCTCGTCTCGTTGCTGCTGATCATCCTCGTGCTCTACCAGGACTTCCGATCGATCAAGCTGACGGCGCTCGTCGTGGTCACGCTGCCGTTCGCGCTGGTCGGCGGCGTCGCTGCGGTCGCCTTCGGCGGTGGTGCATTCTCACTCGGCTCGCTGGTCGGCTTCGTCACGGTGCTCGGGATCGCCGCGCGCAACGGCATCATGCTGGTCAGCCACTACCGGCACCTCGCGCAGTACGAAGGGCCGCTGACCCGCGAGCTAGTGCTCCGCGGATCCGAGGAGCGGATCGTGCCGATCGCCATGACGGCCCTGGCGACCTCGCTGGCCCTCGTTCCCCTGGTGCTCGCGGGCGATCAGCCTGGTCACGAGATCGAGCACCCGCTCGCGGTCGTTATCCTCGGTGGACTGGTGACATCGACGCTGTTGAACCTGATCCTCCTCCCCGCCCTCTATCTCCGGCTGATGCGCCGACCGAGCTCCACCTAGATGCCATCACTTCACTCAATCTTCATCGCGCCTGCGAGGGTTAGCTCGCGTGCGCGTGGGACTCAACTGAACGTGACCCGCTGTTTCGCGATCATGTTCATCGTTCTCGGGTTCGCGGCCCACGACGCGGAGGCCGGCGACAAGTCCTGGTACCGCGGCAAGTACGGCAAGAATCGAGTCACCCATCTCACGCTCACGGTCGCTGCCGGTGCGGGCTGGCTGTCTGCCGAGCTACTCAGAGATACGCTGGTGCCACGGCAGTGTCGCTGGTGCGATCCACCGGGCTTCGATCGCTCGGCGCGCAACGCGCTGGTCTGGAGCAATCGGGATCGCGCGGATACGCTCAGCAACTACAACGCCTATCTCGTCTCGCCGATCGTCGGCTTCGGACTCCTGCTCTTGTCCGATCACGACGCCGGCGCCGCGCGCCTGATCGACGACGTCTTGCCGATCCTCGAGACCGTCGCGTTCACCCAGCTGTTCATGCAGATCGCGAAGCTCTCGTTCTTGCGCCAACGGCCCTACGCCCACTTCGACACCACGGGTGCCGCGTTCAACTCCGACGACAACCTGTCGTTTCCGTCGGGGCATAGCTCGCTCGGCTTCGCGCTCACGACGAGCGCGGGGCTGGTCGCGCACTGGCGCGGGTACAAGACCGAGCCGTACATCTGGGGTGTAGGCATCACGCTGTCCCTGACCACCGAGTACCTGCGTATGGCCGCCGACAAGCACTACCTGTCCGATGTCCTCACGGGTGGATTGATCGGAGTCGGTGCCGGGCTCCTCGTCCCGCGGCTGATGCGTCGCGACCTGGTGATCGTGCCGATCAGCAACGGCGCCGCCTTCGCCGGTAGCTTCTGAGGGTGCGGATCGTCGCGATCGTCGTGCTCGCGGCGTGCACACGGCCGGTGGCCGCGCCGACCTCGCGCGAGGCCAGCTTCGATCTCCACCCGGCGGAGCTCAGCCGGCGAGGTGCACCCGACGCGCTGCTGATCCGGCTGCGTGCCGACGTGTTCACCTACTTCCGGATGCTCGCGGATCCGTTCGAGCGGCGAACCTGCGCGGCGTTCGCGGAGGAGCTGTCGTCGTTGCCCTTCACCGCGCTCGAGGGTGACGCGCACCTCGAGCAGTTCACGGTCACCGCCACGTCCTACGGCTTCGATGACTTCGATCGGGGCGGCTTCGGTCCCGCAGTCGTCGATCTCGTTCGCTACGCGGCGTCGATTCACCTCGCCTGCAAGCTGATCCAGTTCGAGTGCGATGCCGATCGGACGGTCGAGATCTTCCTCGATAGTTATCGGCGTTCGCTGGTCGCGAGACCTGCTCCGACCGAACCCTCGATCGCCAAGCGCCTGCGTGCACGCGCGTCTCGAGCGCGCCCGGAGTGGCTCGACTGGATCCAGCAGTCGCTCGGACCGCTCGACTCCAACGCCGAACACGTGCTGCGCACGAGGTGGGCCGAGTACGTCCAGCAGGTCGACGCCGATCCAGAGCAGATGGCGATCGTCGCACTCGGGACTCCCCGCGATGGGGTCGGCAGCTCGACGGTGCGTCGCGCCTTGATCCGGCTCGCCGGCCCGACCGACAGTGCCGCGGACGACCTGCTCGTCGAGGTTCGCGAAGGCATCACCTCGGTCGAACGGAGCTGTGTGTTTCGCGGGCCTCCGAACGAGCTGGTCGCGTTGTTCGCGATGTCGCTCTCGCGTCGCGAGATGCCGCCGGTGCACGGCTTCGTCCTCGGTGGTTCGGTGTGGTTACAGTCCTGGGAGCCCTCGCACGTCGAGCTCTCGATCGGCGATCTGGCGAGCGCGACCGAGCTCGAGGAGCTGGTGATCGACGCCGGGAACCAGCTCGCACATCAGTCGGCTTGGTTTCCCGAGCTCGAGCGGCGCGCCGCACAGGTGGCCGCGCTCGACAAGACCCGACAACGCATCGCGACTCTCGCGCGTGACTACGCACGCGAGACCCGCGTCGCGTGGACGAAGTTCGTCACCGCGCGCTGACGACACAGCCGTGCGAGCGCGTCACGGCTCCGATCGCTTCCACCGTCGACAACCTGCTGCGCTCGACGTTTGCATGCAGCCTGCGAAGTGCCTCGCACCCTCGTGATCCTGTTCCTCGTCCTCGGGTTCGCTCGCCGCGCAGACGCAGATACCGAGGCCTGGTATCGCGGCAAGTACGGCCGCAACCGCATCGTGCACCTGAGCATCACGCTCGGGCTCGGCGCGATCTGGGTGGGGACCGGCTCGGTCTACAAGAGCACGTTCGGTAGCCCCGCTTGTCGGTGGTGCGACCCGCCCGGCTTCGATCGCTCGGCACGCGATGCGCTGCTGTGGAACGACACCGATCGCGCGAAGACGTACAGCAACGTCAGCGCCTACGTGCTCTCGCCGATCGTCGGTGTCAGCTTGCTGGTCGCGTCCGACCACGACGCGGGGACCGCACGCCTGATCGATGACCTGTTGCCGATCGCCGAGACGGTCGTGATCACGCAGCTGCTCAACCGGTTCATTCGCTATGCCGTGCAGCGGGAGCGGCCACCCGATCACTTCGGCACCTCGGGCCGCGATCCGGCGGAGGACCTCAACCCGTCGTTTCCTTCCGGGCACACCACGTTCGGCTTCGCGATCACGACGAGCGCCGGCATGATCGCGCACTGGCGCCACTACAAGACCGAGCCGTACATCTGGGCCGCCGGCATCACGATGTCGGTCGCGACCGGGTACTTGCGCGTCGCCGCCGATCAGCACTACGTGTCGGACGTGTTCGTGGGTGCGCTGGTCGGAGCCGGTGCCGGCCTGCTCGTCCCGCGCTTGATGCGGCGCGACCTCCAGCTCGTGCCCGTCAAGGACGGTGCGGCGGTCGCCGGTCGATTCTAGAGATCGCGAACGAGCTGCGCGAGCTTCGCGCGATCCGCTTCGTCGAGCCGGCCCGCGAGCTGGGCCAACAGCGACGCCTCGATCTTCGCGTGCTGCGCGTACGCCAGCTCGAAACGCTCGAACAGCGAGCGCATCGTGGCCACGTTCGCACTCGCCACCACGTGGCACATCCGCGCGACCACGCCGCAGATCGCATCGTGCGCCGTCTCCATCGCCTCCACCGAGGGCGCGAGCTCGGGAAACCGCTCGGTGACGAACGGGAACAGCCCCTCCTCTTCGCGTGCGAAGTGCAGGAACAGCTCCTCGCGGAGAGCGCCGAGCTTGACGTCGACGTGCTGGTTCGCATCGCCGTGCCCGGCGAGCAACTTGCCGACCTCGAGCACGCGCCGGTTGATGTCGGCGTGGTCGTGGACCAGCGCGTCAATGGGGTCTTCGATCACTGGATGTCGAAGATCGCCGCAAAGGCGTCGTCGTTGGTAGTTTCCGTCTGCGCATTCGCTGCGCCACCACCCTTGTACCCTACGACGATCGCCTTGGTGCCCGACACGGTCGCCCCCCAGAACTGGTCGTTGCCATCGGCGCCGAACTTGAACACGTGGACGCCGTCACCGTAGGCGGTGTCGAGATTGCCGGTCTCGTCGACGAACGCGGCGACCGCGTCCTGCGCTGGCAGGTTGCTCGGGCCGGTCGAGCCCAGCAGCAGCGTCTTGCCATTCGGTAGCGCGAGCGCGTTACGGCAGTTGCTGCCGAGCATCGCACCCGAGGGGTCGAACACCAGTGCGCCGTTGGTGGCGTTGTTGAAGGTCAGGTCGCGCACGTTCGCGCCCGACGCGGGGTCGACGTGGAAGCGAAGCGAGATGAAGTCGTTGATGTCGCCGCTTGCT
Organism: Deltaproteobacteria bacterium; assembly: GCA_031385555.1. GTDB lineage: Bacteria > Myxococcota_A > Polyangia > Haliangiales > Haliangiaceae > JABFXX01. Next base: position 12,028 of record JANNBP010000469.1, on the reverse strand, counting down.
CGACCGTAGCCCGCGGTCGTGAACGTTCCGTCGTCGTGGATCGCGATGCCGTAGACCTCGGTCTGCACCGCGATCACGACCTCGTGGAACACGCCCTGCGCGTCCGCGCCCCACGTGGTGTCGAGCGTGCCGGCCGCGGTGACCTTGTAGACCACCGGCTGGACGGTGCCGCCGGTCGTGGGCGTGCTCGCGTACCCCGACACCATCAGGTTGCCGTCGTCGAGCACCTTCAGCGCGCGCGCCGTCGCGTTGGTCTCCTGGATGTCGAGCCGGAACTGGCCGGGCTTGGTGTCGGCGGTGTGGGTGAAGCCGTTGCCGAGCGTGATCGACTGGCCACCGAACGCGGTGTCGACGGCGCCGGTGGCGAGCAGCTTGACGACCGTGTAGTCGGTGTCCGTGCGATCCACGTTCGCATCGGCGGACTTCTTGCCGAGGCCGCGCGAGACTCCGTGGAGAAAGATCTCGCCGGTGGGGGCGACGGTGAGGCTGCGCGAGGCATCGGCCCCGGTCGGCGTGGTGCCGGTCATGATCGCGTCGTTGAGGTTGATGATGGCGACGCCGAGCGTGCCGAACGTGGCGTCGAGCGTGCCGTTGAGGTCGAGGCGTGCGATGCCGAGATCGCGATCGCCGGTGATCGTCGGGCTCGCCGTGGTCGCGCTGACGACGATCTTGCCATCTGCCTGGACGGCGAGGTCGACCTCGTCCGAGCCACCGACGAACTCGATCGGCGTGGCGACGATGCCGTTCGCACCAAAGGATGGATCGGCAACACCCGTCGGCAGGTAGCGAACGACCGTGACGAAGCGCTTGCTCGTGATCGTCTGAGCCGCGAAGCCCGCCGCGTAGAACGTGCCGTCGGGACCCGCCGCTGCCGACTGCAGCTGATCCGGACCGGCCACCGAGAGCGGCACCGCGAACGGCGTGGGCACCACGAACGCCGGCGGGTTGGAGTCGGGTGGGGAGTCCGGCGTCTGCGAATCCGGCGTCGGGTCCGCGCTATCCGGGGCGAGTGGGGTGGTGTCGTGGTTATCGCCGCACGCGATCAGCGCGACGAATCCGAGGGCAAGCTTCTTCATGGATGCCTCCGCTTTTATCGAATTTGATAACGGTTTTCAATAATACTTTATTCAACTACTACCCAACTTGTTGTCTTCGTTTGATCTTAATTGAAATTAAAATCGACCCTTGTAGCCAACCGAGACGAGTCGGGGTGCATTCGGCCGTGCTCCATACGGTCGCCGCGAGATGACCACCTGCTCGTCCAGCAGGTTCGTGCACGTCGCATACAGCTCGGAGTGCTCCCGTACCCTGACGTGACCGTTGAGGTTCACCGTGAGCAGCGACTCGGCGCGCACGGCTGGTTCGATCGATCCCGCGCCCGCGACGTCGCGTGACTCGCCGAGATACGAGACGCGCCCACCGAGCTCCCAGGTCTTCGCCTTCACACCACCCGAGACGGCGAGGATGTGGCGCGGCAGGTACGGCAGCCCTTCGCCCTTCTCGACGTCGCCCCAGCCCGCGAAGTCTGACGAGAACGAGCTCTGAAATGCCGAGTGCGTGTACGTGTACGCGGCGGAGAGTGGAACCACGAGCTTGGTGGTCAGCGGCCATTCGCTACCGGCTTGCAGCTCGGCGCCGTAGACGTGCACGCGCCCACCGTTGAACTCCTCGCCCTCCTGCATCTCGGTGCACCCGCTCGCCAGCGAGCACGAGCCCTTGAGGTTCTTGTAGTCGGAGAAGAAGCCGATCAGATCTCCCGAGATCCGCTGACCGCGCAGGCGCAGCCCGGCCTCGTAGTTGATGCTCGACTCCGGCAGCACGCCAGACGCAGCCGTCGGTGCGACGGGCACGAAGCCGCGATGCACGCCGGCGAGCGCCGAGAGTCCGTCGAGGATCGTGTACTCGACGCCAGCCCCCGGGATGATCACCGCGTAGTCCCCGGCGTTCTGCGCCTGCGTCAGGCGATCCGCGTAGCGAAAATCGATCAGCTCGACGCGGGTGCCCACCGCGACCTGGAAACGCCTCCAGTACACGCGATCCTCGACGAACGTCGCGAGCGCGATCGTCTCGGCGCGCGAATCGAGCACCTTCTCCTCGGGGCGCTCGCTACGGATCAGCACGCCGCCGACCATCTGGTACGCCTCCTCGAACCGCCGACGATCCGCGCGATCGAAGTGGATGCGTGCACCGACCGCGACGTGGTGGTTGAAGTCTCCGGTCGGCTGCTCGGCGGAGAACGTCGACTGGATGCCCTGCGACGCGAACCGGCGATTGTTGGTGCCGAGGATCAACTCCTCCTCGGGGCTGCCGGTGTCGGCCTGGCCGCTGAGGATCGCGTAGTAGACCTGGTTCGCGCCGGCGTCGGGGTTCGCGATCAAGCTGTAGAAGTCGCGCTGCCCGACGAAGCCGTCGACCTTGCCCCACACGCGGTGGAAGTCGTGGCGGTACGCGACCGTCTCGATCCGCGCGTGCAACCCGAGCTCGAGCTTGTGGCGCGCGCGATATCGAAAGTGGTTCCAGGTCATCTCGTCGAGCTGCGAACCCATGTAGCGGCGCTGCGGCGTGACCGCGAAGTCCTCGTCGGTGAGACCGGTGTACGTCTCGTGGCTGGTCTCGTGGCCGTAGCCGAGCTTGAGCTCGAGCGTGTGGTAGTGGGCGGCCGACGGCGCGGACGTCGCCTGCATCGTCAGCAGTGCGTCGTGCTTCGCGAAACCGGTGGGGCCACCGTTGTCGAGGTCCTTGAAGCCGTCGGTGCGGAGGCCGACGTACTCGCCCATCACGCCCCAGCGCTCGCGGCGCTCGGCGGCACGCAGGTGGAGCTTGCCGTAGTTGTCGCTGCCACCCGCGATGTCGACGTAGCCCGCGCGCTCGCCGGGCATCGGCTCGGAGATCAGATCGACCGCGCCGCCGACGGTGTTCGGGCCGAACCGGATCGCCGACGGCCCCTTGGTCACCTCGACGCGCGACATCCGCGTCATCAGCGGCGTGTAGTACGCGGCCGGTGCCGTGTAGGGCGCGGGCGCGATCAACACGCCGTCCTCCATCAGCGTGATCTTCGACGAGCGATCCGCGGCGGCGCCTCGCATACCGATGTTCGGGCGCAGGCCGTAGCCATCCTCGTCGCGCAGGTAGACGCCGGCGACGTTGCCGAGGATCTTGTGGAGATCGTCGGTCTCCTCGCGCTCGAGCCGCTCCTTGTCGAGCGTGGTCTTCGCACCCGGCGGCGCGCGATCCACGATCTCGACGGTCTCGCCCTCGGGTTGATCGTCGTCGGCGTCCGCCGTGCTCGCGAGCAACGCGAGCACGACGACTTCAATCGTTGTCAGTCGCAACATCGTCGGGGATCTCGAGGTTCAGGAGGGTGAGGAACTGGGTCTTGAGGTCGGCGGTGATGCGCTTCACCGAGGCATGTGCGGCGACCACCTTCGCGTAGTCGCTGGCGAGTGCGGTGAGAAAGCTGTCGGGCAACGCCGCGGCCGCGGCGATCGCGGCGTCCAGGTCGGCGGTCATCGACTGTGCCACCTCGGGGTGACCGACGCCGATCAAGAAGTCGTCGAAGCCCGGCCCGTCGACGGCGGCGGTGCCGGTGAACCCTTCGCGCAGCGCGGCGAGGTTGGCGCGGATCGCGAACGTGGCGCGATCGGAGAACGGGTGCTCGACCTCGCGCAGGCACGGTTCGCCGACGGTGCCGCACACGTTGATCGTGACCCCCGACGTCTCGCCGAGCTTCATGTCCTTGATCATCTTGTCCGCGTAGAACATCGAGTCGGAGATCGAGTTCGCGCCGGCCTGTGCGCTGGTGATCCCCGAGCCGCTGGTACCCGCGTTCGACAGCTCGCCGACGAAGTCTCCGCCGTCGGCCTTCCAGGCCGTCTCGAGGGTGGCGGCCTGGACGGCGACATCGAGCGCGATCGCCTCGGCGAGCCGGCACCGCGCGCGTGGCAGGTTGACGCCGAGTGCGTCCCACCCGGTCGGTGTCTGGAGGCAGGTATGATCCGGCGCGTCGACGTAGATCAAGTACTCGATCGCGGCGAGCGAGCGCGCGTTGACCAGCTTGGTCGAGACGTCGTAGCTCGCCGGGTTCGCGAAGCGAGATGCGGTGTCGCGATCGAGCGAGCACGTGGCGAGCAGCGGCCAGCCGTAGATCCGATCGCGCAGCGTCTTGTTGTCCATCGCGGCGGGACCGACCAGGAGCGTGTCGGCGCGCTGCCAGCGCTCGACCGCGGCGATCCAGGCCGCCTTCGCAGCATCCCGCGTGGTGCCGATCGCGTTCGCCTCGACCGCATCGCAATAGGCGTCGATCGCATCGGGCAACGCGGCCGCCGACGCCGCGAGCTCGGTCTGCATCGGCAGCAAGACATGGGTGGCGAGGTGGGCGAGCATCGCGTTGCGATCGAAGCCGTCGTTCGGTGCGTCGGGCACCGGCGGCGTGTCATCGCCAGCCCCACTCCCTCCACACGCGATCAACAGCAGGAGGAGCGGAGTGGTACGTGACATCCCACGTGGATCGCAAAATTGAAAACGTTTATCAACTTCAGTTTTGGCCTGATTTGAAAACTTTTAGAAATCCGTACTCTTACGAGGCGTTAGCACGGGCGGCGGCTCGGTCGGCGCAGGGAGAATCCAGTCTCGCGCACCAGCGTCGGAGACCGACAGGAGGTCGACCTCGGGGTCGATCAGCGGATGGGGAGCGCGGCCATTGAGGGAGACCTGGGTCTCGGCGTGCAGCGTGAAGTCGCGATAGCCACGGTCTTCCAGGTCGGCCGCGACTCGCCGCGCCAGCTGGAGGATCAGATCTGGCTGCCCTGCCATCTCGCGCTCCTGCCGCGGCGTCACATACTTCGTGGGTGGCACCTCGAGGCGCTTGCCGTTCCGAAACTGCGCGATGAACGTCACGCTGCCCTGCTTCTCGCGCACCACCACGTGCCACGCGAAGCGCATCCCGTCCTCGTTCCACAGCACGTCGCCGGGATACACGACGTGGCGCAGCGGCAACCCGATCTGGACCACGACGTGGATCGCGATCACGTAGAGCACGATCCGGCGCGGTCGCGAGTACGGCTTCGCCTCGATCACCGGCACGGGCCTTCGCAGCCACCGGCGCGGCCAGCTCGGCGAGAACAGGATCAGCGCCGAGGTCGTCATGATGAACGGGAACATCCCGATGTTGAGCAAGTAGCCGGTCGCCGCGTGAAACACGACGAGCGCGAGGTACGCGACGAGCCGTGTGCGGCGGATCGACAGCCACAGCGCGATCGTGGTGTCGAACAGGAAGCCCGCCCACGACATCACCATCGCCACCCCGTGCTCGTCGAAGATGCGCCCGATCACCGGCGTGTCGACGCGCGCGGTCAGCCACAGGTTGAGGGGCTGGCCGTGCAACAACCAATCGGCCTTGAGCTTCGCGAGCCCCGCGAACACGTAGACGACGGAGATCTGGAACCGCAGCAACCAGACGTGCCACGCGGGGATGGTTTCTCGACGGAGACCTCGGCGCGCGTCGAGCGACCACATCCCCGCCGCGGGCAAGCAGGCGAGCTGCACGCCGAGCAGCACGACGAGGTAGTTGTGATTGAGGTAGTTGGTGACGTCGATCAGCTGCGTGTACGCGAAGCCGAGCGTGAACAAGGCCGTGACGATCCGGTGATACAGCCCGAGCGCGATCATCAGGGCGAGCACCGCGAGCACCGCGTAGTGCAGCTCCATGCCCCAGGCGGGCCACGCCTCGACCCACCCGAAGCCGGGATACTTGAACGCCCAGCGCGGCTCGACGTACATCGGCTCGAGCCAGCCGCTGGCGATCAGCCGCAGCGCACCGAAGCACATCACCGCGCCGAACAGGATCCGGAACGCGGCGAGCGAGGCCGCATCGACCGGCTGCAACGCGCGATCAACGAACCGACGCACGCGCGATCAGTATCAGATCAGCCGACGATCACCCCATCACCCGACCGAGATGCTCGACACCGGAGAGGTGATAGCCGAGCAACAGGGTGTATGCGCTCGCCGTGGCGAGGAGGCCGAACCGGGCCGTGCGGCGCTCGCGCAACCGCCACAGCACGAGCACGCCGAGGGAGACCAGCGAGAGCTTCGCCAGCATGAAGAGCACCGGACTCGCGGCGAGCACCTGATCCATCAACGGGTTGGACTCGGTCGCCAGCCCCGACCGCGTGTAGACCAGCGTGAACATCGCGTCGAGCAGGTTGAGCACGATGACGATACCGGCAGCGAGGAGCACCACGTCGAGGCGCTTCGGCTGGGTCGCGATGTGCTGCATGAACCGAATCCAGTGCACACAGCACGCCGCGCTCCTGCATTCTCAAGCCCTTGATCCTACGTCTGACGCGAGCAGCCACCGTGGATCATTGGCAATCGCGGTAGCCAGATCGCACAGCTCGATCAGCCAGACCTGGCCGAAAATGCAAAACGCCCGCGATCACTCACGGGCGCTCAGACCTTCAACGTCGTCTGGTTACCAGCCGCCGCCACCGTCATCACGGCCACCGCCGCGACCGCCACGGCCGCCACGGCCACCGCCGCGACCACCACGACCGCCGCCGCCATCGCCGCCGCCGCCACCGCCGCGAACACCGCCACCACCGTAGCCGCCACCACCACCGCCGCCGCCAAAGCCACCGCCGCCACCACCGAAGCCGCCGCCTCCACCACCGCGGAAGCCACCGCCGCCGCCGCCGCCACCGCCACCGCCACCGCGGTTCTGGCGCTGCTCGGCCTCGTTAACGCGGAGCGGGCGACCGTCGAGGGTGCGGCCGTCCATACCCTCGATCGCCTTGGTGGCTTCTTCGGGGGTGCCCATCGTCACGAACGCGAAGCCGCGCGAGCGGCCTGTTTCGCGGTCCGAGACCAGGTGGACATCGCTGACCGTTCCGAATTCCTGGAACGCGGCGCGGACGCCTTCAGCATTGGTGTTGAACGAAAGGTTTCCAACGTACAGACGAGTGTTCATCGCTTGCTCGATCTGGCCCAAAAACGAGGATTCAACCCGCCCCAGAGGGGGCCATGCAGTGCTCTCAAGCGGGTTTCAGAATGGATTTCTGACTGTTTCCCACTGAGCACCGGAGGCAGAACCTGAACCCGAGCTGTGGCCCTGGCATTGTTACTCCCAGTCCGTATCGATCGCCATGGACAAGTCGTGAGAGGTCACAAGCTGGCGGATCTAATGGGGGAAAAACGTCGAAACTGGACTGCGCGGCGAGGTGTCCGTAAACGCAACGAGTATGCTCGACCCGCATGAATGAGCTCGAGCGTTCGCTGCTGCGCCGGTTGCGCGAGCGCGACGAGCGGGCCTTCCGCGAGCTCGTGACGCTGCATCGCGACCGCGTCTACAACATCTGCTACCGGATGATGGGATCCAAGAGCGACGCCGAGGACGTCGCCCAGGAAGTCTTCATCGCGGTGTTCAAGACGATCGACACGTTCCGCGAGGAGTCGAAGTTCTCGACCTGGCTGTACCGAGTCTCGGTCAACCACTGCAAGAATCGGATCAAGTACCTCGCGCGCCGGCACGACCGGGATCGCGACGAGCTCGACGAGAACTCGGCCGGGACCAACGGCGTCTCGATCGGTGCGCCGCCGCGCCTGTCTGCGGATCGCGCACTCGAGGGCCTCCAGATGGAGGAGCTGCTGCGCGAGGCGATCAACAGCCTCGACGAGGAGCACCGCACGGTCGTCGTGCTGCGCGATGTCGAGGATCTCCCGATCGAGGAGATCTGCGAGATCACCGGTCTTCCCGATGGCACCGTCAAATCGCGTCTCCACCGCGCGCGGCTCGCGCTACGCAAGAAGCTGCAGAAACACGGACTGTCATGACGCAGGAAGAAGAGGACGTGGTGATCGCGACGCTGTCGGACTACCTCGACGGCACGCTGCCTGCCGCGAGGAAGACCGAGGTCGAGGCAAAGCTCGGGAGCGACGAGGCCTACAAGCGGATCCTCGGCGAGCTCAAGGACATGCGGAAGCCCGACGAGATCTCGACCGTGCTCAAGGCGCGCGTCGCACCAGCGGAGGACTTTACCGACAAGGTCGAGCACGAGATCCACACGCGCTCGGCAGGGCGCTTCTTCGGTCGCAAGACGTTCGGTGATCGCGTGCCGTTCTCGGCGCTGCTCGTCATCGCGGTGCTCGGGCTCGCGGTGATCGGCTACGTGCTGTGGTCGTCGCAGACCGGCTCGCTGAAGATGGACAAGCGAGGCGGTGAGACCAAGGGCTCGTCGGAGATCGTTCCGAAACCCTAGGCACGGGTGCACGTATTCAGGCGCGTTCGTCCTGGAGCGAGTCGCAGAACTGGCGCAGCGGTTCGCGACGCTCGGGCGGCACGTACTCGAGGTTGACCTGGCGATCGGTCACCTCGAAGAACGAGCGCTCCGCATTCAGCAGATCCTTTTCGGCACGATCGATCTCGTTGGTCTCGATGTCCTGCAGATTCTTGCGCACGAGCTCGGCTTCAGCCGTCAGCTTGTTCTCGACGAAGAAGCCACCGAGGATCAGCTTCGCCTTGACCGCCATCGAGTGGACGTCGTCCTTGGTGCGGTGCGGTAGCGACAGCGCCTGGTGGAGCAGCTCGGGCGCCGCCGGCGACGCCCGCTCGTATGCGCGGCGGACGATGAAGCCGAGGTCGAACAGCGCGAGGTGCGGCGCGAACACCATCCTCGCCATCCGCGCCATGCCGGCGTAGTAGACGAAGTGACGACCGATCTCGCGGAGGAGCTCCGGGCGATCGACGAGCGTGCGCGCGAGCTTCCGGTACTGGTGGAAGACATCGTAGACGGCGCGCAGGTTGCCCTTCTTGATCGCCTCGCGCAGGAAGTTGTTGAAGAACCGGATGCTCAGCCGGAGTGCCTCGGTGTCGTGGTTCTCGTGGGCGCGGCTCGCGATCACGCGGAGCGCATCGGAGAACACCGAGACCGTGTCGGGCGCCGAGGACAGGGCGCGCATGAAGCCGAGCTCGAGCTGGAGCATCGTCTTGTACTCGTACCAGGTCTTGTCCTCGGACATCATCTCGAGCGCCTCGTCGGACAGGCCGACGAAGTCCGCGCGATCGACGACGAACCACTCCTTGGGCATCCTCCGCTTGTGCTTGTCGTAGTCGTCGAGCATGCACTTGAGCGCCCACGCACCCTCGGCGGCGACATCGCGATCGGTGCGGTCGAGGGCCTTGATGATGATGGTGCCGAGCTGGCCGATCCGGCGCAGCGCTTCCTGCTGTGCGCTGGCGGGATCGCGGCGGCGTTCAGCGACCTGATGCGCGATCAGCGTCGACGTGTTCTGCAGGCGGACCAGCAGGCGCGACGGATCGATGAAGCGGATGACGTAGAAGAAGTACGGCAGCAGCAGCGCCCAACCGACCAACGCGAACACGACGGCGATCGAGATCGCGTAGGTCGGCGCGAACTCCGGGCCGATCATGTAATCGACCCAGAGGACGTGCGCGGCACCGACGGTGATGAACGTCAGGACGATCCGGTTGATCCGATCGCTGAGGAACATCTCGATCAGCTTCGGCGTGTGCATGTTCGCCGTCAGCGGGATCGCGAGCGCGATCATGCCGAGCAGCATCGCGAGGATGTTGTTGTAGGCGCGCGCCATCGGCGACAGCACGTCGACGAGCTTCGCGTTCTGGTTGACGCCCGCGAAGCTCGCACCGCTCCAGCCCGGGTAGCCGGCCCGTCGCCACTCGAGGAAGAACTCGAGGCCGAACAGCAGCGTGAAGAACACCAAGGCCGTCGCGAACGAGCGAAGGAATAAGCGGCGCATCAGTCCGCCTCGTCCTCGAGGAAGGCGAAGTAGCGTTCGGGAAGGTCATCGAACTCGAGCGCGCCACCGCAGCTCGGACACTTGAACACCGGCGGTTCAAGGTTCGCCGCGAGGATCGCCGCCGATTGCAGCAGGCGCTCCTCCTGGTGATCGCACCCGATGCAATGGAACGGCGCAAAGAACGAGGTCACCGTGCCGCGCCCGATCACGTCGTGCACCATCGACGCCTGCAGGATGAACGGCACCGAACAGGCGTGGAACTCGTAGCCCTGGATCCGCGCTTGCCGCAGGAACTCGCACCAGGCGCGCACGCCGAGCGAGTTCATGTACGTCACCTGCGCGGTGTCGAACACGACGCGACCGACCATCGCCGGTAGCAGCTCGTCGAACCGTGTGGCCTCGGTGAAGTCGCCGCGCAGCACGACGCGCGTGCGCTCGCCATCCTTGACCACTTGCCACTGCGTCAGCTTCGCGAGCACGCCGCGCGCCTCGGGGCTGAGCTTCTCGAACGCGACCCCGGCGACCGTCTTGCCCTCGCGCGGCTGCGCCCACAACACCTTGCCGGTGATCGTCAGCGCGGTCCCTGCCGAGGAGATCGCGAGAGACAGCATGCGGCCCTCGGTGACCGGTTGTGCGAGCATCAACCGCACGCCGTCGACGGACAGGTTCGAGACCATCGCGTCGAGCTTCTTCCCGTCGAGCTCGACGACGACCGAGAAATCCTCCGTGCCCTGGCGCGGCTCGCCGAGCTGGATCGCGACGACATCGTAGAGCTCGTCGGCGGTCATCGGGGCGATCAGCAATTCGTCACACCCCGACGACGCGATATCGCGCATCTGATCACCCGACAACAGCTTCCCTCCGACCAGGATGACGCGCGTCGATGGGCTCTTCGCCTTGATCGTTCTGGCGACCTCGAAGCCTTCGACTTCGAGCACCACCAGCGCAGGCTCCTCGCGCTCGAACAGGATGCGCGGGTCATCACCCGCGCGCACGACGATGAGCTCGAGCCCTAACCGCTTGAATGGTGCAGCGGTGAAATGCCGCAACAACTCCCCGTTGTTGGAGACCAGGACCTTTGCCACGACCAGATCCAAGCTAACACCATGCAGCGACTGATGGTTGCAGCGGTGTGCAGGTTGTCTATCTGGGGTGACGCTGGCCTCCGTCGGACGGTCGAGCTTTCGCGGTGATCGCAGCGGCACGGAATCTGATGGTGACGGTCAGCGTGCCCATCAAAACACTGTCTCATCACGATCTCGATCGCGTTCAGGGCGGTGCCGGCGGCGCCATCCTCGGTGGCATCGGCCAGGCAGCCAGCGGTGTCGGTGGCCTCATGGGAGGCATCGGCGGCCTGCTCGGCGGCATCGGCCAGCTGAAGGTTGCGAAGGCGCAGGCCAACGCGATCAACGCGGGCACGGCCGGCGGCGGCGCTCCAGGCGGAGATCCAGGAGCCGGCGGTGGCGGTGCTGCGATGTCGGCTCCCGGCCCGTCCGGCAGCGGTGGGGTCGGGAGCGGCGATCCGCTGACCCGCATCAGCAACAACGTCTCGATCTCGTAGGTGAGGGCGATGAAGCCTCTCGAGACGATCTCCATCGACGATCTGTCCCGTGTCGGCGGCGGATTCCTTCCACTCCTCGGGCTGATCGGAGCCGGCGCAGGCCTCGCCGGTCAGATCACCGGTGCGATCGGCCAATCGAAGGCCAAGCAGGCCGAAGCGCTACGGCAGCAGAACGAAGCTGCGCTGGGTGGTGCTGCTCCGAGTGGCGCGAGCCCGGGCGGCGGTCCGGCGCCCGGCGGTTCGAATGGATCGGTCGGCGCGGACAACCTGACCAAGATCACCACGAACGTGTCGATCAGCTAGGGGCCCACGAAGGACTCCGCAGCCTGCGTGCACTCCTGGTTCGTGCGCGTGCGCGTGCGCGTCCGCGTGCTCGTGCGCGTGCGCGTGCGCGTGCTCGTGCTTGGGCTCGGGCTCGGGCTCGGGCTCGGGCTCGGGCTCGGGCTCGTGCTCGTGCTCGTGCTCGGGCTCGGGCTCGGGCTCGGGCTCGGGCTCGGGCTCGGGCTCGGGCTCGGGCTCGGGCTCGGGCTCGGGCTCGGGCTCGGGCTCGGGCTCGGGCCTTGTGATCAATGGAGAGACGCGGACGTGGACATGCCGAGCACGAGCAACTTGTCGATTCGCGGTCCCTGACCCGAAGGCTGGGGTCAGAGAGCCGCGCGCAGGATCACGATCAGCGCGATGAACAAGATGATC
>JANNBP010000466.1:0-35515 GCA_031385555.1 Deltaproteobacteria bacterium | reverse complement strand
GATTCGCACCGTCGCGATCGAACAGCAACCAGCCGTCGAGCCGCTGCACCGCGAGCAAGCCCTGCACCGCGGAGACGTCCGCGATGCCGACCCGCGCGGGCACGCCACCGTACGGATCGACAGGCGCCTTCGGACCACCGGTCCTGGTCGCGAACGGATCGGGCTTCGACGGAACCGGCCCCACGGGCTTCGGCGGAACCGGCGGAGTCACATATGGATCGACCGGTGCCTTCGTCGCGGGATTTCCGGGCTTCCTGTCGAACGGATCCGCCGGCTTCGGCGGGATCGGCCCCACCGGAGTCGCGTACGGATCGGCCGGAGCCTTCGTTTTGGGTCGCGTCGAGTACGGATCCGACTTGTTCGGCACGCCCGGCGGTGGCGTCGGACCGAGGACGGGGGCGTATGGATCCGCCGGTTGCGCGGGCTTCGCGGGAGCTTTGGGGGCGGGCGCCTTCGGCACCGGCTTCGGCGGTGCGTACGGATCCGCCGGCTGCGCGTGCGCGCTGCGTGCGAGCATGATCAAGATCGCTGCCGTGAAGCGTTTCATCCTGGCCTCCAGTCCGGACGGACGTGGCGCAGTTCTGCCACGAGCTGGTCATGAATAGCACCGTTCGACGCACAGACCTCTCCCGCGTGCGGATCGAAGGCGCCACCCGTCGTATCCGTCACGGTCCCACCAGCCTCGCGCACGATCAGCGCTCCGGCGGCGATGTCCCACGGCTTGAGCCTGCGCTCCCAGTATCCCTCGGTCCAGCCGCGCGCGACCGTGCAGAGATCGAGCGACGCGCAGCCGAGCCTGCGGCACGCTCCGGCACGCCGCTGGAGGTGCTCCCATTCGGCGAAGTTGTTCACCGGATGTGTCGCGCGATCGTACGGAAACCCGGTGGTCAACAGACTCTGCTCGAGCCTTGCGATCGACGACACGCGCAGCGGTCCCTCTCCATCGCGAGCACCCTCGCCGCGCGCCGCCTCGAACCACCAGCCCAGCTTCGGCGCGCCGATCACGCCGACGGTGGTCTCGCCGTGCTCCTCGAACGCGATCACGATCGACCAGATCGGGAGCCCGTGCGCGAAGTTCACCGTGCCGTCGATCGGATCCACGATCCACCGCGACGATGTTCCCAGCTCGCTCTGCTCGCCCGTCTGCCCACCCTCTTCCCCGAGGATCGGCACCCCCGGCGTGCGCTCCTCGAGCGTCTTGCGGATCAGCTCCTCACTACGAACGTCCCACTCGGTGACCAGGTCGCGCGGGTTGGTCTTGCTGCGCAGCTGCTCGGGGCGCGCGCCTGCGAGGAGTTGCGTCGCCGCACGCACGGCGACGCGTGCGGTCTCGAGGAGGTCGTTCACGGAACCGATCTTACAGATCGAGCCGCATCGCGACGAGCTGCGAACCACCGAGCGTGGTCATCGTGATCGGCCGGGCGAACGTCTCGTGCGACGCGACTTGCTTGCTCAGCGTGGAGCGATCGACGACGCGGAACCCGAACTTCGCGGCGAAGAAATCGCTCGCGCTCTCGGTGATCAGGTAGATCCGCCGCACGCCGCGCCAGCGCGCCTGGCTGACCGCCATGTCGGCGAGCATCCAGCCGTAGCCGACGCCGCGATGATCGGGATGCACCGCGAGGGCGCGCAGGATCGCGTCGTCGCCGAGCACCTCGAGCGCCACGCTGCCCACCACCCCGCGCTCGTTGCGCAGATCGTAGAAGCTGCCGAACTGCTCGTCTCGCGCGGACTCGTTGACCAGCCCGACGCGGGCGAGCAACTGCCGGATCGCCGGCATGTCCGCGCGCTGCGCCGGCCGCATCGGATCGCCGATCTCGTCGAGCAGCTTGTCGTGCAGGCCATCGAAGCTGCCCGACGACAGCACGCACACCACGTCCCCGGGTGCGGCGCTCTCGGCGAGCTGCTTGACGATGGTCTCGACCTCGGGCGTGTACGACGCCTTGGTGCCGCGGCGGTGCAGATCGAGCGCGAGCCTCTCGGGATCGAAGCGGTCGTCCGCGGGGATCTTCGACGGATCGAACAGCTTCCCGACGATCACTTCATCCGCGTGCGCGAACGCCTCGGCGAACTCGTTCTGGAACGTCTTCCGCCGCGACGTCGCCGAGCGTGGCTCGTACACCGCGATCAACCGGCGCTTCGGGAACCGCTTGCGCAGGCCGCGCAACGTCTCGCGGACGGCGGTGGGGTGATGCCCGTAGTCGTCGAGGACGGTGACGCCACCGGCGATGCCGCGGAGCTCTTGCCGGCGACGGACGCCCGCGAAGCTCGCCACGCCGCGCTGGATCTCCCTGACCGTCAGGCCGCGCGACCTGCACACCGCGATCGCGGCGACGGTGTTCTCGACGTTGTGGCGACCGACCAGCAGCGTCTCGAACCGCTCGACGCGCTCGCCCCGGCAGTAGACATCGAACGCGACGCGGCCGCTCTTACCGACCTCGAGGTCGCGCGCCCACCACGCGCAGTCCGGTGGGGGCGAGGCATCGCTATCATCGAGCACGCAGTACTGCTCGACCGCGCACGTCGCGGACTTCGCGATCGCCACCGCATCGGCCGATTCGGCGCACACCACGAGCAGCCCGTCGGCAGGCAGCGCGGTGACGAGCTTCTTGAACGTCTCGCGCACCGCCTCGAACGACGGGAAGATGTCGACGTGATCGAGCTCGACGCTCGTCAGGATCGCGGTCTTCGGGCGGTAGTGGGCGAACTTCGGCCCCTTGTCGAAGAACGCGGTGTCGTACTCGTCGCCCTCGATCACGAAGTCGGTGCCGGCGCCGAGCTTGTACCCCGCACCGAGCCCGACCGGCACGCCGCCGACGAACAGCGAGGGATCGCGCCCGGCCTCGCCCAGGATGTGAGCGATCAGGGAGGTCGTGGTGGTCTTGCCGTGGGTGCCGCAGACGACGATCGCGTGCTTGCCGTCGATCAGCCGCTCGCCGATCACGGCGGGGAACGAGGTCAGCGGAACGTTGCGCTCGCGCGCCGCGACCACCTCGACATGATCCTTGCCGTGGACGTTGCCGACGACGACCAGGTCCGGCACCCACAGCAGATTCTCGGCGTCGTACGGCATCATCACCGGCACGCCGAGCGCGGCGAGCTGCTCGCTCATCGGCGGATAGACGGCCGAATCGGAGCCACGCACATCGTGACCGCTCGCGACGAGTAACCCCGCCACTGCGCCCATACCGGTCCCGCCGATGCCGATCAGGTGGATTTTCATCGCGCCCCCCGCACAGCCGATGCGGTTGGCCCGGAACCTATACGTCACCCCCGGCTCGGTAAAGCGTTTGGGGACGGTTCGTAAAAATGTACCCAGATCCGCTATCCTTTTGATCTCTATGGAGGGGACGCGCCACGAGCGCCGGCAGCACTTCCGCGGCAAGGCCCGGCCGGGTCGCGTGCTCCCGTTGCGCTTCAAGCGCGAGGCGGCGTGGATCTCCGCCGAGACGCGCAACATCGGCGTCGGAGGCGCCTTCATCGTGACCCCGGCGATTTCGGCGATCGGTGACTCGATCTCGATCGAGCTCACGCTGCCCACCACGGATCAGACGTTCGTGATCCCGGCGGTCGTGCGCTGGCGCTCGACCGACGGCATGGGCGTCCAGTTCGTCAACGTCGATGTCGACGTCCTGCTCGAGCTCAACGACTTCTTCGCGACGCTGGTCGGTTCCGCCGGCTGACGATCGAAGGCGAGCGCCGAGTTAGCGGCGCGCGTCGGTCGACTCGAAGATCTTGTCGGCACTCGTCGGCACGAAGCCCTGGAACAGCTCGCCCGACGGCAGCGGGTAGCGCTTCGCGAACTCGTAGTAGCAGCTCGGGATCTTCGCGGTGCGGTCCGCGAACTCGACCTCGATCGCATCCGCCATCGTCGACGATTGCTCGAGCCGATCGGCCTGCGTGCCCTTGATCGTACCTCCGCTCGTGTTGAGCGCGAAGCCATGCTCGACAACGAAGGCGTTCAGCGCAGCGAGATCGGGGAACGTCGACAGCGAGTTGAGGTCGACGGTGAAGTGGTTGACCCGAAACCCGAACGCCGCGACCCACGCCGCGTACTCGCTCTCGTCGAGGAGCGTCGCGTAGTCGGCGTACGTGACGTTCCATGGCCGTCCCGCGCAGGGCAGATCCGCACGCGTCGCGAAGTCCGCGGGCACCTGCGCGATCAAGCCGTCGACGATCGCGCGGGCACGCGGCGACAGCTCGGCGAGCACGAGCTCGCTGATGAACACCTTCGGCAGTGCGGGATCAGCGTGCTGCCAGTAGCGCGCGACGAGGTGCTTGTCTTCGAACCGATACTGATCGCGCGGCTGCCAACCGGCTGCCTCGAACGGCGCGGCGAGCGCGGCGAGCCCGATCGGCCCACCGTAGGTGCGCAGCGCGACGTGGTCGTTGCGGATCAGCTCCCCGCGCGCCGCGAGTAGCCGATGGATCCTCTCGGCCTGCGGTGTCGAGGCGACGTAGTCGCGCCACAGCGCGTCGAGGAGCTGCTCCTGTGGGGTCACTCGCCGAAGTATGCCAGCCGCTGATCGAGTGCGCTGGTCCGCGCGTCATCGAGGTACGCG
Source organism: Deltaproteobacteria bacterium (assembly GCA_031385555.1). Lineage (GTDB taxonomy): Bacteria > Myxococcota_A > Polyangia > Haliangiales > Haliangiaceae > JABFXX01. The sequence continues at coordinate 30,953 of JANNBP010000466.1, read as the reverse complement.
TACGCACCGATCGTCAACCCGAGCGTGAACACCACGGCCATGCCGACTAGCAGCGTCCTCATCGCTCTTCCTACGAGCGCCCACGCGCACTGGATCACTCGAAGGCGATGGGAAAGCCGATCTTCGTCCTCGGCTTCTTGGTCTTCGGGAAGGCCGCTTGCTTCATCGCCTCATCGATGCACTTCGCGACCGGCGTGCCCTCGAAGTCACCCTGCTGGGTGAACTGCTCGACGGTGCCGTCGGCGAGGATCGTGATCTCGAGCTTGGTCTTGCCGGGGATCTTGTACTTGCTCGCACACGCGCGGGCCGCCGCGATCACGGGCTTCATCGCGTCCGACACCATCGCCGGCGTCAGTGCCTCGGCGCCGTCGGGTGGGATCACGATGCCACCGCCCTGCGTGCACGCGAGCTTGTCGGGCTCGACCGGTTGCGACGCCACGCTCGAGAGTACGATCGTGCCATCGCACGGATTGATCACGCGCCACGCGAGCACGTCGACGCCGAGGCCCTCGCGTCCGCCGACGGAGAGCTTGCGGCGATTCGCCTCCGGCACCTTGATGACGAGCTGGAACCGCGCGTTCGCCATCGCCTTGGTCCACGCCGTCGCGGCGTCCTGGTTGGCGAAGCCGCGCGCGTTGTCGTAGAGCGTCGTCGCGCGGAGGCGATTGCCGTCGAGCTTCGGTGCCCCCGAACCCGTGACGAACCAGGGCTTGCCCTCGATGTCGACGCCGCCACAGCGCACGCACGCGAACAGCGTCACCGAGACCGACTTCTTCTGTGGATTGAACTTACCGATCTGGAGTGCGTCGCCATCGCCCTCGACGATCAGCGCGGCGCCGGTCAGCTGCTTCGCCTTCTTGTCGCGCGTCACCTTGCACTGGCGCTGCTGGACGTCATCGCCCTTGTCGCACGCGGCGGTGATCGCCCAGACGAGATCGTCGGTGTGCGCGACCTTGATCGCGCCCTGGGCCTTCGCCTCGAACGACTCGTCGGCGAGCGCGAGGCTCGGAAGCAGGACTGCGCCGAGAACCGTGACCAGCGCCTTCATTGGAGCTTGTGCGTCAGGTAGGCCTTGAGGCGGAGCTCGGCGTCCGTCGGGTCGTTGACCACGATCGGCACCGTCTTCTTGATCTCGTCCTCGAGCTCGACCCACAGCGCTCGGCGCGCGGGCTCTTCCTCGATCAGCTGCGCCGGCGTGCGACCGCGCACGGCTTGATCGCCGAGCTTGGTGACGTAGGCCTTGAGCTTGTCGAACAGCGCCGCACCGAGGAACGCCGAGATCTTGTCGGCTTCGTTGGCCATCCGATCGAGCGCGGCATCGTGGGCGGTGCCGATCGCACCACGCTCGTGGCCCTGGGAGAGCTGCGCGGCGATGCGGAGCACCATGACGTCGTCGATCACGCCGATGCCCTCGTTCCAGTCGGGGATCAGATCCATCCGCGACACGAGGTAGAGGAGCGCGGTCCCCGCCAGCTTCTTGGAATGCGTGTCGGCCTTCTTGGACTCGAGCAACGCCTTGAGCGCGTCGATGTCGGCGCGGATGGTCTCCGCCCAGCCTTTGAAGACGTCGATATGAGCCACGTGCCCTCCTACCGCGAACGTACTACGGCTTGCAGACCGTGTTCTGGATCGGCTTGCAAATACCCTTGTTGTTGCAGCTCCCCGCGTTTCCGTCGCTGTCCGCGGGGCACGGGTTCGCCGCATCGCAGGGCTGCGTGCACACCTGGAAGCCGTTCTGGCTGAACAGGTGGCAGTCCATCGACGCGCAGTCACCGTTGACGGAGCAGTTGTCGTACGTCGCACCGGTGCACGCGGGGGCGTTGTCGGGCGCATCGGGGACCGCGGTGTCGGTGTCGCCGCAGGCCGCGAGCAACACCAGGACGAGGCACCTCACAGCACGCACGCGTTCGCCGCGGGCGGCTTGCAGACGCCGAACTCGTTGCAGTCACCACCGGCGGGGCACGGCAGGGTGTCGTCGCACATCTGCGAGCAGACCTGGAACTCGTCGACGAAGTTCTGGCACAGCGCCGAGTCGCAGTTGTCCTCGGTGTTGCACGGGTCATAGATCAGCCCGGTGCAGCGCCCGGTCGCTGGCGGCGAATCCCCGGCGCAGGCGGCAGCGAACGCGAGGACGATCACCGGGATCCGCATCCGGCGATCGTACCGCTACTTCATGAAGTTCTCGATCACCTTGGTGGGCTGATCGGCGCTGATCGTGACCGTCACCGTCTTCTTGATCTTCTCGGTCCCGTTGATCAGCGTGATCTTGTGCGGGCCGGCCGGCAGCTTGAGCGCGCGCTGCGGCGTGGTCAGCCCGGTGGGCACGCCATCGACGACGATCTCGCACGGCGGCTTGCTCGACACCATCAGCAAGCCGTCGCCCTTGGGCGCTTCGGCTTTCGGCGCGGTCTCGAACGGGTCGACCACGGTGACCTTCTTCGGCTCCTTCGGCTCCTCCGGCTTCGCCGCTTCGGGCTTCGGTGCGCCGGCAACCACCTTGGTCGGAGGGTTCGGCGCCTTGGTCGGGTTCTTCGCCGTCTCCACCTTGTTGGGATTCTTCGACGCGTCGACCTGCTTCACTTCGGGCTTCGGAGTCTCGGCCGCGACGGCGAGCTTCGGCGACTTGCCGAGGACGATCGCGAGACGCTTGGTCACCGCGGGATCGAGGTGCTCGACCTGCGTCGGCGCGCGAGCGTGGCTGAACATGAGGTCGTACTGGCGCGCCGGATCGAGCGCGGTGCTGAGCGGCGTGGTGCCGAGGAACGTGGACTTGCCGCGATCGATCAACGTCACCGTCGCACCCGACGGCGTCGAGTCGAGGCGGACGTCGACGAACGCGGGGCGGATGCCCGGTGCGGCCGGAGCCACCGGGACGACGGCCTTTGCATCGGTGGTGATCGCCGGTGCGGTCGCGTGCGGCGCGAGGTTCGGAGGAGTGGTCTCGAGGGCGACCGGTGCATTGCGCGCGGGCGCGGCGGCGGGCGCCGTGGCCTTGATCGCGATCGTCGTCGGCTCGGCGGCGGCCTTCGTGCCGCCTTGGCCGTTGAACGCCAGGAAGCCACCGACGAACATCCCGACGATGCAGAGGCCGAGCGTCGGAGCGATCAGCTTCGGGAGCAGCACCCTCCAGTCGGAAGCCAAAGGCGAGCGAACGCGATCGGTGCCGCGATCGACCTCGATCTCGATCGGCGCGCTCGCGGGCTGCGCTTCGTCGAACCACGGCTGGTGCGACGTCATATCGGCGGAGAGCTGCGATAGATACGGCGCCGCCGACGGATAGGCGATCGCTTCGGATGCGGCAAACGGTGCCGGCTTCGGGGCTTCGATCGGGGCTTCCACCCGCATCGCCGTGCTCGCGCGCGGGATCGGCGGCGGTGCGCTCGGACGGTGCGGCGGGGGTAGCGCGGCCTTCAGCGCTTGCTTCGTCGCGACCGCCTCGTGGCGGACGTCGGTGATCACGTCGGTCTCACCGGTGCCCTCGGCCTGCGCCCACGGCTGCACCTCGGGCATCGTGATCGGATGCGTGGCGGTGTGCATCCGCACCGACGGCTTCGCGGGCGGCATCGCGGGGAGGGTGGGCACGCCCTGCGACTGCGTGCCCTGCGGTGCGCGCATCCGCGGCAGCGGCGGCACGTCGGCCTTCATCGACGGGATCGTCGATGTCATCCGTGCCGCCTTCTTCTTGTCCGGCGCCCGGAACATCAAGTCGTCGGTCGGATCCGGCTTGAGCGGAGTCGCGGTTTGGGTCAGCTCGATGAGCTGATTGACGGCAGTCGATTCGGTCTTCGCCATGGCTGAGATGACCTCGTCCTAACGCCGCGGAGGATTGCGAATCCGAGGTCAGTTCTCAAGCGAATTCCTCGCGCCGGCCCCGCTGTTTCCTGCGGATGTCTGGCTACTTACGAAACCAACACCGCCGTGCGCGATCTGATCGGCACTGACCGATTGCTGCTCGGTCCGAGCATCGATCGCACCGCTCGGGCAGCAGATCGCCATTCGTAAGGGATTGCCGGGAGCGGCGACTAACTTGGCAATTTTATTGACGCGCCTTCGGCGACTTCATTAAGGTGTTTTCCAAGGTGGCCGACGACAGCGCGTTCGCTGATCTGCGGAGACTCGCGGATGCGTTGTCTGCCCTCGAGACACGAGCGCTCCGCGCCGCGGCCACCCGTTCCATCGAGCACCTCGCGAAGGGGCTCGACAGTCTCGCCGTACCGCTGCTGGTTCGCACGCTTCGCGACGGCGTGCCGGTCGCGCGCGAAGCGGCACGTCATGCCCTGGTCCTGCTCGCGACGCGGTTGTCCGTACGCCCGCGCGTGCTCGATGCGCTGCGCGCGCTGATCACCGAGCCGTCCTCCGACGACGTCAAGGTCTGCGCGCTGGGTCTCCTCGCCGAGCTCGGCGCGCCCGAGACGGCGAAGTTCTCCGACCCGGTCGCGATCCAGCGCCGCTCTGCCCTCGCACTCGCCGCGCAGCTCGAGACCCCGAGCGACATCGCGAACGCGGCGGACATGATGGTCCGCAAGCTCGACGATCGCGACGTGCTGCAGATGCTCGAGGTGCTGACAGGCGTCGCGCCTGCGGCCGCGCATCGGCTCGCCGGCGAGCTCGCGCTACGTCTCGACGTCGATCGCGAGCAGCGCGCGAAGGTGGAGGCGATCATCCGCGCAGCACCTCGCCTCCTCGCGTCCCTCCCGCCGGCGCGGCTGACGCGTCCCACGCATGTCGCCGTGCTCGTCGATCGAACCTCCGCGCCGCCCCGTGGCGCCGCGCGTCCCGGGCAAGCCGGGACTTGCGAGGCCGCCGGGCGGATCGTCGTCGTCGCCACGCGCAAGCAAGCCGGCGAGCGCACCTGGCGCCGCTGGGCCGTGTTGATCGGCGAGGCGGGCTGCATCGAGGATTGCCTGCACGAGGACACCGCGCCCGAGGGTGCCCTCGATCCCACGGCCACCCTGATCGCGAAGCTGTGCGCCGACGGCTATCGCGTCGCGAGCAGCGACATCGAGCACGCGCGCACCCTGGTCACCACCGCCGCGCGCCGCACCACGCGCTCGGATGTCACGCTCGGCTCGTCGTATTACCTCGGTCGCGACCTGCTCGATCTCCGCGACGCGCACGTGGTCGCGCCGTCGCTCGAGGCACCCGCCCTGTCGAAGGCGGTCGAGCTCCTCGCCGCCGGGGAGCTCGCCGACGCGCGCGCATTGTTCGAGCGTTGCCCGCCCGAGATCGCGATCACGACCGATTGGGCCGGTGGCTACGGTGCATGTCTGCTCGCGCAGGACGATCACGCCGCTGCGATCGCGCCCCTCGAGCGTGCGAGCACCGCCGAGCCTACGTGGCCGCTGCACCACTGGAACCTCGCCGCCGCGCTGCACAAGCTCGGTGATGCTCGCGCCTGTCAGGCGGCGCTCCGCCGCTTCCTGACCACGAGCGCGCAGCCCTCGGCGCTGCTCGACGATCTCGCTCAGCCCGCCCGCATCACGCATGCGAAGCAGCTGGTCGCCGAGCTCGAGCGGATCGCGCGTCTCGATCGGTCGCTGCCCCGGGACCGCTCGCTGACGCGGCGCCGTGCGGCGTCTGTCAGGCCGCGTGCCGCGTCGAAGTCGAAGCGCAAGAAGCGCTGACGAGCGCTGTCGAGCGCTGTCGAGCGCTGTCGAGCGCGCTGACGAGCGCTGACGAGCGCTGTCGAGCCCGCTGGGCGCTACTTCTTCGAGAGCTGGTACACGAGCTTGATGCGGGTGTTCCCCGCCATGCCGCGCTTCGGCAGCTTCCAGCTCTTGGCGTTGGCCACGATGCAACCCGCCACCGCCGACAGCCCGTCGGTGCCGGCCTTCGGATCGCTCGCCGCGCCCTTGATCTCGCCGGTCGCATCCGATTCGAGCGTCACCGTCACGGTGCCCGACAGCTTCGGGCTGCCCGCGAGGGTCTCCTCGAAGCACGCCTGGATCTCCTGATTGTGGCGCTGCATCAGCACGCCGATCGCCTGCTTCTCGTGCGTGCCGGTGCCGGCCTTGGTGTTCTTCAGCGTGGTCTCGAGCGTCTTCAGATCGTTCTGAGCCTGCGTGCGCAGCGTGTTGTTCGACACCATCAGCGGGATGGTCTCGACGTACAGATCGTGCGCGGGCTGGTAGAAGCGGACGTCGTTCGCCGTCGCGTAGAGCAGGTGGAAGACGCGTGCGATGCCGTAGATCCCGGTGACAACGTTCTCCTTGTCCTGCGGGCTGCACTTGGCGCAGGTGGGCATCACGGCGAGCGCGTCCTTGCCGTGGCGGGCCGCGGTGTCTGGCTGATCCAGGCGGACCGTCATGTCAGCCTGCGTGTACTTGATCACCAGCTTGTCGGTCGGCAGCACGGTGGTGCCGGCGAGCTTGAGCGCCTCGTCGAGCGACGCCACGGCATCGGCCCACTTGCCGGCGTACTGATACGCCTGGAGCCCGAGCTTCGCGACCACCTCGTACTGCTGCGCCGGCGTCTTTGCCCCGAAGATCTTGTAGAGCTCGGGCGCGACCTTGGTGAACGGCTCGCTCGAGCGCCCCGCGAACAGCAGGACATCGCGCTCGATGACGTCCTTGTTCGCGTTGGTGCCCCACCCCGACGCGGCCGCGACGATCGCCTGCCACGCGCCGGCGTCATCACCGGCCCGCCACTTCGCCCACGCCATCACGTACGCGAGCTCGGGCTGCTTCGCGTCCGGCGCGTCGTTCTTGACGACCGCGAGCGCCTCGGCGTTCTTGTACTGCTTGAGCAGCGAGTGGGCCCACCACGCCTTGTTGTAGCCAAGCTCCTTGCTCTTCGGGCCCTTCGCGACGACGCCTTCCCACGCCTTCTCGGCGGCGGCGAAGTCGTCGGCCATCAGCTCGTAGCTGCCGAGCAGCCGGAACGTGACCTCGTCGACATCCTTGCCGGCGGCGGCCTGGGACGTGCGGAGCACCTGGCGGGCTTCTTCGACGAGCGCCTTCGCGGCGTCGCCGGTCGCCTTCTTGGATTCCTGATAGAGCATCGTCGCGAGGACGGCGCCCTGCGCCTGCTTCTCGACCGCGCCCTTGGTGCTGCCGAAGATCTGCTTCTGCTTCGCGACCGTGAGGCCGCGTGCCTTCGGCTCGTAGAGCGGCATGCCCGGGCGGCCGAGACCTTCGGGCTCGAAGATCACGCCCTTGATCTCGATCGGCGGAATCTCCAGCGAGACGTCGCCGGCGGCGGCCGGCTTGGCTCCGCTGCCCGCGTTGCTGCCGGGGGTCGTGGGGGCGTCTTTGGCGGCGCCGCCGCAGCCGAGGGTCGCGACGAGAACGAGGGACAGGCGCTTCATGGAATGGTTGTGTACAACAACGCCCGCCCTAGCCGCCATTACAGCCTCACGTGATATCTTTCACCGCGTCGTGCTTTTTCGTTGCTTGCTGCTCGCAGCACTAGCAGTCGCGGGTACCGGTTGCGTGAGGGTGAAAGCGCACCAGCGCGGCAATCTCGCGAAGCGATCGATGACCAACGATCGCGATCCCGGTGAAGCCCGGTTCGGTCAACACGCCACGGGATCGCGCGAGGGCGCGGACGGTGGCACCGGACAACCGGGTGGCGGATGCGGCTGCAATTGACCCGTCCGGCATTGGTCGTTCGTGCTGCTCGTGCCACCAACAATGCTGCGCCAGGGATGGGCGAGTCATCTACCGCCGCAAACGCGGACCATCGGCGAGTCGACGATCGCGGTGGGATGCTCGAGGAGAGCGCCCCACCAGATCGCGCTGCTCGGAATCGAGCACGTCTCACGTGGACGCGTACGCTTGGATCGGTGCGCCTCGCACTAGCGCTCGCGCTGCTGGCGTTGCCGGCCCTCGCCGAGGCGGACGGCACCGTCTCGGTGCGCGGCGTCTACTACAAGGAGCGGGCGACGCGCGTGATGCAGCCGATGCTCGACGGTGTGTTCGAGGTCGGCGAGCGCGGCCTGGTGACGAGCCACTTCCTGGTCGACGCGATCACCAGCGCCTCGACCTCGGCGGGCGCCGCGGATGCCGTCGCGTTCACCGAGAATCGCTACGAAGCGGGCGTCGGCTACACGCACCAGCTCCACGATCTCCGGATCGGCGGCGACGCGAAGTACTCGACGGAATCGGACTACAAGTCGCTCTACGCCGGCCTGCGCGGTGAGCTCGAGCTCGGGCAGAAGAACACCGTGCTCGGCCTCGGCGGTGGCGTCGGCTACGACGTCATCAGTGCCGGCTCCGGCGGCGGTCTCGCACAGCCCACGATCGAGTGCGAGCGCGGCAAGACCGAGCAAGTCGAGTGCAGCCTGACCTCGCTTTCGGTGTTCGCGTCGGCGACGCAGCTCGTGTCGCGCAACGCGATCGCCGGCGTCTCCGTCGATGTCGCGCGCCTCGACGGCTATCAATCGAACCCGTATCGCTCCGCGATCGCCGGGGACGAGCTAATCTCGGAACGCCATCCCACGCTGCGCAATCGCCAGGCGATCGCCGGCGTGGTCCGCTACTTCGTGCCCCGCACCGAGACCGCGCTGATCGGGTCGTACCGGTACTACCGCGACAACTGGAAGGTACACGGCCACACCCCCGAGCTCCGCGTGATCCAGCAGATCGGCGACGTCGGCGATGCCTCGTTCCGTTACCGCTATCACACGCAGGACGGCGCGTTCTTCTTCCGCGATCGCTACACCGACTCCGAGGGGGTGATGGGCTTCGTGTCCGACGACGTCAAGTTGTCGTCGACGAGCACGCACACCATGGAGGCAAAGCTCGGCATGCTCGGCTCCGCGTTCGATCTCGAAGGAAACTGGGGCAACACGCGCTTCGAGGCGATGCTCCAGTACGTCGTCCAGTACAATCGATTCGGCAATGCGCTCGTCGCTCACGTCGGTCTTACCGTTCCTTTTGATTACTAGCCTCGCGGGCTGTCCCAGCGACGGGGACACGTGCGGGCCCGGTGATGCGCAGGCCGACGGGCTCGTCGCCTCGGGCCTCGGTGTCGAGCTGACGTATGGCGACCTGGCGGCGGGTCCGAACAACGACTGCCCGGTCGACGGGACGCCCGAGGGCGTGATCAGCCTGACGATCGCCGGTGTGCAGACCGATCTGCCGGGCGGGCTGTTCACGCTCTGCGTCCCGAGGCCCGATCTGCTCGGCGCCGGTGAGGCCCTCGGCATCGACGATCCCGCGTCGGAGGATCCGGCGGTGCGCGTGGTCGACATCAGCGGCGCCGACGTGTCGTGCGAATACGACCTCGACGACACCGTGCCACCGACGGGCACCGCGCGAGCGGAGGGGCTCTGCGATCCGACGGGTGCGGGTGGCTTCGCGCTCGTGCTCGACGGCGAGGTCACGCTGACGCGCACCTGCGGTGCGGTGATCGATTCGGTCATCGTGCAGCTGACCGGCACCGTCGCGGTGCTACCCGACCTCTAACGGGCGGTTGCCGATGCCGAACGTGCCGGTGGCCTCGTGAGGTAGACCGTGTCGACGACGTTGCCCGCGGCGTCCTCGAGCCACGATCTGCGGCACGAAATTGCCCTCGCCGGCGACCGGCCGCAGCTCGAGATCGAGCACGCGACAGCGGCGATCGTCGGCATGCGTTGGAGCCGCCGCGGGCACCAACGCGGGCGAGACATCCGAGGAAACGCCTAGAACGTGAGGGAACCGACGCGCGAGACGACGGGCTGGAGCGCCGTCCGTGCGGTCTGCCGCAGCACATCGGACTCGCCGATCAGCCCCGCGAGTGCCGGGCCGAACGTGTAGTAGCTCTCGATCGCGAGCTCGCCGAGCGCGGTCTTGCTGAGCAGCGAGTCGCGGAACCGGCGGAGCATCTCGACATCGCCAGCCATCACGCTGCCGTACGCCGCGGTGGCGACGAAGCAGGCATCGACCTCACCGAGCGGGCGCAACGGCGTGGCCACCTCGACGACGACGAGCGGACCCGCGTTGTTGCAGTTGTCGAACGCACGGATGCCGACCGAGTACGTGGTCTCCGGCAGCAGGCCCGACAGCTCGAGCGACTGCGCGGAGCCCGCGGCGCCCGGCTCGACAACGGCGGTGACCGGCGTGGCGGTCGAGAAGTTCGCGTCGGTGATCGCCTCGCGCACGCGGTACCGCACCTCGTAGCGCGTCACCTTGCCCTCGGTGCCGTCGTCTCCCGGGGCCGCGAACGAGATCGTCGCGCGGTTCGAGCTGAGGTCCGTGACCTCCGGCCCACCCACGGCGGCCGGCGGAATCGCGTCGTCCTCGCTGTACGAGCTGACCTTGACGCGGAACGGCTGGCTGTTCTCCGACAGCAACGCGAGCCGGCCGGCACCGCTGCCCGGCGTGGTCGAGATCGTGGAGTCGGGAGGACGGATGTTGCCGTCGAGGCCGTCGGGATCGCCGTAGCCCTCGTAGGTCGTGGCATACGCGACCGACGTGGCCCCCGCGGTCACCGTGACCGGCACCTTGTAGAGCACCGACGGCTGGCCGCGATACGGCGCACCGTAGTCGCTCCACGGAATGCCCGTCGGGGCCGCGAAGCTGTAGCTCGCGTTGGTGTCGAACTCGCGCGAGACCTCGACCCACAGGACGTAGGAACCGGCGGCGAGCGACGACGCAGCCCACGTCAGCGTCGACAGCGTACCGAGCTGTGGCGTCGGTTGCGAGACCGCGTCGAACGGGTTGAGCATGCCGTACATCTCGACCGACGGCGCATCCTGCGAGAGCCGCTCGACATCGGCGCGCGGCGGGTACTTGCTCGTCGCGCTGCCGAACGCACCCTTGTCGGTGTACGCGGTGCTGGTCGGGCAGCTCAGCGCATCCATCTCGTCGGGGTTGTGGAGCGGGCGGCAGTAGTGGACATCGCGCGAGCTCTTGAGCCCCGAGTGCGAGAGGTCGTTATCGTCGCCGTCCTGGAAGACGAGTTGCTGCCAGCGCAGCGGCTGCCGCTCGGCCCACACCGGGAACGTGGTGATCCGCCGACCGTACGGCCAGAACGGCCCGCTGTTGAAGTCGAACCGCCCCGGGCGATTGCCGATGCCGAACGTACCGGTGGCCTGGGTGATGTAGATGGTGTCGACGAACGTGCCCGAGGCGTCCTCGAGCCACGCCACGATCTGCGGTGCGAAGCGATCGAGCTGGGCGTCGCCGACCGCCTGCGGTTGCAGCGTGACGTCGAGGATCGGACACGCATTGCCATCGGCGTACGCGTTGCCGGCGACGAGGAGCAGGGCCAGCGAGAGCTTGTTCATTCGGTGACCTGGGCGCCGCGAACCTTCGCGACCACGGGCTCGAGGACATCTCGCGCGGTGGCGCGCAGCAGCTCGGACTCGCCGATCAGCCCGGCGAGCGCGGGACCAAACGTGTAATACGTCTCGACGGCGAGCTCGCCGAACGCGGTCTTGCGGAGCAGCACATCGCGGAACCGGCGCAACATGTCGACCTCGCCCGCGAGCACCGAGCCGTACGCGGCGGTCGCGACGAAGCACGCGTCGACCTCACCGGCACCGCGCTCGGTGGTCTGAAACTCGAACGTCGCGATCTCGCTCGTGTTGCGGCAGTCATCGGTGGCGCGGATGCCGACGGCGTAGCTCGTGCCCGGCAGCAGGCCCGGCAGCGTGAACGTCTGCAGCGCACCCGCGGCACCCGGCGTCACCGTGGTGCCGAGCAGCGTCGCGGCTTCGAAGCTCTCGCTGGTCATCGACTCGCCGACGAGATAACGGATCTCGTACTTCTTCGCCTTGCCGAGCGCGCCATCGTCGCCAGGTGCGACGAATCCGATCTGCGCCTCGGTGCCAGTGCTCGACAACAGTTGCAGATCGCCGGGGAGCGCCGGGGGATCGAAGTCCTGCTGCGGGCGCGAGGTGACGCGCACGCGGAACGCGTTGCCGTCGACCGAGACCATCGCGAGCCGCGCCGCACCCGAGCCGGCGACGTCGCTGGTGATCGTGGAATCGGGCGATCGGAGCGTGCCGTCGATACCGTCGGGATCGCCGTAGCCGGCGTACTCGGCCGCCGCGGCAGTGGTCACGCCATCCGCACGGATCGAGAACGGGATGCGATAGACCACGGACGGCTGGCCGCGATACGGCTCGCCGTACTCGGCCCACGGGATACCGATCGGTGGCGGGAAGCGCGTCGTGTTGTACTCGCCGTTGAAGTCGGACTCGCGCGAGACCTCGACGAACATCACGTAGTCGCCGGGCGTCACCGTCTCGGGCACCGGCCACGACAGCGTCGACAACGAGCCCGGTTCGGGCGTCGCCTGTGAGACCCCATCGAACGGGTTCAGCGGATCGTACATCTCGACGTCTGGATCGTCGGGCGTGCCGCGCTCGACATCGTTGCGCGGTGGATAGACGGACTTCGCGGTCTGCGAGAGCTCGCCCTTGTCGCTGAACACCGTTGACGCGCAGGTGAACGCATCCCAGGAGGGCTCGCTCGGCTGGAGCGGACGACAGTAGTGCGACTCGCGCGAGCTCTGATTGAACGGGTGCGAGAGGTTGTTCTCGTCGCCGTCCTGGAACTGGACCTCGTCCCACATCAGGCCATGGCGATGTGCCCACACCGGGAACACGGTGATCCGGCGACCGTACGGCCAGTTCGGACCACTGTTGAAGTCGAACCGCCCCGGGCGATTGCCGAGGCCGTAGCTGCCGGTCTGCGCGGTGATGTACGCGGTGTCGACGAACACGCCCGCGGTGGTCTCGACCCACGCCACGATCTGCGGCGCGTATGGATTGTTGGCCAGCGTGGCGGGCACGAGGTCGAGGTCAACCGTGGTGCAATTGCCTGCGGCGATCGCAGGTTCAGCACCCATCACGACCGCAAACGCGAGGGCAAGGCGTGGCACGGCCATGGAGCTTGTCATCATACGACGCGGAGTGGCCAGACGGATCACTAGAGGTACCGATGTCACAGGTGGGATCTAGGTTACGCGCCGTGGCTCGCACGCCCCGCGCCGAGTATCTGATCCTCGATATCGAGACGGTCCCCGACCTCGATCGGTGGCCCCGTCCGGAGCTCCCGGAGGGGGTCGAACCACCGTTCCCCCCCACCTGGGCGCACCGGATCGTGGTCCTTGGCTACCTCTGGCTCGACCACGCGTACCGCCTCACGCGGATGGGGGTGATGGGGGATCCGGATGTTGCCGACGGGGTGGCGAAGCCGGGGTCCCCATCCACGATGGATGACCGGGAGGCCGCCCTCCTCGAGACGTTCTCGTCGGTGGTCGGCGCCGCGCGGCCGGTGCTGGTCACCTACAACGGACGGAGCTTCGATCTGCCGGTGATCGTGCTGCGCTCGCTTTGCCATGCCGTGCCGCTGCCCTGGTACTACCGGGACAAGCAGGTCCGGGATCGCCGCAGTGACCTCGGCCACCTCGATCTGTGTGACTGGCTCGCCGATCACGGCGCGGTCCGCGCAGGCAAGCTCGATGCGCTGACGCGGCTGATCGGCCTGCCCGGCAAGGGCCCGATCAATGGCTCGCAGGTCGAGGGGCTGGTCCAGTCCGGGCAGCTCGAGCTGGTGCAGAAGTACTGCCTCGCCGACGTGGTGCAGACCGCGCTGCTGTTCCTGCGGTTCCGGCTGCTCCAGGGTCAGTTGCCGCCCGAGGAATACCGAACGCGGGTCGACGACCTGCTCACCGGGCTCGCCGCCGATGGCCGCGTCGCCCAGGTGCTCGACGGGCTCGATCGCGATCGCTTGCTCGGCAGACCATGAGGTCGAACTGGTTCGACCGGAATGGCCGGGTCGCCCAGGTGCTCGACGGGCTCGGGCTGGGTGCGGACGCGATCGTGGACTACACGAAGGGCGAGCCGCTGCCCGAGGTGGCTGCGGTGTTCGACACGCTCGGGACCACCGAGCAGGCGTCGATCAGGGCGACCAAGCGCGGCGGCACCGTCGTCGGCGTGTCCGGGCTGCCCGACGGAGAGTTCGCCCGCGCCTGGCTGCCGGCGTTCGCGCTGGCTGGGCACGTTCGGGCGTCGGCGAGCGGCGGCGAAGGCAGGCGTGACGTTCCGCTATCTGTTCATGCGGCCCGATGGGGTGCAGCTCGCCGAGCTCGCGTCGTGGATCGAGGCGGGAGCACTACGGCCGATCCGGCTCGATCGCGATCGCTTGCTCGGCAGACCAGGTTGAGGTCGAACTGGTTCGACCGGATCGAGTAGAACCTCGGCGTGCGCCGCCTCGCGACCGAATGGTTTCGCCGTGACGTCATCACCGTCGCGCGCGATCTGATCGGGACGGTGCTGGTGCACGGCACGCGCGCCGGCGTGATCGTCGAGACCGAGGCGTATCTCGGGCCCGAGGATCTCGCGTCGCACACGCGGTTCGGCGTCACCGCGCGGAACTCGGTGATGTATGGGCCCGGGGGCGTCGCGTACGTCTACCTCTGCTACGGCATCCACGAGATGTTCAACATCATCACCGGCGGTGAGGGAGCCGGCCAGGCGGTGCTGATCCGCGCGATCGCGCCGTACCGTGGGCTGGTCGACGACAAGACCGTCGGACGCGGCCCGGGGAAGGTCACCCAGGCGCTCGGCATCGATCGCACGCTCGATCGCAAGAGCCTCGCGAAGGGGCCGCTCTATGTCGCGGAGCAGGTCGAGGCGCCGGAGCTCGTGGCCTGGGCGAACGTGCCGGCGCGCGTGGTCGCGCGTGGTCCGCGGATCGGCGTCGAGTTCGCCGGCGACGACTGGAAGGCGAAGCCGTTGCGGTTCTGGTGGAGAGATCACCCGTCGGTGTCGGGAGCGCGCGCTCCGCGCGGTGCGGCGACCACCTTGTCGACGCGTCGCAGGCGCTGACGGTAGAGGTACTTCTCGAGCTCCTCGCGATCGCGGCTCTTCCCGGCGCGGTAGTGCTCGTGTGCGCCGGCCGCGATGGTGACGAACGGCCCTTTCGAGGTCGCACCAGGTTCGACCGGATCGACCGGATCGATCGGTGACAGGCCGAGCTCGGACAGCCACCGCGTGACGTCGGAGCGGAGCTCGTCGCCCTCGGACAGCCACACCACCGTCTTGTGCTCGGTGAGGCGCAGCGTCGCCTTCTTCGCGCGGACGTAGATCGACAGCTCGAGGTGGCCATTCTCGAGCAGCTCGACATCGTGATCGTCGAGGAAGCTCAGGATGCGCTTGCCGTCGACGCGCGAGGTCAGCCACACCGCGGTGTAGTCGACGTGATCGAAGTGATCGAGGACCCGGATCTCGAGGTTGTCGGCGCTTGGCAGCCGCTCCAGTAGCCCGAGATAGAGATCGACGAGCTTGTCGGCCGTGGTCTGCGCCTCGATCACCAGGAGCTTCGGATCCTTGTGGAGCGTGTAGCCAGCGCGGACCTTGGAGGTCACACCGAGCTTCGGCAGCACGCCGCGCGGCCAGCGAAACTCCGTGCTCGCGGACGCGTCGTCGGCGAGCTCGACCACGCCCTGCTTGCCGACCGACTCGCCGAGCGGGATCGGATCGACGGAGCGATCGCACGCGATCGCGAAGCTGCCCTTGACGTGGGCTTCGGCGGCCGCGATGGCGACGCCGAGATGCTCGCCCTCGGCGGCGACGACGATCGGCGTCGAGGCGGGTCGGGCAAGCACCACCCGGAACCAGGTGCGGGTCACGGCCTTCGCCATTAGCTACCGATCTGGGTATCGGACTGGAGGATCACGACGGTCACCTTACCGTCGACTCGGCCGCCGAGCGTGGGCGGCACTGTCTGATCGATGAGGAATGTCGAGAAGATCGTCCCGTACGTGGCGTCGCGCGAGACGAACATCCCACTCGACGACGTCTGCCCCAGCACCAGCCCGGTGCGAGTCGCGTTGAGGTACTCGACGGTGCCGCCGGTGGCGTTGACGACCGCCCCGGGAATCGGCGAGCCGACCGAGTCGATGACGATGCCGACGGTGAGGCCCTCCTCGGGGAACTTGATCAGCGACAGCGACGTCAGGATCTGATCGAGGGTCGCGCGAGGGAGCCGAACCCCCGGGAGATCGAGCGTGGTCTCGGCGGGCGTCACCGACTTGCAGCGCAGCGCCGACGTGGTCTGCGCGCCATCCTCGAGCACCTGGATGCACGCCGAGCTGACGAGCGCGAGATCGACGCCGCCTCCCCAGGCTGGGGTCGGGCCCTGGGTCGTGCGATCGAGCGTCGCCACGTCCGCCGAGTTGAGCTGGTGCCTGTCGTCGACTTGATTGGGCTCGCCGATCGTGACGCCGAGGCGATCGCCGATCGTCGAGCTGACGGAGAATGGGAGGTTTTCAAAGTCGCCGACCGTCGAGGTCACCTGGATCGCTTGCTGACCCGCGCACGACGGCGCGTTGACGCTCAGGAGATCGACGCAGCCGAGCGTCACGAACGTCTCGTCGTCACCCGGGTGATAGAAGGCGCGGCCACCGAACGCCGGATTGAGATCGCCGGCGACCGGGACCGGGAATCCAAAGGTGGCGTCGAAGTTGAGCGGCAGCTTGCCGCAGTCGAGCTCGCCGGCCTCGTCGACCACCATCTCCCGAGGCCACACGGTCACCTGGATCTCGAGGGTCTCGCGCGGCAGCGTGGTGAGCGGCAGATCGATACTGCCGATCGCGCACATGTCCTTCGTACCGTTGACCCGGACGTCGTCGCAGATCGAGATGAACGGTGCGGCAGGATCGGAGGGACGGAGCACACGCAGATAGAGGACGCTGGCGCACTGGAGATCCACGTCGGCGCAGCTGATCCCGGTCTCGCCGCATGTCGGGCCGGTGATCCCGTCGGCGACGAGATACGTGATCGTGAGGTCGGGCGTGCTGCACGCCGAAACTGCGCACGCCACCACGAGCAGACCACATCGAATTCTCATCGTCGCCCCGTGTCTCCGTCGAGAGTAAACCCGGCTTTGGGATTCGTTCCCAGGGTGCGTTCCCAGCTCGCGAGCGCGTAGATCGCGACGCCGATGATCACGGCACCGACGACGCCACCGCCGATCCGATAGCTCGGCTTGTGATACCAGCTGCGGGGATCGACGACGGCGGTGGACACGCAGGCGGCGCGCGGCGCCGGCCGGTTGGTGCCCGGTGGGCAGGGTGGATCGGGCCTCACCGGCTCCACCCGCGTCGGCGGCAGGAACGGCGTCAGGATCTCGCCCGGCTTGCCCCGATCTTCCTCCTTGAGCTCGCGCAACGAGGAGAAGCCCGGGGCCTGATCGCGCCAGGTCTGGATGATCGTCTTGCCGTTGCTCTCGCTCAGGAGCACCGCGTCGCGGACGCCGACCAGCCGGGCGAGGTGCTGCATCGCCGCCGCGCGAGCCGACGAATCGGGCGCCAGCTTGAGCGCACGCCGCGCGCGCTTGATCTGCTTGTTGCGATCGATCGTGCCCGCCTCGAACGAGAGCGGGTCGGCCTTCTTGCCGTTCACCACTTCCACCCGCTTGCCGTCGGTGTCGCGGCCCTCTCCGACGAGCTGCACCACGTGGATGCCCGGCGTGATGTCGGGGAACGTCTGCGGGGACGTCCCGATCTCCTTGCCATCGAGGAACACCCGGCCAGGGCCGCTGACCTCGATCCAGCCCTTGCCACCGGGCGTCGAGCGCGACGACATCTCGAACGCCTGGACGATCTCCGGCAGGTAGCGGATCGGATCCGGCAGGAAGCTGGCGTCGAGGGTGTGCGCGAACCGGAACCAGGCCGCGGCGACGTCGGGCTTGCGCTCGCCGAGCCGGGCGGCACCGAACAGGAACGCGAGCTCGGCCGACAACCGGAGCGTCTGCGGGGTGGGCGTGGCGCGGTGCAGGCTCGTCAGACCACGGTCCGCGGCGATCGCAGCCTCGGGGAACTTGTAGTTGACGACCGCGGATTCGGCGGAGGTGCGTACGAGGAAGGCGTCGTCGAGAAACGGCTGATCCTCGTCGGCGTGGGCGGCGCGGAGGGCCTCGGCGTCGTTGAGGTCATCGAGGGGCTTGAGCACCTGGCTGTTGTTGAGCGCACCTGCGATGTCGATCGCGAGCTTGCGGTTCGACTCGAAGTTGCCGAGCTCGATGACCGCCACCGGCTCGCGCGGCGGCTGGATCGCCGGGACTGGGAGGTCCTCGGGGGTCGGGTCCTCACCCCGTGCGCGCGCGGCCCGCATCCCAAAAATCAGGATGCAGAGGACCACCGCGAGACGCGCCGGGTGCCGCGACATTGCAATAGTATAGGCCACCTCGTGGTGTAGGCGCACTGCGAGGGCTTGGGCACAGCCATGGACGAGCCCCTTACCAAATCTCTCGAACGCTACGACGTGCTGGACCGCATCGCGGTTGGCGGCATGGCGGAGGTGTTTCTCGCGAAGGCGTACGGCGCCCACGGGTTCGAGAAGACGTTGGCGATCAAGAGGATCCTCCCCGAGCTCGCCCGGGACGCCGAGTTCGAGGCGCGGTTCATCGCCGAGGCCAAGGTGGCCGTCCGGCTGTCGCACGCGAACGTGGTCCAGGTCCTCGACTTCGGCCGGATCGGCGAATCGCTGTTCATCGCGATGGAGTACGTCGACGGCCTCGACCTCGCCGCGATGCTCCGCAAGTTCAAGGACGAGAAGCGCCTCGTCCCCCTGCCCGCCGCGTTCCACATCGCGATCGAGATCATCCGCGCGCTCGACTTCGCGCACGGCCACAACATCGTCCACCGCGACGTCTCGCCGTCGAACGTGCTGGTATCACGCGCGGGCGAGGTGAAGCTCGCCGACTTCGGCATCGCCGTCGCCGCACGCCCGCACCGTGTCGCGGGCGCCGGTCCGCGCAAGGTGATGGGCAAGTGGCGCTACATGTCGCCCGAGCAGGCGCGCGGCGACACCCTCGATACGCGCAGCGATCTGTTCTCCGCGGCGAGCGTGATCTTCGAGCTGTTCACCAACGAGAAGCTGTTCCCGGGCGACGAGTCCGAGGACATCATCAAGAACATCGAGAACATGCCGATCCCGAAAATGGCAAGCCTGCGCCCGGGCCTGCCATCGCGGCTCGACGAGGTGATCGGGCTCGCCCTCGCGCGCAAGCCGATCGATCGGCCGATGCGTCCCGCGCAGGTGCTGCGAGCGCTGATCGAGCTGTCGTACGAGTCGTCGATCATGGCCACGGCGCTCGACGTCGCCGATGCCCTCGCGACCGTGATCCCGGCGAAGCGGATCTCCGGGCGCGGCGCGCTCGACGACGTGATCCGCAAGCAGCTCACCGATCCGCCCACCGCCGCGCGCAAGACCGCGGTCACCGATGGCAAGCCGCCGTCGACGGAGACGGCCCTACGCAAGGGCGAGCACTCGACGGGCCTGTTCCGCAAGCTCGACATGGATGGCGTGTCGCGGCTCGAGGAGGTCGATGTCGCGACCAACGTCGCCGCACCGCGCGCGCGCCGGAACTCGGAGCAGGGCGTCGCGATGCCCGGTGACACCGATCTGCACGCGCTCTACGACGCGTCCAAGGATCGCGATCGCCACACCGAGGTCGGGGGCCCGCCGACGGGTCAGGTGCCCAAGCTCGAGGCCTCGGGCGACAAGCTGCCGATCGCGAGGGCCAAGCAGAAGGAGCCCGCGAAGCCCGAGCCCAAGCGGACCAGCTGGATCCTCGTCGCGAGCCTGCTCCTCGTCGCCGGTGGCGTCACGATCTGGGCGGTGACGCGAGGCCCGGGGACGCAGCCCATCGCCATGCTGCCCGATGCGAAGGTCGTGACCGAGAAGACCGGCACGTTGACGATCGATCCCGAGCAAGAAGGCGCCTCCGGCTACATCGAGCTCGTCGGCGGCAGCGCCGAGCGCAAGACCATCCCTCGCCTGTCACGCGCGGCGCCCTTCAAGGCAACGCTGCGCGCGAACGAGAAGTATCACTTCCACCTCGAGCTCGCGGGCTTCACGCCGATCGACGAGACGGTGCCGATCGTCGAGGCGGAAACCACCCGCGTCAGCCCGCGCTTCACGATCGCACCGGCGAGGCTGTCGATCACCACCGACCCGGCGGGGGCACAGGTTCAGGTCAACGGACGGACGCTCGACGGCGTGACGCCGAAGACCTGGGACAACCTGGCCGCGGCGACGGGTGTGACGCTCGTGATCACGAAGGCCAGCTACACGGCGGTGACAAAGACGATCGATCTCAAGGCCGGCGAGCTGCTCGAGCTCACCGAGTCGCTCAAGGCGGTCGAGAAGTTCGGCTTCGTCAAGATCGATGTCACCGGCGTCAGCTCGGCCGACGTGGTGCACAACGGCAAGTCGCTCGGTCGCAACGAAGGTCTCGGTTGCAACGGGATCTGTCGGTTGAAGCTTCCTGCCGGCCGTCAGACCCTGCTCCTGATCAACCCCGAGACGAAGAAGCGCAAGATGATCGTCGTGGACGTCGTCGACGGTGGAACGATCGACAAGGTCGTTCCGTTCGACTAACGCCGCCGCAAGCGCGGCGACTAGCTCTTCTTGCGCGACCTGGATCGTCACGTCGCCCGCGATCTTGCAGCGACACGACAGCCCAATCTTGGTGATGTGATAGACGTTGCCGCGGTGCTTGCGCTCCTCCTCGTTGGGCCTCGCTGCACCCGGGCAATCCCACCCACCCGGGCAATCCCACCGGGATTGCCCGCGTGCGCACCGGGGGTGCGCTGCTGGCTCCAGGCCGCGCAATGGGAGGATCATATCAACAAGGTCGAACGAATCCTCAACCGCCAGGTGATCGACCACGCCGCGACGACCCGATTCGTTCGGGCCGCAAAGTCTCAGCTAGGTGACTAGTTCGAAAAATTCGGTGCCTGAACCGGCATGCCGGCATAGCGGCGTAGCCAGTACGTTCCGAACGGAAACGGAATCGGATTTCCCTGTAACAGCGCGAGGCGCGCTTTGCGATGCGCGTCCAGGAAGTCGTGCCAGCGATCTAGTAGCTTTCCGAGGGTCAATCGACAAGCCGAGGCGATCCTTCGCTGAGCTCGCCGAGGCCCACTCGTGCTCGGGATGGTGCTCCAGTGTTGGCGCAAAACGGCGGCGCGACCCAGCACCCGCTTGCCGGTTCGAGCTCGCTCGGCCGCCTTCTCGCGCTCGAAATCCTCGACCCGCCGCTTCAGCTCGCTGAGGATCTCTTCGCGGTCGCCGAGCTCTGGAGGAATTCCAACCCAAAGCGTGACTTCCTCCGGCATGACTCCCTCTGAGCTGAAGAAGTGTTTGGGTCGCGTGGCGCGAAGCGGCTTGTTCTCGAGTAATGCGCGATATCCACTCGCCCCAGGCCAGTCGTCGACATGCGCGACGAGGTCATGCTTAACCGGATTCGCAGCAACGTAAACCAAGCGACTGATGAGGTCCTCGGTCGTAGCGAGCGTCACGACGTTCGGCTCCGTGCTCGCGAAGACATTCTCGGAGCGGCCTCGCAACACGTTGACGCAGCAAGCGAGTAGTCGATGGAAGTCCTGAGTGAAGGCGGGCGCGTTGCCATGGCGGTCGTAGATCACGTCGTGCAGGTGATTCGAGAGCTGCTTGAAGTCGAGCACGTCGATCTGATGGCGCTCAGCGGCAACGGCCAAACAGTAGACGAACGCATTCACGGTCTCGGGATCGGGGTGCAGCAGACACTGCCGTTGTGTGCAGCGGCGAGTGATCATGCTGACCGTTCCCGGATAGACAGGACGTGGCAGCGTCATGCGGGGACGTAGTGCATTCTGCTGACCATCGCTGTCGCTCAGCCATCTCAACGACATAGAGGACGTTCTGTCCGGCTGTCGGACATGGTGTCCGCATACCGGCGGACACCGGACAAGGATCATGAAAGTGCAGATGAGCGTGCAAGGCGATATCAACCCCGGTGCGCGCAGCCGCAACCCCGGTGCGCGCAGCCGCACCCCCGGTGCGCGCAGCGCACCCCCGGTGCGCGCGGCGGCAACCCCGGTGCGATCAGGTCTTCTTGATCAGGTCTTCTTGCGGACGACCTGGATCGTCACGTCGCCGGCGAGCTTGCAGCGACACGACAGCCGCACTTTGGTGATGTGATAGACGTTGCCGAGGTGCTTGCGCTCCTCGTCGGTGAACGGGTTGAGCTTGTCCGCGCCGGCGAGGATCTTGACGCGACACAGCCCGCAGGTGCCCTTGCCGACGCACGCGGTGTCGATCCCTGCCTGCGCCTTCGCGCCCGCCTCGAACAGCGTCGTGCCCTCGGGCACCTCGACGAGCTTCGGCGGATCGCCGTTCGCCGACACGACCGTTACGGTCGGCATAGCTCTCTCAGATAGTCGAGCAACTCGTCGAGATCGCGCTCCTCGATCAACGGGTTCATCAGCGTCGAGCGCAGATAGAACCCGCCCGGTAGCTGGGTGCCGACGATGTAGAACCGCCCGTCCTCGACGACGCGCCGGCGTAGCGCGCGGTTGTGGCCGTCGAGATCGTCCGCGCCCACGTGCCGGTAGCACACGATGTTCGACTCCGGCATCAGCGCGAGCTCGAAGTCCGGCGCCGCGGTGACCTTCGCGGCGAGGAGCTGGGCGAGGTGCGCTTGGCGATCGACGATGTCGCCGAACAGCGCCTCGCCGTGAGCCCGCAAGGTCGCCCACAGCTCCAGGCTCATCGCGCGCTTGGTGCACTCGACGGTGCGCTGTCCGAGATCCCACCACGCGTGCGAGGGTGCGCCGTCGGCGAACAGGTACGACGCCTGCTGCGCGAACGCGTCGTACGCGCTCGCCTCCTGCTTGTAGAGCACGGCCGTGATCAGCGCCGGCATCATCAGCAGCTTGTGCGCGTCCCACACCACCGAGTCCGCGCGCTCGATGCCACGCAGCTTGGCTCTCTGCGTCTTCGACACCGCCGCCCCACCGCCATGCGCCGCATCGACATGCAGCCACAGCCCGTGCGTGTCGGCGACATCCGCGAGCTCGTGCAGCGGATCGAACGCGCCGGTCGCCGTCGACCCCGCCGCGGCGACGATGCCGATCACCTTGCGATCGCCTGCCTCGCGCAGCGCGGCTTCTACCGCCGACGGTGTCAATCGATGCCGAGCATCGAGCTTCGCCGGCACCGCACCGCCGTCGCCCCAGCCCATGATCCTCAGCGTCCGCGCGATCGAGTAGTGCGCGTCACTCGGGATGATCACCGCGAGCGGTGGGCCGGCATGTGCTCCTTGCTTCCAGACATCGAAGCCCGCCTTCGCCTGGCGCATCGCGAGCAGCGCCGTCAGGTTGCCGAGCGAGCCACCCGACGTCAGCACACCGCCGCTACCTTCGGGCAGCCCGAGGGTCTTGCACATCCAGTCGATCACGCAGAGCTCGATCGGCACCGACGCCGGCCCCATCTCCGCGACCGCCATTCCATTGTTGAGCAGCGCGCTCACCGTCTCCGCGAGCACGCTCGACGGCAACGGCGGCGGCACCTGATGTCCCATGCAGCGCGGGTTCTCGAGCGCCGTCGACGCCCGCGCCGCGCGGATCAGATCGTGGACGAGCTCGCCTTCCCCCGCATCGAGCTTGCTCCACGTCGCCCTCGCCTGCGCCGGCTCCCGCCACGGCAACACGACGCCATCGCGCCGCTGCCAGCGCGCCATCTGCTCGGCGAGCTCGTCGATCAGTCGATGCCCGTCGGCGCGGAACCGTTCGGGGTCATACGCATCGCGGATCGATTCGGGCACCGACATCGCGTCCGAACCTACCGGAGCCGTCCGAGTTTGTCCGCGCACCGGCCAGGATGTCCGCCCATCGATGCTGCCGACGCAGATGCCGGTGCCGGCCTCGCCCGCGGTTCTCCGACGGTAGACGCGCGCACGGTCGCGCCCGAGCCCGGCGGCGACGCCATGGTCGACAAGCTGTTCGAAGCCGCGCGCGGGATCTCCGACGAGAATGAGGAAGCGAGGCTGATCGTCGCCGTGAACGCGATCGCGGTGGTCCGACGGCGATCGAACCGGCTGCGCGTTCTGCAGGACCGATCTAGAGGATCGGGTTGATCAGCTTGACGTCGGAGCCACCGACGAACGAGTAGGCACCGACGTTGTGCCGACCGTAGACGGACAGGCCGAACGGTTTGGTCGAGCTCGCCGCGTGGTGACCTTCGGATAGCGGACACGTGAACTGCTCGTACGGCACGCCGAGCACCGGGCCGATCGGCGCGATGATGCACGGACCGAACTCCTGGTTGAGCAGCGAGACGCCATCTAGCTGGATGTCCGCATCCACCGGCTTCGCGAACACGGCGAAGTTCTTGTCGAACGTGCCGGGCACCAGGAACACGTAGTCCTTGCGATGCTGCTCCGCCGCCGGGATGGTCAGCATGCTCGGATCACCGGTGAAGCCGTGCTTCACGAAGTGCTGCGGCACCTGGTACGAGCCGACCTGGATCGCGTTGGTCGCCGAGATCGTGAAGCCGGTCTTCGCCGCGAACGTGACGTGCTGCCGCGCGTTGACCGTGAACGTGTTGTACGGCGCCGGGAGGTTCGTCGTGATCACCGTGTTGTCGGCGCTGCCGACCACGCGGATGATG
Source organism: Deltaproteobacteria bacterium (assembly GCA_031385555.1). Classification (GTDB taxonomy): domain Bacteria; phylum Myxococcota_A; class Polyangia; order Haliangiales; family Haliangiaceae; genus JABFXX01. The sequence continues at coordinate 6,580 of JANNBP010000466.1, read as the reverse complement.
TCGGGCTCGACCCAACCCGTCGGATCCGTCGAGCGGATCGGGCTGCGCCCCACCGCGAACTCCTTGCCGAGCGCCGTCACCGGGAACAGCTGCTCCTCGAGGTGCTCGGTGCAGCAGATGTCGTCCTCCATGTCGTCCCAGTCGGGCGGGTACTCGACGTTGTCGGCGCCGCCGAAGCCGATGCCGCGCTCGTTCGCGGTGAACACCACGATCGGCTTGTCGGCCTTGATGTACGTGCCCGTCATGTCGCCATCGGCGCCGCCGTTGATGCAGTCGCCGATGCCGCCGGACGGCTGCTTGGTCTCGAGGTTGACGACGGTGTAGCGGCCGGTGGTGAACGTCAGCGTGCCACCGCGCGCGGTCTCCGCGATCGCGAAGCCGGAGTCCCCACCGGACTTCATGATCGGGTGCGAGGCCGTGACGGTCACCGTCGTGTTGTCGAACGGCGCGATGATCGCGAGCGAGCCGTGATCCGGGATCGACGGCTGCGACAGCCCGGTGATCTCGCACGGGTTCGCGGTCTGGAAGCCCATCGCGATGTAGTCGGTGCCGAGCGCCTGGATCGGGATCAACGTCGACGCGTCGTTGCTGAACTGCTGGATGATCGGGTTGAACTGATAGACGACGACCGGGCCGGTGGTCAGCACGTGGTAGGCGTGCGGCGACACGAACGTGCCCGAGCCACTGTTCGCGGTGTAGCTGCCGTTCTGCCCCTGCGCACCGTCGACCTCGCGCTGCGGCAGATCGATCCGCTTGGTCCCACGCGGCACGACCTGGGTGGAGAACACGACCTGCTCCGTGACGGTGGCGCCCACGCGCGCGCTGTTCTTCAGCACCGAGACGTTGACCGGGTAGTCGTTGTTGTTCGCCACGACGAGCGAGTACTGCTGCGCGGCAGCGTCGTTCGAGATGCCGAGCGAGCTGTTGAACGACTCGTTATCGAGGTCGGCCGCCCAGAAATCGCAGCCGAGGTTCGACGGGTTGTCTGCCGCGGCCTCGCACGGCGTCTTGCACGCGCCGTTGGAGCACACCTCGTTCTCGCCACACGACATCACCAGCTCGCCGCCGCTGCCTTCGCCGTTGCAGCGCAGGACGTCGTTGTCGGTCGGCCCACCGCAGTAGAGCGCGTCGGGCACGCAGACCACGCAGCCCTCCACCGGATCGCAGGTCTCGTCCGGATTGCACGCGACCGGCGGGTCGAACGCGCCGTTATCGCCGCAGGCCTGGTAGCCGAGTGCGCTGCAGATGCCCGCGCAACCGTCGCCTGTCTGTCGGGCCGAGGGCCCGCATGACATGGCTGTGACCCCAAAAAGTAACGCGATCGAAACCGCGGCAAGCTTGGCCCTCATCGAGGCCGAGCTTTGTTCACTACGAGCTACCGATTCAACCACGAAGATCGAGCAGCGAGCGTTTTCTCGCGTCGAAAGTGGAACCTTCAACTTACATAGACGCGAGTTGACCGCGTCTCAACAGCTAGTCGCTGTGGAGATCGACAGCGCGCTCTGCGAACACGCAGATCGAGAGCAACTCGAGGAGGTAGCCCTCGGCGGTGCGCATGTCTCCGCCCGCCACGGCGAGAGAGGCCATCCACGACAGGTTACGTGCGTGCGGGTAGACGTCCGTTTCATGCGCGACGTCTGAGTCGGAGGGGGACCACATGATCTCCCGATGCTTCACGGACGATGCCAAGCACGCGTGCGCGAGTCCGCACAGCCCGGAGCGCTCGATCGTGTCAGTCACGCCCGGGGTTCGCGAGGCCGAGCCGGTGCAGCATCTTGTGGATCGACATGCGATCGATCCCCGCGGCGCGCGCCGCGGCGGAGATGTTGCCGTCGTGCTGTGCGAGCAGCCGCGAGATGTAGCGGCGCTCGAACTCGCTGATCACGTTCTGCTTCGCCTGCTTGAACGGGATGCCGACGTCGACGGGCACCGTCATCGAGGCGTCGGCGCTCGTCGCGGTCTGCGACGGCGTGTTGGTGATCGACGGTTCCTTCTGTTGCGAGCCCACGGGGGCCGGCGCGCGACGCAGCGAGTCTTCGTTCTCGGGCGTCTCCGACAGCAGCACGGCCCGTTCGATCACGTTGCGCAGCTCGCGCACGTTGCCCGGCCAGTCGTGCTTCATCATCAGGTCGATCGTCTCTTGCGCGATCGACGAGGTCTCGCCACCCGGCGTGATGGTGAGGATGTGCTCGATCAGCAGCGGGAGATCATCCTTGCGATCGCGCAGCGGTGGCACGTGGACGCGCGCGACGGCGAGCCGGTAGTAGAGATCCTCGCGGAACCGACCGCGGTTGACCTCGACCCCGAGATCCCGATTCGTCGCGGCGACGACACGGAGATCGACCTCGAGCGTCTTGGAGCCGCCGACCCGGCGCACCTCCTTGCGCTCGAGCACGCGCAGGAGCTTGGGCTGCATCGCGAGAGGGAGCTCGCCGATCTCGTCGAGGAACACCGTGCCGCCGTGGGCGCGCTCGAACGCGCCGGCGTACGAGCCGGTGGCGCCGGTGAACGCCCCGCGCTCGTGCCCGAACAGCTCGGACTCGATCAGGTTGGGCGGGATGGATCCGCAATCGAGCACGACGAACGGACCCTGCTCGCGCGGCGAGTGATCGTGAAGCGCCTCGGCGACCAGCTCCTTGCCGACGCCGGTCTCACCGGTGACGAGGACTGTGGTGTCGGAGCGTGCGAGCTTCTCGAGCCGCGCGAACATCTCGCGCATCTTCACCGAGCGGCCGATCATCGAGCCGAACCGATCGGAGTCCGACAGTTCGATCTCGACGGAATCTCCGAGTGGATCGAACTTGAGGCGCGTCGAGCCGAGGGCGATCTGCGTGCCGGGCGAGATGTAGATGTCGTTGATGCGGAGCTGGCTGACGTACGTGCCGTTGGTCGAATCGAGATCGCGCAATCGATACCCGCGGTCATCGAGCTTGATCTCGCAGTGCAGCCCGGACACCTTGGAGTCGGTGAGCTGGACGTCGTTGCCGCGCCGCGCGCCGATCCGGATCACCGAGGCTTCGATGTCCCGCACGAGCCCGGCATCCGGTCCCGCGGTGATCTCGACGCGGCACCTTCGCAACCGCGCCGAGGTCGCACGGCCACCGATATACGTGACCCATGTACCGCTGCGCAGATCGTCGACGGCCATCGGCCGGGCACGTTACCACAGGCTCCCTCAGTGCTAGGGTCCCGCCCATGTCCGTCCCCACCGATCTCGTCCGTGTGGATACCCTCGACGCCGCGTGGGCGACGGCTGGTAGCGGGGCACGCCTCGACGCAGTGCGGAAAGCCGGCCGAGCGCTGCGCGACAAGATCCTGGCGACCGGCCCGGTCCGCTTCGTCCGCACCGCCGATATCGCCACGTTCCCCTACCCGACCAGCCTCGGCCTGCAGGGTGCGGCCAGCTCTCTGCTCCCCTTCGTGTTCATGCGCAACCGCGTCAAGGTCGTCCAGGTCCAGCACGGGACTCGCACGATCACGATCCTCGTCAACCCGACCGACGCCGCACGCTCGAGGCGGGCGCCGTTCTTCGCGCGGATGGAGGAGCGGTTCGGTACGCGAGCGACGAACCTGATCGGCAAGGTCCACAACACGATCGACTCCGCCCTCGCCGGCTTCGGGGTGACCCACGAGCAGATCGACTACGTCACCTTCGATCACCTCCACGTCCAGGACGTCCGCGGCCTGCTCGCGCCGGGTGCCGACGGCACCACGTACCTTCCCAACGCGAAGCTACTCGCGCAGCGCGCCGAGCTCGACACGCTGCGAGGTGGGGTCCATCCACTCCAGGCCCCGTGGTACATCCCCGAGTGTCTGCACGGCGTGCCCACGGATCGCATCGTCGCCCTCGACGGTGACTACCTGATCGGTGGCGGCTTCGCGATCGTGCGCACGCCCGGTCATACGATCGGCAACCACTCGCTGGTGATCGTCACCGACCGCGGCGCGTGGACGATCAGCGAGAACGGCATCGCGGTCGACGCGTACGCGCCCGGTATCAGCGAGATCCGCGGGGTCGCTCGCCGCGCCCGCGAGCTCGGCGTCGAGTGCATCCTCAACGCGAACACGCTGGAGCACTCGCTCGATCAGTACACGTCGATGGTCCTCGAGAAGACGCTCGCGGATAGCGTGCCCGAGCGTCCCGAGCTACCGCAGCACTTCCCGTCGTCCGAGCTGGTCGCGCATCCGCTCGCGCCCGGCCTCGCCCCGACGTACTCGCATGGCGCGATCAGCTACGGCTCGCTGCTCGCCCCACTGCCAGCGGCACCGACTCGAGCACCTGACTCTCCTCGCGCACATACCTGACATAAGGCTGTCAATCTGGTCGCGTAGGGTCCTGTTCATGGAGACCAAACACGCCGGCAGCTGCCACTGCAAAGCCATCCAGTTCGCGGCGACGCTCGACGCCTCGAAGGTGTCGCGGTGCAACTGCACCGTCTGCACGAAGCTCGGGACCCTGAACAGCCTCACCAAACCCGACCAGGTCCAGGTCACCCACGGGGAGCCTGCCAGCTATCCGAACGCGATCGGCGCGCGCTACTTCTGCGCGGCGTGCGGCACCCACCTGTTCGGCCGTGGTGATCTGCCGGAGCTCGGCGGCGCGTTCGCGAGCGTCAACGTGCAGGCGCTCGACGATGTCGATCCATCCACGCTATCGCCGATCCACTGGGACGGCCGCCACGACAACTGGGAAGCCGGGCCGCGGACGTCGCCGTACCCGATCTATCGCGACGCCTGATCGGCACGGCGATCGAGGCGACGGGTGCCTCCCTGGCATTGCCGTGCCGTTCGCGCATCGGGGTCTCCGGGGGTTGGCGCGGCGCGCGGCTTGCTCGATGCTCGACACATGTCCGCGATCCGCTCGCTCCTCCGCGTGATGACCCTCCGCGAAGCCGAGGCGATCGTGCTCGAGCCGGGCAAGGTCCCGAGCCTGCGGAGGCGCGGCATGGTCGAGGCGCTGGCGATGCCCCCGCTCGAGGCCCAGCAGCTCGCCGAGTTCGCGGCGCCGCTGATCGACGGCAAGGAGCTCCCGCTCACCGCGGCGTTCGCGGATCCCGACGGTGGCGTCTATCAATGCTCGTTCGAGAAGACGGCGGCGGGGATCAAGCTGGTCGCGCGGATCGCGAAACCGGCTGCGAAGCCCGCTGCCCCACCACCGGTCGCGAAGCCCACAGCTCCTGCGCCGTCGATCGCCGCACCTGTCGTCCACGACCACACCGAGACGCGCCATCGGCTGATGCGCCTCCTCACCGAGCCGGTGGCGATCGCGCGCGAGCGCGGTGCCTCGGACATCTTCTGCTCGACGGGTCAGGGCGTGCGGCTGCGCGTCGACGGTCGCTTCGAGCCGATCGAGGTCGCGTTCGACGACACCGAGCTCGCCGCGTGCGTGATCGGGCTCGGCTCGAACACCGATCACTCGCTCGAGATCGACGGCACCCGGCTGCGCGTCAACGCGTTCGATCACCTCAACGGCTACGCGCTCGCGGCGCGGTTGATCCGCACCAAGGTGCCGACGCTCGCCGAGTTGTCCCTTCCCCCCGAGCTGGGGTCGCTGATCGATCAACGCGATGGCCTCGTGCTGGTGTGCGGACCGACGGGCTCCGGCAAGTCGACCACGCTCGCCGCGCTGCTCGACGTCCTCGATTCACGCCGGGCCGCGCACGTCATCACGATCGAGGATCCGATCGAGTATCGGTTCACGCCGCGCCGCTGCTTGATCCACCAGCGCGAGATCGGGCAGCACATCCCCACGTTCGCCGCGGGCTTGCGCGCTGCCCTCCGCGAGGCCCCCGACGTGATCTTGCTCGGCGAGCTCCGCGATCACGAGACCATCGCCGCCGCGCTGACCGCCGCCGAGACCGGGCACCTCGTGCTCGCGACGCTGCACGCTCCGAATGCGGCCGGGGCGATCGATCGCATGATCGATGCGTTCCCCGACGCGCAACAGCGGCAGATCCGCTGGCAGCTCGCCTCGGTCCTGCGCACGGTGGTCACCCAGTACCTGTTGCCGCGCCGCGACGGTGGTCGCGCGGTGGCGTACGAGATCGTGCCGGTGACCCCGGCGGTCGCGAACATCATGCGCAAGGGCGACCTCCACACGCTGCCGACGGCGATCCAGTCGGGGCGCGAGGCCGGCATGATCCCCCTGGAGCGCTCGCTCGCACGGCTGATCGACAGCGGCGTGGTGGCCCCCGCAGCCGTGAAGAAGATCGCGGCGGATCACGATCTGCTCGCGTCGCTGTCGACGAAGCTGCGCTGACGGTCTGCCGTGTGCACGTGCTCGACACCCGCTGCGTTCCTCTCACGCTCGGAGGTTCCGGCCGAGGCTTCGACCCTGGTTCTCGTTCGAGGTTCTCGACACCCGCTGCGTTCCCCTCACGATCGGACGTTCCGGCCGAGGCTTCAACCCTGGTTCTCGTTCGAGGTTCGCCCAGCTTCCGCGCCGCAGACAGGGTTCGTGCCGAGACAGTACGCGCACCGTGGACGAGTGCGAACGAGCACGAATGAGTACGAGAACGAGCACGAGCACGAGCACGAGCACGAGCACGAGCACCGAGCACCGAGCACCGAGCACCGAGCA
>JANNBP010000380.1:0-6520 GCA_031385555.1 Deltaproteobacteria bacterium | reverse complement strand
ACTCGGTGAGCATGATGTAGCGGATCCCTCCGCCTCGCCGCACATAAAGGATGCGGCTGAGCGGTCAACTCAAGTCGTACGTGGGCCTCGATGCAAGCGAGGCCGGCAAGGCGCGCGACGAGTACTCGAAGGCGGTAGCGGATCGGTGCAAACCGCGGCCGGCGATCGAGTTCGAACAGTTCCCGTGCCCGGAGAAGCCTTCACGGCTGTTGGTGGCGATAAACGTGGACCCTTCCCTGAGCCTCGTCGGGGTAGAGGTCACCGCCGACAAGGCCCGCGAAAACTACGGCGGAGAGGCTTTCGTTTTCCCGATTCGATCCGGAACGGATGCTCGCTACCTCGAACCTGGACAGCTCCCGATGTTCATGACGCCGCAGATTCGTCGCGTTGCCGTGATGGCCTCACGCATTCCACCAGGCACTGTCGTCTACTTCCGCAACACCGGTTGGCGCTTCGAATTCCTCGAGGTCTGCGAGGAAGAGAACGTTCTCCGTTTTCGCGAGCCCGTCACTCCCAAACCGCGCGACGTCAACCTTCCGTTGGACCGAGTGTTGAGCGTCTATCAAGGTGCCGACGGCGAGTGGATGATGGTCATCGAGACTCTCCACTAGACGTCGGGTGTCACCCCGCGTGCAACCGTTTCGTATGGCACGTGTGATTGGCATGGCGCGTCCGAGGCTCAAGAAAGCGCCCGCATGGCACAACTGGCGTGTGTCGGTCGACGGAACGTTGCTCGTGTACACGAAGCGCGAGGGCGGCAACTATCAGATCGATCTCGAGGTCCTGAAGTCGCTCGGGGACGCGCAACTTCAGGTCGAGAACGTGGCGCTCAAATCAGCGTGGGCCGGCCAGCACGTGGTGGATCACCTTCGACGCGCGCTGCGCGACCTGAAGGGCTTCATCGTCCCGTTCGTCGAGGTTCCTCGCTAGCAGCGGCCGCACTGTGAAGTGCCCGGTATGTAGCGGCACGAGCAGCGTCACCGAGACCCGAACGGTGCCGAGTGGCCTCCGAAGGCGGCGACGTTGCCTCGCGGCCGAGTGCCGCCAACGATTCAGCTCCGTGGAGGTGACCATCCTCGAAGCGCGTGACCTCACAACTGCGCGTGATTGTCGTGGGACGCAACGCGCATCGAAACGTTGCAACAAGCGGTACGTGACCTTCAGGAGCTGTTCCGCCGGTAGCTCTCAACGTTGCCCGTTAGCGTTTCCAGAGCAAATCCTCGATGAGAATGACGAAAAGTTTCCACGGCGTGGCTACGTCGTTCTGCGCAACGTTCCGCGTTTCCATCCCCAACGTTCGACGGACGAGCAGCTTTCCCTCGTCCCACTTCACATCCGACTGCGGCCGACGCGAAGGGGGGGCGCAACGAGCTCGATGTCATCCTGCCATCGCCGGATCCGCCCGCGAACCCGCTCCTTCTGAAACGCGAACCAGCGCTCGCGTTCGGCCGGGCAGATCTGAAGTGCGGCGATCGCGAGATACCGTTCGTCGATCCCATCTTCGATCTGACCGCTCAGCTCGTCGTCGTCCTCACCAACGCGGATTGCGTCGCCGGTCGCGATCTCGAGAAACCATCGGCCGTCGCCGTCGCGAGCCTCTAACGCGAACTGCACGAGCTCCAGGTCGATCGGCACCTGCTTCCGCACGAGAGGACCATATGCGTGGGGTCGCCGATTGTCAGACCGCGATCGGATGCTCGATCCGTGCGAAGGCGACCCGATGCGATCCTCGCGTTCACGGATGGCGCTTGCTCCGGCAATCCGGGGCCAGCGGGCATCGGGGTCGTTCTCGTCTGCGGGAGTCACCGCAAGGAGATCTCCGAATACATCGGCGAGGCCACGAGCAACATCGCCGAGCTTTCTGCCGTCGTGCGCGCCTTGTCGACGATCAAGGATCGCGGCCGATACGTGATCCTCCACTCCGACAGCGAGTACACGATCGGCATGCTGACCAAGGATTGGAAGATGCGTGCGAACAAGCATCTGATCGAGCAAGCACGAGACTTGATAGCGGCGTTCCCGCGCCTGCGCTTCGAATGGGTTCCCGGTCATGCTGGGATCGCCGAGAACGAGCGCTGCGACGTACTTGCCCGTGCAGCGATCAAGGCCGCAAGAGCTGCTGGCGCGGGCCAACCGCATGCGGTTTTGAACCGCTGAGCTCTCGACTCCCGATTCCTGTCGAGACCTTGGAAAGGTCAGCGGCGCGCGCGAGCCTACCCCCCGCTGACGACGACGATGACCGGCGGCGATCGGTAACAAGGCGAAATGATTCCTCACCGACGGCAGGCTACGACCCGAACACGGGGGCAGCGCTTTCACGTGTCACAGTCGTGAAGTACGAACGCCTACTGCATGCGTCACGTGATGAAGATTGGTCCCCTGAGTCTCGAACGGGGGACGGCAAGCGCGTATGTCGCGTTCGGCGACGCCGGCCTCGACGTGGTTGTCGAGACGGACGATGAAAAGGGCTTGGTTGCACTCGCGCGTCGAAACAACGGCGAGGTGCTCGTGTGCGAGCCTTCGCTTTCGCGCGAGGCCGTTCGTCGAGGGCTGACTGTCGCCACGCCGTCGCCGGCCGCGCTGTCGATGAAGGCTGTGCTCGCCGTCAGTCTCGATCATGGACGTGCGATGGCAGCCATCTCGCCCGAGCTCGCCCTGGAGTTGATCGAAGCGACGCTCGAGTTCGATGCCGCCGCGCCGTGGCAGGCCTTCGAGCCAGATGAGGCAATCGCCGTCCGCATCGAGCCAGGTGGTCGCGAGCTCGAAGGGTGCGTGCTCGGGCAGGCGGGCGAGGAGTTTGGGCTCGTGCTGTATCACCGGGTGGGCAGCATTCAGAAGATGATCGCGTTCGCGGACGAAGGGCGGCCCGACAAGGCTCGGTCACTCGACTCCACGACGATGCTGGTCGAGCGTGGTGAGGCCTTCGTTGTGGATGCGATCGAAGAGATGACGGGCGTTGCCCTTGCTCCGCATGTCCTCCACCTCACACGCGGAAAGGTGAGCCCCGCGACTACACACGACGTCGCCGGGTTGGTTGCCGCCCTGCGTGCGGTCACGGCTCTGGCGACCCGCAACGCAGAGCCGCGCGGGCGATCGGTCGGCGGGGAGACGGATGTTGTCGCCCACGCCATGCGGGTGACGGCGAGCCACAGTCGCACGAACCCGAGCTACGACGCTGTCGGACGGAACGAACTGTGTCCCTGCGGCAGCGGCAAGAAGTACAAGCGGTGCCATCTCGATGCGATCAATGACCTACCGCAAGACTCGGCAAAGGCAGCGATCCACGACCGCGACGGGCGCGTAGTTCGCGAGGTCCTCGCGTTCGGGGTGCGTCGGTTCGGCGCGGATGCGATCGCAGACATGCTGGAGCAGAAATTCGGCGACCGCACCGCACCATTGCAGCTGATGAGTCCGTTGGGAGCGTACGAGATTCCGTTCGACGGCAAACCGCTCGCTGCCCACCTCCTCGAGGCTACGCCGAACTGTTCGCGCGAGGATCGGACGTGGATCGAGCGGCAGCTCCAGACGCGGCTGAGCATATGGGAGGTCCTCGCGGTCGATCGCGGCAACGGTGTGGAGGTCGTCGATCTGCGCTCGGGACACCGGTACTTCGTCGACGAGAAGTTGGGCTCGCAGACCTTGCTGCCTCGGCACGCCGTGCTCGGCCGGGTCGTCCTCGGCGAGCGCAACGTGTTCTGCGGGATGCACGATTTGCCGTTGGCTCCGATGGAGGCAGATCAGATCGTGCGGAACGCGCGCGCGACATCGCAGGGGTTGCTCGAGTCGTGGCACGACGTACTCGAAACCCTGGATCGCAAGGCGAAGACGCCGATGACCGTGCGCAACACCGATGGCCACGAAGTCGCCAACGTCGAGGATGTGTTCGCCATCGCACGAGGTGCGTTCCAGCGCGTTGTTCAGGCGCTCGCTGCGCTGGACGGCGTTGTCGTGGACGAGCATCGCGCCAAGAACGCGTGCCTCACGTTCACGCGAGCCGGCAACGCAGTCCATACAACCTGGGCGAACACCGTGATCGGAACGGCGCGCCTGACACCGACCCGCCTCGTCGTGACCACGAACTCACTCGAGCGGGCGGAAGTTCTCGCGCAGAGCCTCCGCACCAAGTTGGCGACGCTCGCGACGTGGAAGAAGCGTGAGCGAGAAGAGCTGACCGCTATGCTTGGCGGCGAAACCGTCACGATAGACGCTCAAGCCGTGAAGTCGGGGGCGGTCGTCGATGCGTTCCGCGGATGGCTCGATTCGGCGAGCCCATTGCTCGAAGGCCGCACGCCGCGGGACGCTGTTAGTGACGCAGCAGGTCGAGAAACCGTGCATGTCATGCTCAAGGATCTCGAGCATCGCCATGCACGACGACCACTCGACGGAGTCGATCCGCTTCAGTGGCGGCGCGAGCTCGGACTCGACCAGCTCGGGAGACCGTTGGCCGATCCGGCGCTCGAGCGTTCGATCGGCGCGGGACGCAAACTGACCGAGACGCTCTTGGATTTCGCGCGCCCGATGATCGATACCCTTCCGGCGGCGAACGCACGCAGCATGCGGACGCTGCTGGAGTTTTCGATCCGCATCTGGAATGCGATCGTCGACGAAGAAACAGGTGGGTCGGCGGGTTTCCTCGCGGCGATCCGCGCGGAGCTCGTAGCGGGACGGGCTCCGTCGGAGATCATCGCCTGGCATGACAGGCTCGTTGCTCGCAAGCGCGAACTGTTCAGCGGCGACCTGCGCTTCGTCGGCAACTGGGATCTCCGGCAGGACCGTGGGGGTGTTCACGTCGAGATGGAGACTCGAGTGCCCGCTGCAGTTCAGGCAAGGCTTGAAAGCGCGGGCTACAAGGCGCAGGGCTGACGGCCGTTCGCCGCAGCCTTCGTCGCCAGTTTGGTCCGGTGACCGGACGGATGCGTGTGACACGTCGTCGCCAGTACCGCGGCAAGCATTAGCGGATCGGATCCGACTTGCCCGCAGGCCCATCAAGCTTGGACAGATCAATCGCGAAGCGTGCCGCGATCTCGAGGAGCGCGTCGTCGATCTTGACGATGTCCTGGTCAATTTCGGCTGGGGTTGGAGCCGCCTTGACGCGTCCACGCGGCGAGGGATATCGGTATGCCGTCGCGTACGCGTCGAGATGCTCGATCGCGCACAGGAGCGGCTTCACTGGATTCTCGTTAACGATCTTCGCGACCATGTCAGGGAGCTCGTGACGGACACCGCCTTGGATGCCCTCCGAGGTGAGCACCGCACGGATCAACTTCTCGGGTGCTTGCTCGCAGAGATAGGCGGCATTCCGATTCGCGGCACGGTTGAGCAATCGCGCGCCATCAAGATCCTGCTTCGCGATCCGGACGTATCCGGCGATGACAAGATCAGCGCTCATAGACGAGCACGCCATCGAGGCGCGTCGAGTAGGCGAGCGTGTTGGGCACGCTCTGGTCCTCGTCGAAGTCCGACCTTCGATAGACCACCAAATCGGAGGACACTCCGGGTTGCCGCTTCACTTGCCACACCGTCATCGGGTCATCGAAATCGGCGGGCTCGGGACAATCGGGCACGATCGCCAAGAGGTCCCAGTCGCTGTCTGGTCTGTTCTCACCGCGGGCGCGACTCCCGAATAACCAGATCTGGAGCGGATGCCACCGATCGATGACGCGCGCCAACACCGGTCGAATCGGCTCGATGTCGATCGACTTCGTCGATTCGTGAGCCTTCACGGTGGACACGTCTCACCCTAGCATGGCGTCCTATCCACTCCGCTCGCGGGCCGAGCGACGACGTGCAAGAACGCGAAATGACTCCCCACCACCTCACACCACTCCCATGCTCCGAGCTCCACCCTCGTGCACTTTCAACCTCGCGCAACGTCGAGGATCACGTGGTCGAAGTCACCTTGCCAAGGCTGACGTCGAGGGTTCGAATCCCTTCTCCCGCTCCAAACGCCGGTCCGTAAAGGCCGGCGTTTTTGCTTTGGATCCCCATGCCGCGCTCTCGCGACACCACGGATGAAGCGGATGAGGTCCAACTCGCCGTGCTTCGGCGGATGACCGTCGCGCAACGGACGTCACTCGCCAACCAGATGTCCACCGCTGCTCGCGAGACGACGCTTGCCGCGATCAAAGCGCGGCACCCCGACTACAGCGAAGAGCATGCCCGGTGGGCGCTGTTTCGCCTGGTGGTCGGCGATGACCTGTTCAAGCGCGCTTGGCCACGTGCGCCCCTGGTCGATCCTTGAACGACGCCGCGAGCCTTCTCAAAGCGATGAAGGCCCTGCTCGAAGCAGCCGGCATCCCGTACATGGTGGTCGGCTCGTTTGCCAGCACGGTCCACGGCGAACCGCGCACCACGCTCGACCTCGATCTGGTGATCGAGCCGACCACCGCAACGCTCGACCACTTCCTGGCGAGCATCGACATGGATGCGTTCTATGTCGACCCCGACGTGGCTCGCGACGCTCTTCGCGCGCGCTCGATGTTCAACATCATCGACATGAACAGCGCCTGGAAGGTCGATC
>JANNBP010000363.1:0-3108 GCA_031385555.1 Deltaproteobacteria bacterium | reverse complement strand
AGCTCGCCGAGGCCAATCACGCGACGGTCGGCGTCCACCGCGCGGAGATCGAGGCCACGCTCGACGACATCGCACGCGATCGCGAGACGGCCTACGCGCGCGTCTCGATCAATGCGTGCCGGTGACGCTGATGATCGCCTGTGAGGCGCCGCATCCCGCGCACACGCTCGCCATCGCGGTGGGCACGATGAGACCGCACTCCGTCGACAGCAGATAGTTGGTGTGCTGGAAGGGACCGCTGGTGGTCCCCAGGAAGAACACGTCGCCGGCCGTGGTGCGGTCGGTCGAGGTGATCTCGACGATGACCTGCGAGCCCGCGGGAATCGTCGCGGTGATCGGTACGTCGATCACGACGGCCGCTGCCGTGTTCGCGACCGCCGCGGTGGTGTTCGCGAGGAAGCTCGCCTGCGCGAGGTCGAGCGGCGCCGTGTCGTTCGGCGTGCCCGCGTACGAGCCGACCTTCACCGTGAGCGGCAGCTCGTTGGTCGAGGTCTCGACCGCGAACGTGATCTTCGAGACGTTGAACGCGCCGGTGATCCCGGCCTCTGCGAGCGAGAACACGCGATACCAGCTGTTCGACGCGGTCTGCGTACTGACACACGCGACGCTGTTATCGGCAGCGACCGTCTCGTTGGTGGTCTGCAAAAGCCTCGCTTCGACCGGCGCTGGCGGTGAGTCGGGCTCGTCGTCGGGCCCGTCCTTCGGTGCGCTCGGACTATCGGGATTGTTCCCGGTCGGGGCGACGCCAGCCGCAGCACACCCCGCAAGGAGGCAAGCCAGGGCCAAAAGCGTCATCATCGCGCCAATGGTATCGGGCTTCCGCGAGCCCGATCAACTGTTCAATTAGACGGCCAGGCGCAGCGCGTCAACGTGGATATCGAAGGGCTGCTGGGCGAGGCGAGCGTTCGCCGCCATCAGGTCCTCGACCGTATCGATCTCGGAGGCATACATCGAGCCGATATCGACGCCGTAGAGCGTGGTGCCCTCGTCGACGATCTGCTGGAACGACGCCTCGTAGTACTCGTTGACCAGGTTCTGACCACGGACCCGCGCGTCGAGCGCCTCGAACAGCTTCTTGGACGTGGCCGCCGAGAACAGCTCGATACCGACCGACTCGCCCATCGCGGTGCGAACGGGGACGTGCTTGCCGATGGCGAGGACGCGATCCTCGTTGTCCGCCGTGACCTTGACCTCTTCGAGGCCGATGCCGCCGACGGAGCGAACCGCGAGGCAATCGGGGCCGCGAGAGACCAGTTCCTCGACGACGTCGACGTCGAACACCACGTCACCGTCGAGCAGGATGAAGCCGTCGTGCTCGACATGCTCGCGCGTCAGCAGCAGCGAGTACGCGTTGTTCGTCGAGCGGAAATCCGGGTTGGAGACGAACGTGACGTCGAGCCCCTTGGGGAACCACGTCGCGACGGACTCGCGAACCATGTGCTCCAGGTAGCCAGTGCCGATCACGAACTGATCGAAGCCACAGCGGAGCAGACTCGTCATCGTGCGGCGAAGGATCGGAACCCCGCCGACGGACAGCAGAGTCTTCGGCGTGTCGTCGGAGTACGGACGGAGCCGAGTCGCGCAACCTGCAGCAAGAATGACGGCCTTCACGACTTCGGACGTATGCAAAGGTAGTGCTCGTTTCGCTTCAAGTACTTGGAACTACGATCTGTTCAACTTTCACCACGTCACCCTCGGGAGCATGCGTGATCCGACCAAATCCTGTCACTGACCCGACATCGTCGTGATTCGGAGGCGTCGGAAATGTCGCGAGAAGAAAGGTGATCGACGCCGACTCATATACAAGTAGCCCGTGGCGTTTGACGCGATCGTGCTCGCCGATTCCACGTCGGCGAATGCCGTGATCGCGGGACTACGCGTTCGCGACCGCGCCGCGAAGATCGCGGACCGGCTCGGTGCCGAGCGGGTCCTGGTCGTCGAGTCCGAGCGCGCGCAGCTCGCGGCGTGGCGGGCCGGGCGGTCCACGCCTGTCCTCGTCATCCGCGCCGATCAGTTCGTCCACACGCCGCTCGTCGCACCCTTGATCGCGGCGATCCCCGCGCACGGGATCGCGATCGCGGTCGGTCCCGACAACGAGTACGCCGGTGCGTTCGTCGCCGCGGGAGAAGCGGCCGATGGCGTGGTCGCGGCCCTCGCGCGCGGGGAGGCCGACACGGCGATCACGACCCCCGCCGAGACGCGGATCCCGCACGGCGAGATCGCGCGTCATCCGGTTGGCACTGTGGAGGAGCGCCGGGGCGCCCATGCGCTGCTCTACCGGGTGTTGATCAAGCCGCAGGACAACGCGATCACGCGCTACCTGTTCCGCCCGATCTCGTCGCGGATCTCGCGGATGCTCGTGCATCTCCCGATCACGGCGACGCAGGTGTCGATCGTCGTCGCGATCCTGGTCGCGATCGGGTGCTGGATGACGCTCGACCCGCGCGTCGAGATGATGATCGGCGGCGCGCTCGTGATCCTCGGGTCGACCTATCTCGACTGTTGCGACGGCGAGATCGCGCGGATGAAGCTGCAGAGCTCGACGTTCGGCGCGTGGCTCGACACCATCGTCGACGAGCTGTCGTCGATCGCGTACATGCTCTGCATCGGCTGGCACTGCCATCTCGTCTACGGCCGGAACTACTTCGGCGAGCTCGGGTTCGACCCGTGGCTCGTCGGCCTCGGGGTCGGGCTCGCGTCGTACCTGTGGTGCCTGTACGGCATCTACTACAACATCATCGTCGGCGTCGGCTCCGCGAACTCGCAGGACTTCGTCGCGCGTTTTATTATTGTTCCCGGCAGCCAGCCGGGCACCGTCAGCCTCGCGCCGAAGCCCGACGTCGTTCGCGAGCTGCCGTCGGCGCTCCGCGCCATCCTCGACTTCCTTCCCAACCTCGCGCGGCGCGACTTCATCGTCTGGCTCGCGGCGGTCTGCGCGGTCCTCGACGTGGCGCACGTGTCGTTCGCGATCCACGTGTTCGGAGGTGTGATCTCCGGCGTTGTCATCGCCGTTGCGTACGTTCATCTGATCGCGATCCGTCGCCAAGCGATGCGTGCAGGCACCCTCGTACGGCGGTAATTGACATGTGCCGTCAGGCCCTGCGACAC
>JANNBP010000349.1:0-5252 GCA_031385555.1 Deltaproteobacteria bacterium | reverse complement strand
AGCAGCATCCCGGCACCCACCGTCGCGTTCGTGGCCTCGTCGACGAGGATGAACGACCCGGTGATCCGGTTCTGCTTGTACTCGTCGTAGACCACCGGCGTCGTCGTCCGCAGCCGAATCCGCCCGAGCTCGTTGAGCTTCATCTCGGTGGCCGTCTCGTCGCGATGGCCGGTGTTGACGTCGATCCGATACAGGAGCTCGGTCACCATCGCGCGCGTCCAGCGCGTCGTGTGCTTGAGCGCGTAGCGGCCCTTGAGCTGCAGCGGCTTGTCGGACATCCAGCAGATCATCGCGTCGAGATCCTGGCCGACGGTGGGCTGGTTGTTCGGCCGGCACAGCATGTCGCCGCGCGAGATGTCGACATTGTCGGCGAGGTGCACGGTGACGCTCATCGGAGCAAACGCCGCCTCGACGTCGACGCCGCCCTGCTCGATTCGGGTGATCTTCGTCGGTAGCCCACTCGGCAAAACCAGCACGTCATCGCCGGCACGCATCACGCCGCCGGCGACCTGACCGGCATAGCCGCGGTAGTCGTGCAGCTGATCGTCGTTGCTCTGCGGCCTGAGCACCCACTGCACCGGGAACCGCACGTCGATCAGGTTCCGGTCGCTCGAGATGTGCACGGTCTCGAGGTGATAGAGCAGCGTCGGCCCGTGATACCAGGGCATCTCCGCGCTGCGATCGACGACGTTCGCGCCGGTCAGCGCGCTGATCGGAATGAACTCGATGTCCTGTACATCGAGCCGTGAGGCAAGGTTCCGGAAGTCGGCCTCGATCTTCTGGAACACTTCCTCGCTCCAGCCGACGAGGTCCATCTTATTCACCGCGAACACGAGGTGCGGGATCCGCAGCATCGACGCGATGAACGCGTGCCGCCGGCTCTGCTCCACGATCCCGTGCCTCGCATCGACGAGGATGATCGCGAGGTTCGCCGTCGACGCGCCGGTCACCATGTTGCGCGTGTACTGGATGTGCCCCGGCGTGTCCGCGATGATGAACTTGCGGCGCTTGGTCGCGAAGTAGCGGTACGCGACGTCGATCGTGATGCCCTGCTCGCGCTCGGCGCGCAGGCCGTCGGTCAGATACGCGAGGTTCGTGCGTTCATCTCCGCGCCGTCGCGACACGTCCTCCACGTGCTGCAGCTGATCCTCGAACGCCGTCTTGGTGTCGAACAGCAACCGTCCGATCAGGGTCGACTTACCGTCGTCGACGGATCCGGCCGTCGTGAACCGCAGCAGCTCCGCGTTCTCGTCGAGGCCGCTCATCAGAAATAGCCCTCGCGCTTGCGGTCTTCCATCGCGGCCTCGGTGAATCGATCGTCTGCGCGCGTCGCACCGCGCTCGGTCAAGCGTGCCGCAGCGACCTCGGCGATCACGTCGTCGAGGGTCTTCGCTTCGGACTTCACCGCGCCGGTGCAGGTCATGTCGCCGATCGTCCGGAACCGAACGATCTCCTTCTTGATCTTCTCGTTCGGCAGCAGCGTGACGAACGGATTCGCCGCGTAGAACATGCCGTCGCGCTCGAACACCTCGCGCTCGTGCGAAAAGTAGATCTCGGGGAGCGAGATGTTCTCGTGGGCGATGTACTCCCAGACGTCGAGCTCGGTCCAGTTCGACAGCGGGAACACGCGGAGGTGCTCCCCGCGCTTCACCCGTCCGTTGTAGAGCGACCACAGCTCGGGGCGCTGGTTCTTCGGATCCCACTGCCCGAACTCGTCGCGATGCGAGAAGATCCGCTCCTTCGCCCGCGCGCGCTCTTCGTCGCGGCGGGCTCCACCGATCGCGGCGTCGAACTGGTGCTCTTCGAGCGCGTCGAGCAGCGTGGTGGTCTGTAACCGGTTGCGGCTCGCGCGGGGGCCGGTCTCCTCCGTGACGCGACCCTTGTCGATCGAGTCCTGGACGTGCGCGACGATCAGCCGCTCGCCGAGCTCGGCCACGGTGCGGTCGCGGTAGACCAGGGTCTCCGGGAAGTTGTGCCCGGTATCGACATGGAGCAGCGGGAACGGGAACCGCGCCGGTCGGAACGCCTTCTCGGCGAGCCGGAGCATGACGATCGAGTCCTTGCCCCCGGAGAACAGCAGGCAGGGGCGCTCACGCTCCGCTGCGAGCTCGCGGAGGATGTGAACCGACTCGTCTTCGAGGGTTTGGAGATGGGAGCGGCGGTAGGAGCGGATGCGAACCTATAGCTCGAATCCGTTATCTCGGACAATCCTCCAACGAAAGAACAGCATCTCATTTTGAACGTCCGGGAACTCCCGGTGCACTAAGGACAAACCAAGTCGCTGCGCACAGTTGACACCATTATGAGTCGCGTCCTAGCATCGACAGTCCAAAAGGTCTCTGTGAACAAGCTCGTAGCGTTGGCAGTTGGTTGCGTGATTCTCGGTGCGGGGTCGGCTGCCTGGGCACAGGAGGCACCCGTCGCCGCCGTCGTTGAAGGTGGTGGCGTGAAGGTTGGTGACGGCACGGTGATCCACCCGATCCTCGGTGTCGAGACCGGCGTGGTTTCGAACGTGTTCTACGAGAGCGCGAACACCAATGTCGCTGGTCTGCTCAAGATCATCGGCGAGCTCGTTCTCGGGTCGCTGCCGGCGGAACGTATGCAATCGTCGTCGGATCAGGATGACGAGCTCCGCAACTTCGGCGATATCGCGTTTCGTGCGTGGATCCGCGGCGAGTACAACGAGTACCTGAGCTCTGACGACAACGTCCAAGCGCAGCGGGACCTCGGACTCCAGCTCTCTGCGCAGGGCATCGTGTTCCCGAAGCGCACGCTGCAGTTCGCGTTCAGCGACGATTTTCGGCGCGAGATCCGCCCAGTCAACTTCGAGTCGAACGAGAACGTCGATCGCGACATCAACCGGATCGGCCTCCAGCTCCGCTACCGCCCCCGCAATCGCACCCTCCACGGTTCGTTGCAGTACACGAACGTCGTCGATTACTTCGAGGACGAAAGCCAAAAGTTCGCAAACCGGATCCAGCACTCGTTCGGCGTCACAGCGTCGTGGCAGTGGCTTCCAATTACCCGAGTTTATGCCGATGCCTCGATTGGTGTGTTCGATGGTCTCGGCAGCCAGTCCACCCGTCCCACCTCGTTTCCACTTCGCATCAACCTCGGCATCGCTTCTGCGTTGACGGTCAAGACCTCACTCAATGCACGCGTCGGCTTCGGCAAGGGCTTCTACGAGACCGGGCCGGACTTCACGAACATCACCACGGCGATCCAATTCGGCTACCGATTTAGTCCGCAGGCGCGCTTCGCGGCCGCGTACACCTACGACTTCGAAGATTCGATCAACGCGAACTTCTATCGGGACCACGCCTTCAAACTCCGGATGGAGCATCGCCTCGATCGCTTCGCGTTCTCCGCTGGCGCTGAGGTTCGCCTACGCCAGTATCGCGGCATCATTTCCGAGGTGATGACCACCGCGACTGACCGCAATGATCTGATCTTCGCGGCGCCACTCGGTGCGATCTACAACTTCCGCAACTGGATCGCGGCCACGCTGGATTATCAGGTCCAGATCGTCCGGACTGACTTCCGATACAACCCCGACATGAACGACCCACTCGACGATCCGTCGTTCGTGCGTCAGACGCTCATGTTGGGTGTTCGCGCCGCGTATTGAGCATTCATGCCACTTCTTGTAAGTGCCTGAATGTAAAGGGTGCTGCTTGCGCTTCACACAGCCTGTGTGGGAAGAAGCGATTTCCCGTGAACCCCTAGACGGGGATCACTCACTAAGGTTGCGTTCCGAATGCCGATGCCCGAGCTCAACCAGCCACCCGTCAACTCCGACGCGGAGCCCGCATTTAGCTTTGATGTCGGGCGCTACATCCGCGCCCTGCGCCGCTACGCATGGTTGCTGGTCGCGCTAGTCGCACTCGCGGTCACTGGTTCGGTCTACTACACCCGTCAACAGCCCGAGATCTTCGAAGCGACAGCGTCCGTCCAGATCGAGCCCCGAATGGCTGACTTGCTCGGTCAGGGCAACGAGATGGTCGCGGTTGGCGGTGGTCCATCGGGCGAGTACTACAAGGAACAACGCCAGGTCCTCGGCAGCATCAGATTGCTGCGTGAGACCGTGATCGCGAAGAATCTCCAGCTGACGTTCCTCAGCGAGGACGAGCGCACTCGGTTGCCGCTCGATCAGCAGTACGACACTACAGCGGTACGTCTCAAGAAACGCGTCACGATCCAGTACCCGGAGCAGAACCGCATCATGTACGTGGTGGTTTCGCACTCGGATCCGAAGCTCGCGATGGAGATTGCGAACCAGCACATCACGACGTTCGACCAGTACTCGCGCGGCTTGTTGACAGCCGGGACCGCACAGGCGTCGTCGGCGCTGTCCACCGAGTTCACGGCGGCCGAGAAGGCGCTTCGCGAAGCCGAGGCGAAGATCTATCAGTTCCAGAAGGACAACGATCTGATGGCCGTGTCGCTGGAGGATCGCCAGAGCCTCGTGACAGCGAAGATCCAGAACTACTCGAGCAAGGAAGACTCGGCGCACAGCCGTTCGCGCGAGCTCGCCTCGAAGCTCGAGATCCTTCGCAAGTTGGCCACCAGCACCAACGATGTCGTCGAGACTCCGATCCTCGCGATGGGCAACTCATCCGCGTTCGATGCGCTGCGCGCGCAGTACTACACCGAGAAGATCAAGTTCGATGAGCTCCAGCGCGAGATGGGCCCCAAGACCATCGAGTACGCGAAGGCGAAGTCGAGGGTCGAGAACCTCCGTCAGACGCTCGAATCCGAAGCCAAGCGCGTGCTCGGCGCTGCGGAGAACGAATACAACGCGGCCCAGAAGT
Organism: Deltaproteobacteria bacterium; assembly: GCA_031385555.1. Classification (GTDB taxonomy): domain Bacteria; phylum Myxococcota_A; class Polyangia; order Haliangiales; family Haliangiaceae; genus JABFXX01. The sequence goes on along the minus strand of JANNBP010000349.1, from coordinate 441 downwards.
TCGAGCGCGACATGGGTGGCGAGGTCGAGCGCTTCAAGAAGGAGATCCTCGAGCTTGGCCCGAAGATCGTCGCGTACAACGCCCTCGCGCGTGCGAAGAAAGGTGCCGAGGACAAATACAACATCCTCGTCAATCGGTTGTCGACGAGCGAGATGTCCGGTCGGCTCAACAAGGGCCTCGACACCAACGTTCGACCCCTCGACTCCGCCCAGCTACCCACCGTGCCGGTGTCTCCGAACCTCCGCGTCAACATCATGGTGGCGACCGCCCTCTCGTTGGTGATCGGACTCGGGTTCGTGTTCTTGATGGTGTTCCTCGATCGGTCGATCAAGTCGGCCGAGGACGCCCAGAACTCGGCTGGAGCGCCCGTTCTCGGCATCGTTCCCATCCTCGCCGAAGACGCGCGGATCGACGTGCGCGGCCGCGACATGTACGTGTTCG
>JANNBP010000331.1:0-4736 GCA_031385555.1 Deltaproteobacteria bacterium | reverse complement strand
GGCAGCTGACCGGCGGGGTGCTGGAACTGCTCGAACAGCAGCATCCAGAGTTGATCCTTCGCGAACCGCGGATCGATCAACGCGAACGGGACCATGTGGAACGCGAGGTCCCACGCGGCGAACCACGGGTACTCCCACTTGTCCGGCATCGACATCACACGCATCGAGTTGAGATGGCGCCAGTGATGGTTGCGAATGCGATGGCGTGACTGCGGCGGCGGCAGATCCGGGTTGTCACCGTCGAGCCACTTCGCGACGTCGAAGATGTAGCTCTGCTTCGTCCACAACAGCCCCGCCAGCGCGCGGCGCTGCACGAGCTTCTCGTCGGCGCTCGCCGTCTTCGGCGCGATGTTGTTGTAGAACACGTCGGCCTCGGCCTTGCGCGCGTCGACGATCGAGTCGACCTCCGCGAGCGCATCCCGCTTCTTGCCGTCGGTGAACCGCAGCTTGAGGGTGACGCTGCCGCCGGCCGGGATCATGTACTTGTAGTGAAGCGCGGCCTTGGTGCCCTGCTCGTCCGCCTTCAGCGTCCCCTGCTCGCCTTCGCAGAGATAGCGATGGAACGCGTCCTTCTGGTGCGGCTTGCGCGACGAGTTGCCCGGACCGTGGGCGCGCGCGCCATGCGTCTCGTTATCGGTGACCAGGACGGCTCCGTCGGACGGACCGATCAGCCAGCGCATGCCGAGCGAGTAGAACGGCGGCATGTTGCGATCGGGCGGCATGTCGCCGTCGTCGGCGAGCAGCGCCAGCTGGCCGTCGCGCTCGACCTTGATCTGCGGCTCGGGCTTCGGGTTCTTGCCCCACGCCCACGTGTTGCGGAACCACAGCGTCGGCAGGATGTGGAGGGGCGCCGCGTCGGGACCGCGGTTGTGCGCGGTGATCCGGATCGCGATGTCCTCGTGCGTGCCCTTCGCGTACTCGATGAAGATGTCGAAGTAGCGCTGCTCCTCGAAGATGCCGGTATCGATGGTCTCGAACTCCGGCCCCTGCCCGGCGCGGCGCTGGTTCTCCTCGATCAGCCAGCGATACGGGAACTCGCGCTGCGGGTACTTGTAGAGCAAGCACATGTACGAGTGCGTCGGCGTGTTGTCGACGTGGAAGTAGTAGTCCTTGACGTCCTCGCCGTGATTGCCCTCGTTCGGGTTGAGCCCGAAGAACTTCTCCTTGAGGTGAGGATCGTGCTCGTTCCAGAACGTGGGTGCGAAGCACAGCAGCTGGTAGCGATCGCAGATGCCGCCGATGCCGTCCTCTCCCCAGCGATACGCCTTCGCGCGCGACTTGTCGTATGTCAGGTAGTTCCACGCGTCGCCGTGCGCCGAGTAGTCCTCGCGAACGGTGCCCCAGGCACGGTCCGAGAGGTACGGGCCCCACTTGCGCCACCCGCCGATGTCGTCGCGGATCGAGCGAGCTCGCTCGCGCTCCTTGTCGACCTTGTCGCCCGCCTCTGCCTTCGTGCTTGCTCCGCGTCCCGCGGCCGGTGCTTCCGTGTTCGTGCTCATGTCACCCCGACGAAGCTTCGATGTAACCGTGTTGTCAGAGAGCACGCAAGCCACCGTGCGCCATCATCCAGATCATTCCTGTGGCACGCTCGCGCGATGTCGGATGGTGATGTGCCGGACGTGCTCGACGAGACAGGCCGACTGCGTCGACTCGCGATCGCCTTCGTGATCGCCGTGCTCGCGGCCGGCATCGTGTACTTCGTGTGCGATCAGCTCGCGACGCCCGACGAGATCCGGCCCAGCTCGCGGAGCGGTGCGTACCGCTTCGTTTACTACGTCACCGGCTTGACCTTTGCGGTCGTGCTGACCGCCGCACATGCGATCCAGAAGTGGCTCGTGCGCCGCAACGAGCTGCGCGATTCCGGCCTTCCACGAGCAACGCTTCGCTGACTGTTCAGAGCTTCATTCGCTTCCACGTGAAGTCGTCGCGCCACGATGCGTCACCGGCGAGGTACTTCGTGAAGGCACCGACGATCGCGTCGAGCGCGATGCCCTTGTGGACCGCCTCGAAGTGCTCGCTCAGCGAGCCGTCCTGGTACTCGAGGATGTAGAGGAACGGGGCCTCGTCCTGCGCCGCGGTCTGGAGGTACGTACCGGAGCGCGGACCACCCCCGAGGATCGCGAACTTCTCGCCGGCGATCGCCTTGCGCAGCTGCGCGGCGGTGACGCCGTTGATCAGCTTCCCCGACTCGACCTGGAGCTGCAGCTTGCCCGCCTTCGGCTTGGCCTTCGTCGGCTTGGCCTTGGCCTTGGCCTTGGCCTTGGCCTTGCCCTTGCCCTTGCCCTTGGCCTTGGCCTTCGTCGGCTTGGTCGAATGGCCCTTGGTCGGTTTGCGCTTGGTCGGTTTGCTCGGCTTGGTCTTCGCCATCGATCCGCCGAGCCTACGCTGGATCCGGATCGGCGTGGCCGTGCGTGACCAGCCACGCGATCCTGTCCCCGATCGTTCATCGCCGTGGGTAGACGGCCGCGAACTCGTCGGTCGGATCGATCGTCGTCTCGCCGCCCGCGCACGGATCACCACCCGCGATCGCGGTGCCTGCGCCACCGAACGTGCAGAGCTCGGTCGGCGTGCACGCGATGCCACTCCAGCACAGACAGTCGTCGACCACGTTCGTCGAGGCGATACCCTGACTGGTACCGAGCCCGGCGATCGCGAGCGAGGCCATCTGGTCGGGCAGGAAGCCGTCGGGGAACCCGTTCCCGAAGATCACCACGACCTTGTTCGGCACCGCGTTCTCGCAATCGATCGCCGCGACGCCGCCCTGCCCCGCCGGCATGCCGGCCTCCGCGGGACTGCCCGCGATCACGATCATGTCGTAGCGCCCGACCTCGGGCCGCGTGGTGACGACGTCGAGGCGGAAGGGTTCGACGATCGCCGCCATCGCCGCCAGCGTGTCGGCGATCCGCGTCTCGCGATCCGCCGCGGCGTCGCGATAGCGCGTCAGGATGCCGGCGAACGCGCTCGAGGTATTCGTCGTCGCGTCCTCGGCGCCTTGCTGGATCGTGATGCCCTCGAAGTCCACGAAGACCTGCTGTGGTGCCCCCGGATCGCCCGTCGCCGTCCCGCCGCAACCGCCAAGAACAGCCATCCACGCTAGCTTCACGACCTCCACGCTATCAGCAGATGCGCCGTGTCATGCTCGCGACATGCGTGTTGCGTGGCTCGTCATCGTGTGTGCATGCGCGCGAACGGAGACCGAGCCTCCGGCTCCACCACCACCCGGACCGCGCGACGCCGCGATCGACGCCTCACCCGATGCACGACTCCCCGATGCCGCTCCGCTCGAACCATCGTTGTCATGCAGTGGCAAGATGTCGGCCAAGGGCTGGCTGCGGGTGCGCGTCGATCCGGCGACGCTGCGGGGTGAGATCGATCGCGTCACCGCTGGAGCCGCGCTCGGACGTCGCATCGGCGTGATCGCTCGCCGGAGCGGCGACACCACCACGCTGATCTTCGACGGCTACCTGCCCGGCGATCACACCTCGATCCGCGGGCGTCGCGCACCGCTTCCCGCCGGCGAGAAGCTCGTGCGCGGAACCAGCATCGTAGGTCGGCTGGTCGCGGTGCCTCCCGACACCACCCGGCTCTATGTGGATCACGACGTCGACTGGGTCACGGATGCGCTGCTCGTCGTGCAAGACGGCTACACGATCTGCACACCCAACACGTGGTGAGTTGTGGCCGCGTTCGCTTCATTGCGATGACGTCCCGTGGTTTCCTCCTCGGCCATGGGAACCCTGACGAGCTCACCGGCCTGGAAAGCACTGACCGAGCACAAGACGGCGATGGAGAAGGTCCACATGCGGGACCTGTTCGCGAAGGACCCCGAGCGGTTCGCGAAGATGTCGCGCGAGGCCTGCGGGATCTTCGTCGACTACTCCAAGCATCGCGTCACCGACGAGACTGCGAAGCTGCTCCTCGCGCTCGCCAAGCAGCAGAACGTCGAGGGCTGGCGCGAGAAGATGTTCTCGGGCTCCAAGGAGCTCAACGGCACCGAAGGCCGCGCCGTGCTCCACGTCGCGCTGCGCAACCGCTCCAACCGCCCGATCGTCGTCGACGGCGAGGACGTGATGCCGGCCGTCAATGCGGTGCTCGCGAAGATGCGCGGCTTCACCGATCGCGTGCGCAACGGCGAGTGGCTCGGCCACACCGGCAAGACGATCACCGACATCGTCAACATCGGCATCGGCGGCTCGGACCTCGGTCCGGTGATGGCCACCGAGGCGCTGCGCCCGTACTGGAAGGACGGGATGAACGTCCACTTCGTGTCGAACGTCGACGGCACGCACATCGCGGAGATCTGCAAGAGGATCGATCCCGAGCGTTCGTTGTTCATCGTCGCGAGCAAGACGTTCACCACGCAGGAGACGCTGACCAACGCGAACTCCGCGAAGCGCTGGCTGCTCGAGCAACTCGGCGCGGGCGAGGACGCCGTCGCGAAGCACTTCGTGGCGCTCTCCACCAACGACAAGGAAGTGTCGAAGTTCGGCATCGACACCGACAACATGTTCGCGTTCTGGGACTGGGTCGGTGGTCGCTACTCGCTGTGGAGCGCGATCGGGTTGTCGATCGAGCTCGTGATCGGCGCCGACAACTTCGAGGAGCTGCTCGCGGGTGGCCACGACATGGACGAGCACTTCCGCACGGCCCCGCTGCACGAGAACCTGCCGGTGATCCTCGGGATGCTCGGCGTCTGGTACCACAACTTCTTCGGCGCCGAGACCCACGCCATCCTC
>JANNBP010000309.1:0-10586 GCA_031385555.1 Deltaproteobacteria bacterium | reverse complement strand
AGCAGCACGCCGAGGAACGCGATGAGGTAGAGCAGACCGCGCGCGAGCATCAGCACGCCCACGATCACGTCGGCGCTGATGATGATCTGCAGCGACTGGAGCAGGATGTGGAGCGGCAGCCAGAGCAGCAGGATCGCCGCGATCCACGGACCGAGGGCATCCATCGCCTGCAGGGCGGGCGGCAGCTTCTGGGGTGGCAGCACGAACGTGATGCAGAAGATGCCGAGAGCCGTGGTGAGCAACATCAGCAGGTTGTCGATGATGATGAAGATGCCGCCGCCGAAGCTGAACGCGGGACCGATCATCGAGAGGAACGGCAGGACGAGGATGCCGCCGCCGATCGCGATCACGACGCGCGCGGTTTGATCCGTCGGCTTCGAGATCCGCGACAGCAGCCCGAATAGCAGGATCGTGAAGGCGAACAGGTACATGAACCCGCCACCTCCGCCACCTGCTGCAGCGAGCCCCGCGCCATCCTTGGCCGACGACAGCGCGCCGAAGATCGTCAGCAGCATCATGAACGGTGACAGCACCATCAACAGGCCGAGGTACGACCCGCCGAAGGGAATCCATTGCAGGACCGCCGGGGGGATGTTCTTTCGCATCTCCGCCGGCGCCGCGGCGACGAGCAGGTACGCGCCACCGACGATGGCCGGCCACAGCACGAGCCAACCGAACCCGGCGAACGGCATGTCACTGCTCGCGAACGGGAACACCAGCGGGCTGATGGAGAGCGGCACGACGATCGACACGACCAGCGCGATGCCGGCCATGAACAGGATCTTCTTCTGCAGCCCGACGTCCGCGAGACGCGACACCGGGATGCCGAGGATCGTCCCCGGCGCGAACTGCGGGAGACCGCGCGCGATGTTGTCGATCGGGCCCGGCAGGTCTTGCTGCGGAGCGACGCCGAACCCACCCGCGGCGGGATAGTGCGGCTGCTGCGGCGGGAAGCCGGGCTGCCCCATCGGTTGCTGCATCGGTTGCTGCATCGGTTGCTGCCCCATGGGTTGACCCATCGGAGGACCCGGCGGCTGACCGTAATTCGGCTGCATGGGCTGGCCCATCGGCGGCTGACCCATCGGCGGCGGATAGCCTTGCTGACCCGGCGGAGGGCCGTAGTTCGGCTGTCCGGGCGGCGGACCAAAATTCGGTTGACCCGGCGGCGGTCCGAAGCCCGGCTGTCCGCCCATCGGCGGCTGACCCGGCGGCGGTCCGAAGTTCGGCTGACCCGGCGGCGGCCCGAAGCCCGGCTGTCCGCCCATTGGCGGCTGACCCGGCGGCGGTCCGAAGTTCGGCTGACCCGGCGGTGGTCCATAGCCTGGCTGACCCATGGGTGGCTGGCCGGGCGGCGGTCCGAAGTTTGGTTGTCCAGGCGGCGGTCCGAAGCCTTGCTGACCAGGCGGCGGGCCGAAGCCCTGCTGCGGTGGCTGGTTGGGACGCGGCATCTGCGGTGGCTGGCCTTGCGGCGGGTAGCCGGGCTGTCCGCCGTAGTTTGGCTGCGGCGGAGGTTGTCCGTACTGCGGCCCAGGTGGCTGCATGTTCGGAGGTTGCCCCATCACCGTCGCGCCTTGCGGAGCCGGACGTGCCGGTTGTCCGGGTTGCGGAGCAGCGAAACCCTGCTGCTGCGGCGGCGCGAACCCACCAGGTGCCGGCGCACGGCCTGGAATCTGGGGAGCCACGTGACCGAACATGGTCTTCGCCGGTTGTGGTGCAGGCGCACCTCCCTGCATGGGAGGCATTGGTCGCCCGCACGTACCGCACGCTGGTGCATTCATCAGCACCGCCGCGCCACAGTACGGGCACGGCCTTGTAGGTGTCGCCATTCGACAGTTCCCTTTCCGGGGCCGACGGTATCGCGACGCTGATCGCGCCGCAACGAAGTGAACCCGTTTTGGCTCACGTGCTAGCGTCACCTTCGTGGCGAGGCGCCTTGCCGGACACGATGCAGTCCGAGGAGACGCAGTGGAGCTGCGGATCGCCGATTCGACGGTGCGCGCGTTCTCCGACGAGAGCATCGCGGCGGCGACACTCGTGAGCGGCACGCGCGTGCTCTCACGTTCACTGAAGTATCACCGCCCGCGCGGGTTCTTCTGTCTCGAGGGCCACTGCAGCGGCTGCCTCGTGCGGCTCTCCGGCGTCCCGAACCTGCGCGCGTGTCAGTCGCCGTGCACGCAAGGTGCGGAGGTCGAGGGTCAGAACGCGTTCCCGTCGGCGCAGATCGATCTGCTCGGCGCCGTCGACTTCTTGTTCTCGCGCGGCATGGACCACCACACGCTGATGACCAGCTCGTCGGTCCTCAACAAGCTCGCGAACAAGGTCGTCCGCCAGCTCTCGGGGCTCGGCAAGCTCCCCGACCAACCGTCCCACGAGCTGCCCGAGGTCAAACGCTTCGACATCGACGTCTGCGTGATCGGCGGTGGCCCGGCCGGCCTCGAAGCAGCCACCCAGGCGGCGCGCGCCGGCAAGCGCGTCGTGCTCGTCGACGATCAGCTGCGCCCCGGTGGCAGCATGCGCACCGATCCACGGACCGGTCGCCAGGCAGCCGAGGTCACCGTCGAGGCCGCGACGCACGCGGGCGTCCGGATCCTCGGGCGCTCGACCGCGATCGGGTTCTTCCCCGAGGACGATGGCGGCGTGTTGGCCGTGCAATCACCCGAGCGGCTGTACCGCGTCTATGCGAAGGCGTGGATCTGGGCGACCGGCGGCTACGCGGTGAACCTGCCGTTCGCCGACAACGATCGTCCCGGCGTGATCGCCGCGCGCGCGGTCGGTCGGTTGCTCGTCGATCACGGCATCCTCGCCGGCGATCGGATCTGCATCGTCGAGGTGCCCGAGCTCGCCGACAACATGACGGCGCTGTCGAACGCCCTCCAGGCAGCCGGTGCCGACATCGTGCGCGTCGCTTTGCCCGACGTGCTGACGACACGTGGTCGAGGTTGGGTCACCCAGCTCGATGCGGTCGGCCGCAAGATCGAGTGCGACGTCGTCGCGGTCGCCGCGATCCCCGCGCCTGCCTCCGAGGGTGCACGACAACAGGGCTGTCGCGTCGTCCTCGATCCGGTCGCCGGCGGCTTCCGCGTGGTGGTCGACGGCGACGGTCTCACCACCACGCCGAACGTGTGGGCATGCGGTGACGTCACCGGGTACATGGGGCCCGCTGCCGCCGCTGCCGATGGCGCGCGCATCGGTGCGATCGTTGCGGGCTCGCTATAGCCGCGGTACCTGCAGCGGCGCGAGCTCGATGCCCTCGTCGAGGATCTGCAGCTTGCGTGGCGTGCGGCACTGCTTGCGAAACGCGGCGAGATCGAAAACGCCGCGCAGTGCCTGAAACAGAAAGCCCGAAAGCGCGTGCGATGCCAGCACCGCACGGAGCTCCGCCTCGGGCGTCTCGCGTTGCACGCGCTCCGCCTCGCGGACGATCGCGGCATGCGTCTCAGGAATCCGCTGCTCGAGCGCGTCGCGCCACCGGCGGAGCGACTCGACGTACGCGATCGCCGCGGGATCGGTCGAGCGCGTGAATCGAGCGAGTTGCTCGTCGAGCTCTTCCCAGCTCAGCTCCGCCCACGGCTTGCCGGCGAGCACTGGTGCCTGCCACTCGCGCTTGATGCGTTTCCAGTAGTCCTCGTGGGCCGGCACCGCGTGAAGCTCGAAGCCCGGCAACACGAGTGCCGTGAGGTGCCCGCCGTGACACGCGCCGGTGTCGAGCCCGTAGACCAATCCGGGCCGCACGAGTGGCTGTTCGAGGACGCGATGACCGAACGCGACCGGCTTCGGCCCCGTCCACTCCATCGCCCAGTCCTTGCCGTCGAGCACGCGCGACAGCTCCTGCTCGCCGGCGGTGCTGCCGCACAGGATCTCCGGCTTCTGATCTGCGATCGCGACGCCGGGAATGGCCGCCGCGTGAACAATGATCGCATCGTCCAGCTCGATCGAATACGGCAGCGTCGCCATCCACGCGACCCACGCATCGTAGTCGGCGCCGAGCTGCAGCCGCGTGATCTCCTGCGCGTACGAGAACACCTGCCGCACGTGCTTGCGTTCGTGATTGCCGGCGAGCACGACGCTGTTCCGGCGATCGCGAAACAGCTCCAGCACGCGGCGCGGGTCGGGCCCTCGATCGACGAGGTCACCGACGGAGATCACGCGATCGTCGTCGGTGACGCGCAGCTGTTCCAGCAGCTCGACCAGCTCGACGTAGCAGGCGTGAATGTCGCCGATGATGATCGTACGTGACGCGCTCATGCATCCTCGGTGTTGAGAACCATGCCATCTGGAGCGTGGGTGACCCGGTCGATCAAGAAGCCCTGGTGGTCGTAGCGAAAGATCGAGTAGTCGCGCAGCTCGCCGTCGGGGCCGCGATAATCCTCGCGGATCATGTAGCCTTCCGCGTCGCACGTCGACTGGATGATCTTTTCGATTTGACCTGCTTCGTCGACGTACCACGTCTTCCAGGTCACGACCGTCGCGTCATCCGCAGGCGGCGGTGGATCCCACCAGTGTGGCGCGAGAATGGCGCGATGCGTTCCGTTCGCTGGATGGCGCTTCACGGGCGAATCGATCTGCGCAGGCACGCCCACCTGACGCTGGCGATGGTGCTCAAGCGGCACGGTCGGCTCATCCCACCCCGGATAGATCACACTGCGAAGCACACTCCCCGCCATGCGGTGGTACTGCGTGGGCGGCCCGTCGACGAGCATTACATACCGGCCGGTTGCGACTGTTTCGAGATCGAAGATCTCGACCATTGGCTCTACGCCGGCTGTATATCGTTCGAAGTATCGGGTCATAAGAACGGACCAAGATCGAAATCAGAGCCTTTCACGATCAGTGTCGCCTGTACCTCCAGCGGACCCTCCACACCAGTAAGTGGCCTAACGGCCTCGGCAATGGATGGCTTGTTGGAGGGGAAGAATTGAGTCGATGGAATCTTTTGCTTATCGATCGAGGTCTTGAGGTCGCTCGCGAGATTGTCGGGTGCATTGTCCAGGAAGTCATCCGCGAGCCGTTTGAACTCCGATTGATCGACGAGGATCTCGAGATCGATATCGCCCGGTGTCTTGCTGTGCATGGCGCTGCCCTGCACCTTCGGCGTGCCGTTGATCTTCCGTGCGCTGATCTCCGACTGCAACTTCGTCATGAACTGGTCGTACTGTGACTTGTCCTTGAAGCCGAACGGATAGCCGCGCGCCCGCGCTTCGGCAAGGTTGCCGACCGATTCCTCCACCCGCGCACCCACGTTCGACGGCGGCTCGAGCGCCCCGCCAGCCTTGCGCGCCTTCTTCTGCGCCTTGTACATGTACGAGCGCAGAATGTCCTCGACGTCCTTCGGGTTGCCCTGCCCCATCGCGCGAATCACCCGCTCGACCTCCTCCTGCGTCGCGTTCTCGAGCGCACGCAGCGCATCGGGGTGGCGCTTGACGAGCTCGTCCATCGACACGCTCGGGATGCTCGGGAACCGTTCGCGCAGCGCTGCACCGGGGTTGCGCATGAACGGCAGGTCCGAGAGTCCGTGCTGATGCGCGACGCCGGCGCGGATCTCGTCGACGGTCTTCTGTCCAACACCTTCCACGTTGTTCAGGAGGTCTTCGGCCGTCTGCATCAGCTCGGGATTCACCTCGCCGGGTCTCTTGCCCTTGCGCGCTTCCGCCAGCTTCGAGTCACCCGCGACGATCATGCGGACGTCTCCGTCGGTCAGCTTGGAGAGCTCGTCGCCCGACAACCGCTCGATCGCGGGCAGCAGGCGCTTTGCTTCGCCCTTCGCATCGCTGATCCGCCGTGTGAACAAGGTGCGGTCGAGGTCGATCGCCTTGGAGCCGTCGGGCAGCTTGCGCACCGCACCATAAACATCTTTCTTGCCGACGAGCCGGCCGCCCAGCCCGGGATCCTCCCCTAGCAACTTGCCGAGCTTCTCGAGCTCGGTCTTGGTCGCGCGCTTCAGTTGCGTGAGCACCGATCGATCGAGCTTGTCGAGCGCTGCGAGGGTATCGGGATGGAGATCGTCGACCACCGCTTTCGGCAACGTTTGTCCGAGTGACTCCCGGAGCGCAGTGACCTGATCGGAGCCGAGCGGCTTCGGTGCCTCGACCTTGCCGGGTTGCGGCACGCCCTTGCGATCGACCTTCTCCTTGAGGAGGAAGCTGCCGTCGCTCTGTCGCTCGTAGTAGTACGCGCTGTTCGCGAGTTCGTCGGGCGTGATGTCATCCGCGCTCTTGTGCGGCGCGTCGGGCAGCCGCTTGCCGGACTCAAGCGCCTCCTTCGTGCTCGTCTCCATCGCGACGACGCCGCTGCCCTTCTCGAGCACCAGCGCATCGACGACGCGCGTGTGGATATTCGCCTCGTTCTCGAGGAACGCGATCTCTTTCCGTAGCGCGGCCTGCGCATCGGTCGCGTTCGGCGCCTTCTGGAGCAGCTCGGTGAGCTGCGCGCGGCGGTAGCCGATCAGCCCCTGCAGCTTGTCGAGCTCCTGCCACGACTCGAACGCCTTGCTGCCCTGCGGGAACGGGTTCGTGCGGACGCCCATCCCGGCGAACGAGCGCAGGCGGTCCCACGCCTGGCGGATCCGCCCGGTCACGCCCGAGTAGCGATCGAGCATCGCGATGGTATCCGCGTGCGCGAGGATGTCGCCGATCTTCGCGTTCGGCCCGACGCGCAACCCGGTGACGAGCGTGCGGCCGGTGTCGTCGAGCTCGTAGAGCACCTTGACGCTGCCGCCGAGGTTGCCGTCGATCGTGATCGGTGCGCCGACCCGGCCCGACAAGCCCGGACGCATCGCCTCGCTGATCGTGTCGGCGAGATCCGCTTCGCCCGCTGTACGCCGCAGCCGTTCGAGCAGCTTCTTGTCGCCCTTCGCGAGCGTCTCGGCCGCGTCGCTGATCGACTTCGTCCCCTTCGCGACCTTGCCGACCTCGTCGGCGACGCTCGCCGCCTTCAGCACGTCCGCGAAGTCGAGCGCGACACCCGCCCATGCGACGACGAGCCAAATGTGGCTCTTGCGCGCTTCCTCGGGCAGCAGACCGCCGTCGGGATCGAGGTCGGTGTTGGTGGCGGCGTTGGTGGTGTACAGCTCCTCGGTCGACTTGACCGCGTCGTACACGCCGAGGCCAAGCGCGCCTGCCGTGAACGCGAGGCTCGCTCCGCCGGTCAGCACCGCACCCGCGATGCTGAATCCGATGCTGAACACCGCTAGCGCGATGCTGAGCACCGTCTCCTGCGTCGAGACTGCACTCGCCTTGTCCTTGATCTTCTTGCGCGCAGGCGATTTCGGACCGATGTCGAGTCCCGCCATCGTCGCGTCGACGATCGATGGCACGTTCCACAGGTTGAGATCGCCGGTCTGGATGTTCTCGCGCGTCGAAAAGATGTCGGACAGCACCCCCTTCGTGCTGCCGGCGAGCGCGACCTCGCGTTCGCGGGGCGACTTCGCGACGAATCCCTCGAGGTCCTTGCTCGTCGGGAAGCGGCCAAGCATCGGATACGAGCGGAGCTTCTTCTTCTTCACCAGCTGGCCGCGCTCGATCTCGGCCTTGAGCTGCATCTGCTTGCTCTGATCGGGCACGCCGCGCGCCATGCTCTTGTGCGCTTCGAACTCCTGGTGCAGCCAGTCGAGCTTCTTCTGGGTGTCGAGCAGCTCGCGCGCCGTCGCATCGATCGTCGCGGATTCTTCTTTCGTGGTCGCGCCCGCGGTCTCGAACTGCTTCTGCTTGTCGCGCGCCTCGGACTCGCTGGTTGCGAGCACCGACATCGCCGTGTCGTACATCGCGGCTTGAAACGTCGCGACGAGCTCGGCCTCGTCGAGCTTCTCGAGGCCACCCTTCTCCGCGTTCACGGCCTTGTAGGCCGACCACGGATCCGCCGACGCACCGCGATCGGGGCTCGCATTGTTGACCTTGGTGTCCGCGCGCCCTCGATAGACGAGGCCTCGCGAGTTCACGATCGCGAACACGCCCGGCTGCAGTTGCAGGCCCGCGTTGCGTCCGTAGATCAGCTCGACATCGAGCTCGTTCCCCACCTCCAGCTCGTAGATGAAGTACTTGCCCCCGCCCGCGACGATCACGAGGTTCCGGCCGAGGGTCTTCGCCAGCGCGAGCGCCTTGGGCTCGTCGTCGGAGGCCGCAACCGTCGCACCGATGTGCCCTTCGTGGCGATTGAACCAGCCCGATGCGGCCGCGTGACTGACGTACGCGAGCTTGCCGACGTCGGGGCCGACCTCCTTTGTCGCCACCGGTTTGTAGCTCGGGTCGACGCCGCCGCACCGCTGCAACTGCAGCCCGGTGCGCATGATCTCGCCGAACCCCACCGCGAAGCCGCGCAGTCGCTCCTCCCCGGCGTCGCGCTCGGCCGCGGCATCCTCCTCGCCGATCGGCTTCTTGCGAGCAACCGGATCGCTGGCCGCGTCTTTCTGTTGCGCGGTGTGTGCGAGCTCGTGGGCCAGCAGCGCGTCTGCTTCGAGGCCCGCGGTCGGCGCGTTCGCGCCCATCACGACATTGCTACCGACCGCGAAGGCCACGGCGTCGTGATCCGCTGCCAGTTGCTGCGCGACTGGCCCGGTGTGGATGCGTGCACCAGAAACGTCGGAACCGACGACGTTCGACATCCTCGCCGCCGTGTCGCTATCGAGGCCTTGCCCGGGCCCGAGCGCAGACTCGAGCGTGTCGAGCGATTTTCGTTGCGGTGCGCGAGCGACATCGCCGGCGACATCCGGGTCGGCGGCCACGAGGTCCGTTGGCAACGCGCCGGTCTTGTTCCACACCCGCACCGCATCGCGCACGCGCGCACTCGCGAGCGGAATCAACTCGCGAGCGCTCTTCACGCCGGCCGCGGCCGGGATCCACTTCCGGAGCAACGCCTCGCCCATGGCTGCCGGTTGTCCCAAATACTTGTCGAGATAGCGCGAGATGTAAGGACAGCCGGCCGTGGCGCCGATGCCGACTTGTTGTTCGACGACGAGGATGATGTCTTGCTTGAGTTGATAGATGAACTCGGCCTTCATCATCTGCCCCGCGAGCGGAGCGACATCGACAAGCAGCGACTTCGGCGCGGGCTCGCCACTCGTCACGCTCTCCGCGACAGCATCCGCGTGACGCTCGGCCGGCGTGTCGGCTGCGCCGACCGTCGCTTTGCGCTGTGCCCGTGCCGGCTGACCTGACTGCTGCGCGACGTGCGCGAGCTCGTGCGCCATCAGCCGCAGATCGGTCGGGCTCTCACCGGGGCCGAGATAGATATCCGTGCCGTGCGCGAACGCGCGGGCACCCATCACTTGCGCGGAGCCTTGCGCGTTGTCGTCGGTGTGCACGCGAACGTCGCCGAGCGCGATGCCGAGATGCGCCTCCAGCTTCGAGCGCACCGCGCCGTCGAGCGCTGCACCGGAACCCTTGTTCTCGACCGCGGCGGTTGCCACGTCATCGATGCTGCGCACAGGCTTGCGACCGAGACGCGGCGCGAAGTGCTGGGTGAGCGTGCGCTTGCCCGGATATTTCGGCGGCGGCAGGTTCGGCGCGTTCGAGGTGCCGCTTCGCTTGCCCGGCGTCAGCTGGCGTTCGAGCGACGATGGATCAGAGGTGTCCGAATCGTCGCCCTTCTCCCGCCGCTCCCTCGACACGGCGCGAACACTAGCGCATCGATCGCCAGTTGACTACTCGGCTGCAGCAGCTGCGGATGCGCGCGCTACGGTGAAAACAGGAGCGCAACGCGCCTTACGAACTTCGCACTACGTGCTGTGTGTGTCGTCGCTCGTCGGCTTGGTCTGGACCTTCATCGGATCCGGCGTAGATCGCGGTCCGTCCGGCTCACGCAGTCGCCGAGTGAATCACAAGTGGTTCTTCGCGCGCGATCATGACGTGCATCACCCCCGGCGTCTTGCCGACTACAAGTTGCCACTCGGGCCACATCAGCCGCGCGAGCACACGACAGGTGTCTGCGCTCCAGTGCGGATGCGTCGACGACAACACCCAATCGATCCGGCCGTCGGGCAACGCGTGTCGAGACACCGCGAGGTTCAACGACGTCTCGTGGAGTGTGCCATCGTTCGCTTGTTGCATCGTGCGTTCGAGCTCCCGGAGATGTGGCGGAAGAAACAGCTCACGCTTGCGGCGCAGGCCCACCAAGATCGCCACGCCGATCGCGAGCACGCCGGCGATCCCGATCGTCGCGATCGCGGGCTGCCAGCTCGCGACGATCACCGCGGTGGCGACGGCGACCCACTGCGCCTCGCTGAGCCCGTGCTTGTAGGGACGCGCAGCGTCACCGCGTACGAGCTCGAGTCCGAACCGCACGACCGCATAGCCGGCGAGATAGATCGCGGTGGGAGAGCCGGGCAGCACCAACGCCGCGACCACGAGCAGCGCGCTCGCGATCGATTCGACCGCTTGCACGGGCCACAACGGCCTGCCGCTCCACCGCGCCCAGAACCCAACGTCGACGTGCGCCGATCCGTAGACCACGCCCTTGCCGAGCGTGCCGTGGCAGCACGCGACCGACCAGCACCCGAGGCGCCCGAACACCAGGAACGTCCCGATCCCGAGCGTCGCGACGTCGACCATCCGATCGATGCGCGCTCCCGCGATCGCGCCGACCCCGATCACCGA
>JANNBP010000308.1:0-12722 GCA_031385555.1 Deltaproteobacteria bacterium | reverse complement strand
CCGCGCATCAAGAAGATGATGGTCGAGGACATCTGCGAGCGCACCGGCGGGCCGTGCAAGTACACCGGCAAGTCGATGACCGAGTCGCACCGCGACACCAAGTTCAAGCCCGAGGACTTCGAGGCGTTCATGGAGGACCTCGAAGCCACCCTCGACAAGTTCAAGGTGCCTGCCCGCGAGAAGGCCGAGGTCCTCGCCGACTTCCGTTCGCGTCAGACCGAAGTGATGACCGCACACGAGCCGAAGTAGTCAGCGCTCCTGATAGCCGTCCGCGGTGAACGGCACGCGAGACCAGCTCCGCGGACGGTTCCCGGTTCGGTCGGGATCGCCGACGTGCTCGACCTCGAACCGTGCCCACCCGGAGCCTGGGCGTACGCGAATGCGAGATGCGTAGCCGGAGAACACCTGGGAGTACGTGCCATCGCGGCAGCGGACGTACGCCGTGTAGATGCACTCCCTCGTGCCGCAGTCTCCGAGGTTCGCGATCACGTCTCGATTGCCATCGCCATCGAGCGTGCCGCGCCAGGTGATGGTCGCGGTCTCCGGCAGCGCCTCGCCGGGGTGCAAGGTGCACCACCCCGCAGCGTCCTTCGCGACTCCATCCGCCCTCGCCGTCGAGGACAGGCCGATCACGAGCACGATCGCGAGGCGCATGCGGGTGCAACGCGCACGATGCTCAGAAGCTTCCGCTGAACCCCATCCCCGGCAGCTTCGCGTTCGAGGTGCCGACCATCATCGGCGCCATCTGCCACTGCCGCGTCTTGGTGTTGCGACGGCGCGCGGCGCGCGGCGCATCGATGATGTCGTAGACGGTCGCGGCGACAAACGAGATGCCGCCGACCCACATCAGCGTCGCGCCGTTGTCGCGATCGCCCGCGTAGCCCGTGCACTGGTCGATGCAGTCCGCGTACGCCACCGTGGTCGCCTGGACCACGCCGGCGATGAACGCGACGGCCGCGCCACCACGCAACAGGCTCATCCCCACCGCGTGACCGGTCTCGCCCGCATAGATGTGACCGGCCGACGGACCGATCATCAGCGCGAGGACGCCGAGCGTTCCCATCCCGGCGCCATCCTGCTGCTTGCCCGCCGCCGCGATCAGCGCGAAGCCCGCGGCCGTGGTGCCGATCGACAGCATCGTCGCCGTGGCTTCGCTCTTCATCGACCCTTCGATCGCGGGCGCCGGCATCGGTTGCGCCATCGGGCCGTAGACGTAGTAGCCGGGCGGCGGCGCCGGGATGGTCGCGCCGCGATTGCCCGGGACCTCCTCGTCACCCGACTGCACCGGCGTCATCCCCGGCTGGGCGGCGGCGACAGAGGACAGGGTGGCGAGGGTCAGGGCGACGACGGCAGCGATGCGCATGACCAGACCTAGAGCAGCCGCTGAGCCATCTGGTTCAGACGTGATCTCGATAACTTGGACACCGCCAGTTGGCGCTTCTCCCTGCCTCCGTGACAGCGATGTCATGGCCGCAACAGGGGGTACCGGACGCACTTCTCGAGCAGCGAACCGTCGGGCCGGCGCGAGCACAGCTCGAGATCCCGGCCGACCGTCAGCACCGCGTAGTGATGCTCGCGCGCCACCTTCTGCATGCCGTCCTCGATCGCGCACCTCGGCCGACCGGGCACGCCACAACGGATCGCGTAGAGCGGCGCCCCGCCTCCCCCACTCACCAGGTACGGCAGCCCGAGGTGCTCGCCGCGCTGATAGAGGTGGTCGTGTCCCGAGACCAGCAAGTTCACCTTGTGGCGCGTCAGGATCGGGACGATCCGTGCACGCGCGAGCGCGTTGCCGCCGTGATAGCCGCGGGCGAACGGACCGTCGTGCGTGATCGCGACGATCGCGCGGACGCCTGACTTCCGCGCCGCCGCCAGATCCGCCTCGAGCCACGCCTCTTGTTCGACCCGGTCGTAGTTGTTCGAGTCGAGGAACACCAGGTGAACGTCGGCGACGTCGCGGCTGTACCAGTACGCCTCCGCGGGACGCTTCGCCGGCGGGGGCGGTAAGCCGAGCATCCGCTCCGCGCGATCGGTGCCGTCGGGATTCGCCAGCCCGAGATCGTGATTGCCGACCGCCGGGTAGTACGGGACCTGCGCGCGGAACTCCTGGGTGAGCGCGAAGAACTTCTGCCAGTCGGCCTCGTCGGAGCCGCGCGCCACCATGTCGCCGCTGACCACCACGAAGTCGAGCGCCTCGTCGAGCATCCGCTCGACCAGCCGGCGATGCACCGCGTGACCGCCGCGGACATCTCCGTAGATTCCGATCCGGATCTCCGATCCGACGTTCGGCAGCGTCGAGAACGAATACTTCGCCGACTGCGTGGAGCCCGCGCGCACGCGATACGAGAACCGCGAGTCCGCCGCGAGGCTAGCGAGCGTGAACACGTGCCGCCGCCCCGCCGGGCTGTGCTGCGTCGCGCCGAACGAGTCACCCACCCCCCACTCGAGCGTCGCGTCGACGTCGGGATCCGTCTCGACGACGATCGTCGCCGAGCTCCGTGTGGTCTCGGCCAAGGTCGGGCCGCGCAGGATGCCGCGATCGCTGCGCCCGATCAGATCGGCGAGCAGCCCCGCCGCGTTGCGCCGCCCCGATGGGTGGACCTCGACCGCGAGCGTGTTCGCGCCCTTGCGCAGCAGCCCCGGCGCGGCGGGAACGTAGAACGTCTCCCACTCGGGCCCGTGCTGGCGCAGCGCGAGCGTCACCGCGTTGCCCCGCGGCAGGCCCTGACGCAGCACCTCGACGCCGTTGATCCACGCCGCGACGCCATCGCGATAGCGCAGCCGGAGCTCGAGCATCGACAGCTTCGCGTCGGCGTCGGTCAGGGTGAACGTCGTCACGCCGTACGCGGCCGCGATCCGCTGCCCGTCGATCGGCTTGCCGAGGTCCTTCAGCGATCCCGCGACGTCGTACGGCCACGCCGCGGGTGCAGCGACCGGTACACCGAGCACGGGCGCGACCTTGCCGCTGGTCGCCGTCGCGGCCATCGCACCCACACCACGTGGGATGTTGGGCGCGGTGACGATCTGCCAGCGCCACGTGGCGCCGACCTTGATCAACTGCGTCCCGCGCACCGGTGGAGGTGGCGGAACGGCTTCTTCGTCGTCGGCGTGTGCAGCGCTGGTGAGCGCGAGCAGAAGCAGAACGACGTACTTTGCCCACAGGCCGGGCCTGCGAGGTCGTCTCCGTACAGGAGAAATCAGGAGGAACCCGCAGGCGTGACGCTTCAGCGGCACGGCACTCCTGGGCTGGGTCCTACGCGCGCGCGCGACGCTCAGCCGCCGACGCGAGGTCGAGCAGCTGGGGCAGCGAGTACGTCTCGAGACGGGTGAGGAAGTCTTTGTCCTTCCCCTTGTTCTCGACGGTGCCGATCGCGGCGATCAGCTTCTCGCGGTTGCCGTACTTCTGCTTCACCGTCGCGGTGACCTTCGAGAGGCGGAGCAGCTGGGCGTTCGACGCCGTCTTCAGCTTGGTCTCGACCGCATCGGCGTCCTCGCCGGTACGCGCGAGCACCGAGGCGAGCGACTTCGCGAGCTCGGCCTTGCTGGTGTGATTCTCGACCACGCGAGCACGCGGGTGGCGAGCCTTCGCCGGCGCCGCCGCCTTCGCTTTGTCGGCCCGCGGGGCCTTCTTGGTGGTGGTCTTCGCCGCCTTCGGGGCAGTTGCGGACTTCGACTTCGTGTTCGTTCTTTTGGTGGCCATGACGTTCTCTACTTACTGAGCAGCGCTCCCGGAACCTGCCGAGGGCGGGGCATCCTGCTTGGGTACGACCCCTCCGTCAAGCACCGATAACAGCTGGTTGACGTCGGCCATGTCGAGCGGTGCTCGGAAGTACACGACCGATCCGGAGGTCTGGATCGAGACCTTGTTGACGACCTTCGCGAGCGACATCCGCTGGGCGGCCATCGCCATCACCTTCTTCTGGGTGATCGTGAAGGATTCCAGCGACGTGGCGTCTTCGTTCGACGCCATGATCGCGCCCAGCATCACCTTCGCACCGTCGGTGGGATCGAGCGTACCGAGGAACGCCGTCGGGCCGGACTTGAGCCCGGGCAACACCCCGACGAGGCCCTTGCGCACCCGCTCGTCGACCCGCCCGACCGCCCACAGCGGCAGCCGTTGATCGACCTGCTTGAGCCAGGCGGCGAGCTCGGGGTGATCGGTCGCTTTTTGACCCGGGTTGATCGCCTCGAGGACGTACGCCTCGGTGTTGCCGAGCACCACCGTGTCGGGGCGGCCGTACGCGAAGTACATCGCGCGCGCGCCGTCCTTCACTTCATACAAGGTGCGGCCGTTGATCGGCTTGCCCGTCACCGCGCCACCACCCTTGCCCACCAGCTTGCCGACGCACTCGGCCAGATCCGTCTCCGGCAACTGACCGGTGGCGATCATCAGCGCGGGGCCGGTCCCTGCACGACCACCGGCCGGCGTGGGGCCGAGCACGAGGGTGATGTGCTTGACCTGCTTGACCACGTCGATCTTGCAGCCCTCCTTGACCTGCTTCCACGACGCGACCAGCTTTCCGTCGCGCTGCATCAGCGCCTCGATCATTCGCTCGACGATCGGCGAGTCGGCGAGCTTGCCGACGTCCGCACCGATGATCACCTCGGCGGTCGCCGGCACCGCCGCGAGCCCGGTGACCTCGGGCGGAGGACCGCTTTGCTCGTGCTTCTTGCCGCACGCGCTCACCAGACACAGGACGAGTAGGAGCCTCACGACTGTCACAACGCCTACTGCGGGCCGCCCATTGCGCCGCCCATCGATCCCGCCAGCCCTTGCATCGCGCTCAGCATCGGACCGAGGTTCGCCTTGCTGACGACCATCACGAACTTCAGATCCTGACCGTCGGCCACGACGTCGAGCTTGTCCATCTTCAACATCCCGGCCGCCGGGCCGAGCTGCGTCTTCATCATCGTCGCCGACTGCGTCGCCTGATCCTGCGAGGCGAGCCGCATGCGGAGCTCGAGGTTGATGCCGTCGGACGCGTCGAGCACGCCGTAGACGTGGCTCGGCTTGATCCCCGCCATCGCGAGCGGCTTGAACATCGGGTTCTTGCCGTTCATCAGCATCCACAGCGACTTCTCCGTATCGAGCCGGTTGTACATGTCGACGAACACACCCGACGCCGCGAGGCCGCGACCGCCGATGATCGCCTTGAGGCCGGCCGCGTTTGCCTTGCTACCGATCGCGACCACCGCGTCGTTGTCGCTGATGAACTGGTACGCGACCGCCACACCACCGGTCTTCGGCTTCAAGATCGTGGCGTCACCGTCCTGGGTGATCTCGACCTTCGCATCCTTGTCCGCCTTCATCTTCTCGGCGCAGGCGGCGAGCTTTGCCTTGTCGGGACCGTGGACGACGATCGCGCCCTCCTTGCCGTTCGGCGTGTCCTTGAGGCCGACCGATGCCGACTTGACGACGGCGAGCGGATCGATGCCGCACTTCTGCTTGAATTCGTCGAGCTTCGCCGCGACGTCACCCGACAACACGCGCGGTGCGATGAAGTCTTTCCACAGCGGGCTGCCCTGAACGGCGGCGATGTTGACGCCGAGCACCATGTCCGAATCGATCGGGAGCTTCCCGAGGTCATCGGAGTTCGTCGCTTGCTTCACCTTCGCAGGGGGTAGCGGAGCGACCGCCGGATCCGCGGGCGGTTCAGCCGGCTTCTCGGCCGTCGTGTCCGCAGGTCTGGGGATCGGCGACTTCTTCTCGGCCGGCGCGTCGCTCTTGCTACACGCGGTGACGAACAACAGCCCAGCAACGATCAGGCGACGCACCATCGGGGACGTATATCACCCCGAGGGCGCGGGTGCCATTGCCGCCCTCTACGGCTTGCCGCCGCCGAGCATGCCACCGAACTGCGTCGCGAGCGCCTTGAGCTTCGCGTCGGAGAGCAGCAGCTTGATGCTGACGTCGGTATCGATCGCCGCGATCGTGAGCTTGTCGACCATGCCCGCCGCCGGCTTGGCCTGCGTGTTCATGAGCTGCGACAGGTTCGTGGCCTCTGCCGCCGTCTTCATGTTGAACTTGACGTCGAGGTTGAGGTCCTTGGTCACGTTGAGCGAGCCGTAGATCGCGCGCGGCTTGATGCCGAGCTGCGCCATCGGCGCGAGCGCCTTGAGCGAGCCGTTGACGATCATCCACATCGTGTCGCTGGTGTTCGTCTTCTTGAAGAACTGGACGAACGTGGCCGAGGTCTTGAGAGCCGAGGTGCCCTTCGCGACGGCCTTGATGCCGTCCTTGTTGCCCTTGCTACCAAAGCCGACGATCAGCGTGGAGTCATCGACGAAGTTGAACGCCACGGCCTCGTCGGCACCGCCCTTCTTGGGCTTGACGATCAGCACGTCGCCGTCGCGCGTGATGTCGGCGTCCGGCTGCTTCTTCTTCGACATCTTGTCGTAGCAGGCGATCATCTTCGCCTTCGGCACGCCGTGGGCGACCAACACGCCGTCTGGCTTGTCGTTGACCATCTTGATGCCGAACGAGATCTTGGTGACGACCTTCATCGGGTCGACGCCGCACTCGGCCTGGAACTCGGCCAACGACTTCTGCACGTCGTTCTTCGCGAGCGCGGGACCGACCAGGTTCTTGAACAGCGTGCTCGCCTGCAGCTGCTGGAAGTCGAGGCCGCCGACGACCTCCGCGTCGACCGGCAACAGCGATAGATCGTCCGACTTGTCAGCCAGCGCCGGCGCGGATGCTCCGAGCAACACGGCGACCGCAAGACCACAACGCATAGAACGCTTCTTCATCACTGTTCCTTTTCCTCGGTTGAGCTGTGCTTCACAGCTGCGTGAAGCGGGCGGCACTATACCTAAACCCCTCGTGCTAGGGTGCCTCCGTGCCTTGGAGGCGGCATAAGCTGCGAGACGCCGACGTCTGGGCCAAGGTCGATATTCAAGGCCGCCCGATCGCCGATAAAGACGGCCGCGTCGAAGTGGTTTACAAACCCGCCGATGGGGCAAAGGTCTACAGGGCGGGCGTCCGAAACCTGACACCTACCGACGACGCGGCACTCGATTTCAACGCGGGGGAGGTCGCGCCGGATTCGCGGGATAAAGGTCAGGGACCGATTCCGGACAACGCGATCCACATCTGGACGGATGGCGGCTGCGTGCCGAACCCTGGCCCCGCCGGCATCGGGGTGGTGATCGTCGACGGCACGAACCAGCGCGAGATCAGCGAGTACCTCGGGATGGGGACGAACAACATCGCCGAGCTCACCGCGATCGTGCGCGGCCTCGAAGGCGTGCCCGATCGCAAGCGACCGGTGATCGTCTACTCGGATTCCCAGTACGCGATCGGCCTGCTGACGCAGAACTGGAAGCCCAAGGCGAACGTCGAGCTCGTGATGGGGCTGCGAGCCCTGCTCAAGCAGTTCTCCGAGGTCCGGTTCGTCAAGGTGGCTGCACATACAGGTATCGCGCTCAACGAGCGGGTCGATCAGCTCGCGACAGAAGCCATCTCGCGCGGACGTTGATCCCCGAGCGGGACGAACGGTGGATACCCTATCGCGTCCCCTGCCGCGGTTTGCCAGCGGGCGCTTCCGCGTGGGCATGCCGATCGTGCAGACCAGCAGCTCACGCGCCGCCGAATCCGTCGTCCAGGTCGCCCCGCCGTCAACGAGGACGCCCCCTAGCAGTCGCGTTGCACGCCGGCGGCGGCGTCGGCGAGCGTGACGAACGTGCGCGTGGTGGCGAGCTGATCGAGGATCGCGCCGAGGCGAGCGAGCTTGTCGGAGATCGGGAGCCTGAGATCGGGCTGACGCGCGACGAGCTCGCCGGGGATGCCGTCCTTGTCGGCGTCGGCGAAGTCGATCCCGTGGAGCTCGAAGTTGAACAGCGGGCGGGTCTTCATCGCGTCCAGGATCCGCTGACGGAGGATCTCGGGGGCGACGATCAGCGAGGTCCCGATCGCCGGCAACCGGGTCCAGGGAGTGACCGCGATCGGCAACTCGACGAGCGGCGCTTGACCTCGGCGCCACGGCGCGGTCATCGCGGGACGGTACGGCTCCGTCGGCGCGATCAGCTGGCGCGGGTTCGCGAGCACCGCCCCGCTCGGGCGACGGATCAGCGCGAGCATGCCCATCACCGCAGCCTTCGCGGCGTAGTAGCCGGGCGCGGGAAAGATCGACGAGTCGTAGTGATAGCCGCGGCGTGCGAGCGCATCGAGCATCGCAGGCGAGACGTCGTACCCGGGGGCGCGAAACCCACGCGTCGGCCTGCCCGTGATCGACCGCAGCACGCGATCGCAGCTCCCGATCTCGTCGTCGATCTGCGGATCGGCCTGCCGCGCGAGCTCGTAGGGATGCGAGTACGAGTGGTTGCCGAGCTCGTCGCCGGTGCGCGCCAGCTCGCCGAGCCGCCGCGCGTTCGCGGCGCGATCGGCATCGATCGCCTGATCGGCGTCACGTCCGACGACGAACCACGTGACGGGGATGCCGCGGCTCGCGAACA
This sequence comes from Deltaproteobacteria bacterium, assembly GCA_031385555.1. Lineage (GTDB taxonomy): Bacteria > Myxococcota_A > Polyangia > Haliangiales > Haliangiaceae > JABFXX01. The sequence goes on along the minus strand of JANNBP010000308.1, from coordinate 4,268 downwards.
GCTGAGCCGCGCGAGGCAGCGCGCGCTCGAGGATGACGTGGTCGAGCTCGCGTGGGCAGGCTCCGAGGCCGTGGATCTTGTAGTAGCAAGCTAGCGCGTCGAGATCGATCGAGACCGCGACGGTCTGGCTGGTCACGGCTTGCCGCCGAATCGGATCACGTACGTCAGCTTCGCGAGGCCCCGCATCACGGCGGGCACGCGCTTGGTCAGGTTGATCGCCGGCGGGCGCTTCTCGTGGAGGCGGATCGGAATCTCGAGGACGTGGAGGCCCATCCGGCCGGCACGGATCACCAGCTCGCTCGCGAACAGATCGCGATCGATCACGCACTCCTCGACGACGGGCAGCAGCGCCGCGCGCCGGAACGCCTTGAGGCCGTGGGTGTCGGTGCCGCGGAAATCGAGCGCGACGCGCAGCATGCCGTTGATCACGCGCGTCGCCGCGCGGCGGAACAGCGGCCGCTGATCCATCGAGCCCTTCATCGCCTTGCTGCCGACCACCATCTCGGCATCGCCGTGGCGCAGCACTTCGAGCGCGCGGCGATGAAAGTCACGGTCGCACAGATCGATCTCCTCGCAGATCACCAGCGTGCCGCGTGCCTCGAGGATGCCGCGGCGCAGCGCCTTGCCGTAGTTCGGCTCGCCGAGCGAGAACGTCCGGACCTCGGGGAGCTCCTCGGAGAGGTGAGCGGCGAGCTCGGCGGTCTGATCCTTGGACCCATTCTCGGCGAGGATCACCTCGAAGCGGAGCTCGGGGGCGTGGAGCTCGGCCTTCAAGATCTCGAGGTTCGCGACGAGCTCGGTGACGGCGTCGCGGAGGATGCCCTCCTCGCTGTAGACCGGAATCACGATCGAGACATCGACAACCTCGGACATCGCCGGCCTGTTTATCATTATTCTGATTGTTCGGATTGTTGTGGTTCGTCGGTGGGGATGTCGATGCTGGCCTCGGGCGACACGAAGCGCTCGCTCTGACCGGCCGTCATGGGGACGATGTGGTCGCGGAGGTTCCGCGTCTTCGCGAGCTCGAGCAGCCACCGCACGGGCTCGTCGAGCTGCTCGTACGACAGCGCGAACGCACCGTGATGGATCGGGACCAGGACCCGCGCGCGGAGGTCCTCGAACGCGTAGAGCGCATCGAGCGGCGACATGTGGCGCGCGCGGAACGACGCCGGCAAGAACCCGCCGATCGGCAGCATCGCGATGTCGGGGGCGAACGTCTCGCCGACCTCGGCGAACCCCGCGTGGTAGCCGGTGTCGCCGCACAGATACAGGCTCGGGCCGAGCCCGCGGACGACGTAGGCGTTGCCCTTCGCGAGATCGCCCTCGCCGTGCGAGGTCGAGCACGCGACGATGTGGACGCCGCGGATCTCGAGGTCGGCGCCGGGCGCGAGCTCGATACACCTCGCGAACCCGAGCGCGGAGACCTCGGCGGCGGTGCCCGGTGGGACCACGATCGTCGCCGTACGCGGGAGCCGACGGAGCGTCGGCAGATGCAGGTGATCGGCGTGACGATGCGAGATCAAGATCACGCCGACCTCGGAGAAGTCTCCCGGCATCACGCCCGGCTCGACGGCGCGGCGCACGCCACCCACCCAGCGCCCGAGCATCGGGTCGAACGCGATCGCGAGGCCGTGGTAGCGCGCCAGCACCGTCGCGTGGCCGCCGAACGTGACGACCACCTGCCCGGGCTCGAGCTCCGGCAGCGGCTCGGCGGCGGCCGGCCGGGGCGCGCGAAACCACCGGCTCATCCAGTGCGTGACCAAGCTACGGTAGCGCCGCACCGGGATCTTGCGGTGCAGGCGTCCCAGCTCGTCTACGCGGGCAGTGGCCACGAATCGGATCGTCGCTTGCACTACCTCTCGAACGCAAGTCGAGGGTACGTTCCCGGGCAGTGATGCTCCTGCAGCGGCTCGGCAAGTCGATCGGCACGTGGCCGATCGCCCTGCTCGCGTGCTTTCTGCTGGCCGCGACGATCTTGTTGCCGTGCCTCGGATCGTCGGGGTTGTGGGAGCCGAGCGAGCGCCAGCTCGCCGATCGCGTCGCGCCTCCGTTGGACGTCGAACCCAAGGCGGCGCCGGCTCCGAGAACCGGTAAGGAGGACGAAGACTGCCTGCGGACGCCGCCGAAGGATGCCATCGCCCGGTCGCTGCGGGATCGCTCGATCGAGCTCGGTCGCGACACGTTCGGGGACACCGACGCGGGACGCCGGATGCCGTTCGCGCTGCTCGGGTTGATCACCGCCCTCGCCGCGGCCGGGATCGCGATCCGCGGCGGTGGGGGGCGCGCCGGCGTGATCACGGTGTGCGCGCTGCTCGCGATGCCCCTGATGACGCTGCAGTCGCGGATGCTCACGTCCGACATCGGCACCGCGTGCGGGTCGACCCTGTTGGTGTTCGCGCTGTTCGGGTTCGCGCGCCCGAATCGGCGGCACCTCGGCGTCGATCTCGCGTGCTCCGGGCTCGCGCTGTGCTGCGGGATCCCGCTCGCGTTCGCCGCCGGTGGTGGCTTGCTGGGGTTGCTGGTGCCGATCGGCGCGTTCGCCGCGGCGGGCTCGCTCGGCGTTCCGCTGATCACGAGCGCGCTCCATTTTTCGGAAGGGAAGCGCTTCGATCGCGGTGCGCTGGTGCCGCTGCTCGCGACGCTGGTCGCGATCGTCATCGCGAGCGTGCTCGCCTACGAGATGTACTACTGGACCGAGCCGTACCCCGGACTGACGCCGCCGCCCGCGCGGCAGATGTTCGGCAAGGCGGTGGTCTCGGAAGGTTGCTGGTCGTCGGCGCTCGGTGCGATCTGGCGCGCCGAGGACGACGTTCGGTTCATCTTCGATTCGACGTTCGAGCAGATCGCCTACGGCACGTTCCCGTGGGGGATCCTCGGGCCGCTCGCGATGTTCTTTCTGCTGCGCTCGAAGGATCCCGGACGCAGGCTGGTCGGGGCGATCACGCTCGCGTGGGCCGCGGCCGCGTGGATCGCCACCGAGGCGTTCCAGCGCCGCGTCGGCAACGCGATGTTCGCCGGGTTCCCTGCCCTCGCGATCGCGAGCGGCGTGTGGATCGATGACCTGTTGACCAGCCGGGCTCGGCGCTCGCCGAAGACCGACGTGATCCATCCGACGGCAGAACCCGAGTCGTCGAGGCCGGCCGGCACGATGCTGATCGCGTTGTTCGTCGGGCTCGCGGTGCTCGACCTCGGCAAGGATCTGCAGTCGTTCACCGACAAGCTGACCTCGCTGCTCACCGGCTCCGAGATCATCGCGTATCCGAAGGAAGCGACCGCGATCATCTCGCTTCGCTTGTGGGTGCTCGTGCTCGGCGTGTTGACCGCACTCGGCTTTGCCAGCGGGCTGGTGCTGTGGAGGAATGACGAGACGCGCCTCGGCGATCGGCTGCGCAAGGCCGCGAACCTCGCGATCGCCGCGAGCTTCGTCTGCACGATCGCGCTGGCCGCGTTCTGGAGCTTCGTGTGGCAGCCGGTGCTCGCGTATCACCTGTCCTCGAAGGAGCTGCTCGCCACCTACGACGAGCTGCGCACCGGCAACGAGCCGCTCTACGTGATGGGCGACCTCGGCTACGCACCGGCGCACTACACCGAGGTCAAGCCGGAGCCCGCGTCGTCGCGCGAGCAGATCGTGGCCGCGCTCAAGAAGCCGTCGCGCGTGTTCGCGATCGCACCGCAGGCCGAGCTCTGCACGCTGCACCGCGAGATGGGCGATCTGCCCTACTTCGTGCTCGAGGATCGCAATACGAGAAACTTGTTGCTGTCGAACAAGGTCGACGGCACGACCGACAAGAATCCGCTGCAGGAGATGATCGCCCACAAGGAACCGAAGGGGATCAAGTACCGCCCGAAGGCGCGCGTGGTGTTCGACAACAAGCTCGAGCTGCTCGGCTGGGACATTCCGCCGAAGCTCGATCGCGGCGACGACTTCGAGGTGGTGACGTACTGGAAGGTGCTCGCGCCCGTCGGCGGTGCGTGGACGATGCTGCTCCACTTCGACGGGCCGCTCCGGCTGCGCGACGGCGATCACAAGCCGATCAAGGATCGCTGCCCGACCTCGACCTGGCAGCCGGGTGACTACATCATCGATCGCCACCCGATGAAGACCGGCGGCGGTGGCTACCCACCCGGGAAGTACGAGCTCTGGATCGGGTACTTCACCGGTACCTCGCCCAACTTCCGGAACATGACCGTGAGTGCAGCACCAGGCGATATGCGGGACACCACGGATCGCGTGAAGATCGCTTCACTTCTGCTTGATTGACCCTGCA
>JANNBP010000306.1:0-7892 GCA_031385555.1 Deltaproteobacteria bacterium | reverse complement strand
CTTGCGGAGACGGCTCACGAGCTGGGTTGTTCAAGAGTGGTGCCGCGGGAAGAGCTCAACGCCGGCGATGGGTTAGCGGCTCGCGTGTCCGCCGCCCCACGATCGCGACGAGCCCACGCGACACGCGTCCGGTAGAGTGACCGCCTCCGAGGGAACCACACGTGTCGATCGATCCGAACAACTTGCCCGCCGCCCGTCTGGTGCCGAAGGACCGTGCCGACCAGCTCGCCATCCTGCGTGGTCAGGCGTCGGACGGTGCGCGCAAGGCCGGAAAGACCGCCGTTGCCCTCGGCAAGGGGCTCGCGGTCCTCGCGTTGTGCGGTGGTGGGCTCGCGGTGGTCGGCGGAATGGGCGGCAATCGCGCCAGGTCGCGCGCCCTCGACGATCTCGATCGGTCGATGCAGACCATCCGCCGGCTCAACCTCCAGCCGATGCCGAAGTTCGACAGCCTCGAATTCGAGCGCGTCCGGACGCAGGTGTATCGCGACCTGATGGATCCGAAAGTCGGGTCGCCGTACCGCCGTTACCAGTTCCAGCAGCTCGAGTTGGTGCCCGAAGACATTCATCAGTCGCGCTGAATCGTCGTTCTTCGAAGAACCGGGCGCATCCCTACTTACTCACCCTGATCACCTCGCGTGCCGTGCGAGCGCGGACGTCGGGCTGATACATCGCCTCGACGGTGGCCGGCATCGCGGAGAACACACCGTCGATCGTCGCGCGCGCCTGGTACGTCATCGCGTAGCTGCCGGCGGCCATTTTGTCGGCGAACCACACCACGCGGTCATCGCGCAGCTCCTGGTGGTCCCACGTCACATACCCCCAGCGACGCGCCCACGGGTCGGGCGTCTGCGGTTGCGGCGAGTCCTTCGTCTGGCCACCAGCGGCGAGCTTCGGGTTGACGACCTCGAACCCGGCGGGGATCGGATCGACGAGCGCGACCCACTGCTGCGCGTCCTTCGCGGTGACCTCGATCTTCACGGTCACCATGTCGCCGGCCTTGAAGCTCGAAGCGACGTTGCCCTTCGCATCGAGGTACGTCCGCTCGAGCGCGAAGCCGTGCTCGACCGGCGCGAGCGCATCGATGCGTGCTTCACGAACGCGCACGCTGACATTCGCGCCACCATCGACGGAGAGCTCGATCTGATCGCTCGTCAACTTGTTCACCGCGAGGTCGAGCTTCGCGATCTCGGCACCCTTGAGCTTGCGGCTCGAGACCACCTTGCCCCCGATCTTGATCACCGCGTTGGTCTCACCACCCGACGATCCCTTCGCCTTGCCGTAGTCGCTGAGCGCGACGAGCGACCACAGCGTCTCCTGCGTCGACACCCAGTCGCCGGCCTTGCTCCGCGCCGCCTTGAGACCGGCCGCGAGCTTGTCGATCTGCTTGTTCTGCGGCTCGACTTCGAGCAGCGCCGCGAGTGTCATCGCCGTCGCGCGGATGTCCGAGTGCATGTAGTGGTACTGGTTCTCCTTCGACGTCTCGCGGACCATCGCCTTCGCACCATCGATGGTGATGCCGGCCTCGACGAGCTTCTTCATCTCGGCGAGCTGCGCCGGGTCCGCCTTCGCCTTGTGGAGCGCGCGGAGCAAGAACGCCTGGCCCCACTTCGGGAGACCACCGCGGACCGCGTAGAGCCGCGCGGAAAGGCTCGCGTCGGGCGAACCGCGCAGCGCCATCACGTACGCACCCATCGCGAGCACCGCGCCATCACCATCGGGCTTGACGCCGTTCGTGGTCGCCCACTGGCCGAGCGCACGGGTGCCGTGGTCGAAGATCTCCGCCGGGACCTCCTCGCCGGATTGCTGCGCGAGCGTCAGGCCCCACAGCGCGTACGCCGTCAGGTGGGGATACGTCTGCGACTGCGGCCACAGCGAGAAGTGACCGTCGCCCTGCTGGTGGCGGATCACCTTCGCGGTGCCGGCCTTGATGAACGCGTTTGCCTTGGTTCCCTTGAGGCTCGCGTCGTCGAGCGTGTTCGCGAGATCCTTCGCCGCGACGAGCGGCACGAACCGCGACATCGTCTGCTCGAGACAGCCGTACGGATACTCGACGAGCGAGCGCAGGCCGGGGAGCAGCTCGCCGACACCGGTGCGGTCGACGGTGATCGACAGCGAGCTCTCGTCGCGCAGGATATCCCCACCGAGCCCGAGCCCGCCACGCCACGTGTCGTTCTTGCCGAGCGACTTCTCCACGATCAGCCGGTTGTCGAACACGCGCGGCCGATCGATCGGCACGGTGACTCGCACCGCATCGCGCGCGGCCTTGTCAGTACCCATGGCCACCGTGAACTCGAACGTCGCTGCGGCGTTCTCGCTGGCCTTCGCATTGAAGCGCACGCGCTGCGAGCTGTTCGCTGCGATGTCGATCGTCTGCGTCGTGGTCTCGAGCGTCGCGCCATCCGCCTTGGCCGTCACGATCGCCTTGCCCGCGAGGTCGGAGTTGTTGTGCACCACGATGCCGACCGACGCCGCATCGCCGGACCGCAGGAACCGGGGCAGGGCAGGCGCGGCCATCACCGGCTTGTTGATCGTCAGCCGCTTCTCGCCCGCGCCGAACTGATCGCTGCCGTCGGCGGCGACCGCCATCAACCGGAACGCGGTCAGGTTGTCGGGGGCGGCGAACGAAAATCCAATCTCGCCCTTGGCGTCGGTCACGAGCATGCCGTTCCAGTACGCGCTCGACACGAACTTGCTACGCACGCGCTGCGCCCCCAGCGTCGAGCCGCCGTCGCCACCTTCATCGGGGTCGCCCTTCGTCGGATCGGCGATCCGCGCGACGCGATTCCAGTTCGTGCCGGCGTCGACGCCGAGGCCATATGACGCATAGAACGTCTTCATCGGGTTCGGGGTCGCGTAGCTGATCAGCTGCAGCACGCCCTCGTCGGCGGCCGACAGCGAGACCTCGGCCTTCACCGGCTTGCCGCCCTTGGTCACCACGATCTTGCCGGAGACCTTGTCGCCGGGACGCACCGTCGCTTGATCGAGCTCGACGTTGACTTGAAGTTCCTTGTGCGTGCTCGCGACCTTGAGCTCGACGAGGCCCATCTTGAACTGCGGGCGGTTCTTGTCACCCGTGCCCTGGCGACCCTGCACGAGCGTGACGCCGGCGTAGACGTTCGGTGCCCACGCATCGGCGATCTTGATCTCGATGCCTTCGCTCGCCGAATTCAGCTGCTTTACCTGCGCATCGATGATGCCGTCGCGCTCGACGGTGATCAGCGCGGTCGGCTTGGTCAGGTTCGTCTGCGCGACGAGCCGCGCCGTGTCGCCGACGTCGTAGCTCGGCTTGCCGGCGACCAGCGTCATCCGCGCGCCTTCGTCGCCACTCCAGAACGCCTCGCCCTTGCCGATCACCCAGATCTGGCTCGCGGCTTTGACTTCGTTGCCGAGCGCGTCCTTCGAGGTCACCTCGATCACGTAGTCGCCCGGCTCGGTCGGGTAGATCCGCTCGGTGTGCGAGCCCGCGCCGGCGATCTGGATGTCGCGCTCGAACATCTTCTTCGGTGCGGACTCGCAGCGCTGGAAGCTGCGCGCGCCGAGCTGCTCCCATGCACACGAGTGCACGGTGCGCGTCATCGTCAGCTTCGCCTTGGTACCTCGCTGCTTGCCCTCGGTGTCGAGCGCGACCAGGTTGACGCCGAACGGCATGCCGACGGCCTGGACGAACTCGTTCGCGTGCATGCCGAGATAGAACTGCGTCTTGTGCGCGGTGACGATCGCGGACTTGCCCATCGTCTGATCCGCGCTGTCGGTGACGTTCGCCGACAGGATGTAGTCGACCGGACCGGTGAACGCCTTCGCGGTGTCGCGCGCCTCGATCACGAGCTGACCCTGCGCGTTCGTCTTGCCGGTGCCATCCCCGATGAACTCTCCGTAATCGTCATCCGGCTCGTACCACCACCAGCTCTGCGGGTTCGCCGAGAAGGTGTACGCGTCGTAGCCCTGGAACTTGACGCGGTGCGCGCGCTTGCGCAGCCCCCACTCGACGCTGGCCTCGGTCGCGGGCGAGCCCATCAGGTACTTCGCAGCGAGCTCGAACCGCAGCTTCTCGCCCGGCTGCGGATTCGCGGCCGCGCTGCCGAGCTTCACTTCGAACGTCGCCGCGCGGAACTCCTCGACGGAGAACTTCTCGCGGAACGTCTGGTCCGCGACCTTCGCGCGCACGTAGTAGTCACCCACCGAGGCGTCCTCGGCAAGGTTCATGTCGAAGGCGAAGCCACCGAAAGCCGACAGCTTCGCTTCCGTCGTCAGCACGGTCTGGCCGCGCGAGTCTTGCACTTCGATCTCGACCGGCTTGCCGCGCGACGGCACGCTCGGCGCACGACCCTGCTTGATCTCGCGGGCGAGACCCTTGAAGTGCACACCCTCGCCCGGGCGATACAGCCCGCGATCGCTCTGGATGAAACCGCGGATCTTGGTCGCGCCGCCGCGGCGATCCTCGGACACTCCAAAGTTCCAGAGCTGGATACCGTTCGCCCAGTTGCCGTCGACGACCGCGAGGTCCTTGCCGTGCTCGACCACCGCGATCAGCCGTTGGCTGCGGTAGCTGTCCCAGTCCTCGAACTCCGGCGTCTCCTCGTCGGTGGCCGTCTGCTTCTTCAAGAGCGAAGTGCCTGGAATCTTCACCAGCCCGTCGACGGTCGTCACGCCGGTGTGCACCTGCTTGCCTTGCGGCGTGTACACGGTGACGGTCGCTCCGCCGATCGGCGCACCGGTCGCGAGCGAGGTCACCCACACCACGCCGCTCGACGTGCCGGTCTTGATCAGCACGCCCATGTCGGTGACGTTCGCGAGCACGCGATTGCGCCGCGGGTTCAACCAGCCGCGATTCGCGTCGGGCGTGATCTCGTCGGAGCGCACCTCCGCGAGGTACACGCCGCGCGCACCCGAGTTCGTCGAGCACGTCTTGCCGAGATCGAGCTCGTCCATCTTCCACTTGTTCTTCGTGGTCGGCTTGAACGGCGTGGTCTTTGGTTGGAGCTTGATCGCCTTCCAGTCGATCGCCTTGGTGTCGTTGTTGCCGCCCCACGGGTCGTAGTTCATGTCCGTCGTCAGCACCTGGACGAGGCGATCTTTCGGGATCTGCGCACACTCGACCTCGTACGTGCCGATGCTGCGCGTCCATACCGGGTAGCCCTTCGCACTCGCCTCGAGCGCGAAGATGCCGCGCTCCATCGAGATCCGCGGGCGCGCATCGCCGGTCTTGAACTCGACGGTCTTCGCCTTCGCGAGCGATTGCCCGAACGTGTCGGTCAAGCCGGCAACGGTGATCTTGTACTTGGTCTGCGTGTCGAGGTCGGTCGTCACGTGATACTCGCGGCCCTCGTCGCCGAGATAGCCGGCCTCGAGGTTCGCGATCGGCGGCTCGCTCTTGATCGCCTTGCGGACCGCATCGAGCGTGACCGGCGTCGAGAACGTGAAGCTCAGCGCGACCTCATCCGCGGCAACGTCATTGCTGTCGGGCGTGGCAGCGGTGACTTCGAGCGCCGGCCGCACGCCGAGTGGAAGGGTGTACGTGGTTGCAAGAGGGAGGTTGCCGCCAGCACCGGTCAACCCCTCACAGGTCAGCGTGTACGCCCCGCCGCGCTCGAGCGGCTTGACCGGGGTGACCTTGACGTTCTGCGCCGGGGCTCCGGGCATGCCGACGAGCCCGACGTCATCCTTGCCGCCATTGCGCGCGAGCCTGCAGTGTGAGGCCACCTCGACCGCCGTCACCGGCACGTTGAACGCGAGCGGCAACTCTCCGTCGGGCGAGATCATCTCCGGATCGGCACCCGCCACGCCTTCGACCGCGATCGGTCGGTGGGTGAACGTCAGCGTGAAGTTCTTCGTCCGCTTCGCGAGCTCGCCTTGCAGCGCGACCGTGTACTTCGTCGATGGGGTCAGCTTCTCCGACGGGTCGATCACGAGCGTGCGCTGGTCCTGCCAGAAGCCTTTCCATGTGAACGCGGGAGATACCGAGACCAGCGTCTGATCGGCACTCTTGCTGACCAGCGCTTCGTCGACCACCGGTTCGTCGAACCGGATGACGATGGTCTCGGCCTTGTCGATCACCCCCGCGGGTGCGAACGACATCACCTGCAGCTCGCGCGATCTCGGACTCGCCCCACCACCACACGACAGCGCCACCACCACCGAAGTCAGAGACAGCGAGCACGCGAGCACGTGGCGTAGGTTCATGAGCGGCGCTGCTGCATCGCCCGCGCCTTACGCAACCCTGCGAATCTAGGACGATTGGGCGGTCGAGTGGTTTGCGAGACACGCCGCGGACACAAAAGTGGAGACGCGACGAACTTTCGGCGCAACCCCACGCGATTCGGACGATTGGTTTCCCGTGACAAAGGAAATTGTTCCCGGTTCCTCCAAAACGTCTCAACCGGCTCAAACCCAATCGAACATCGTGCACGGGGGTACGCATCACCCAACTAGTTCGAAGCGTGCCGATGCGATCGCCAAGGGTGCTGGTCATTGGAACCTGACCACCACGCACACGGTGAATCTGGGCGATGTCGACCGGCGAACCACAGGCTCGTTTCCGATTTTCTACATCGGACAGGCCACCCACGGTCCGCGAATCGGGGCGCGTCTAAATGGAGATTCTGCGATCCGACTCATCGATGCGCCAATGTCGTTGCCTTCGAGCTCGCAACCGTACACCGAGACAAATCACTTCAAGGTCGACTTCAATCCACAGCGATCCGGTCGTTTCGAGAGCGTTTTGGAGATCGACGTCCTTGAATCGCCGACCGAACGACACCGCGTCCCGGTGGTCGGAGAGGCTCACCACCCTGGCGATCCGAGTCGCGAGGAAGAGGAAGCAACCAAGGGGCAACGCGAGTCGGGTCACCGCGACGGAAAAGACGAGAATGCCGACAACAAGCTCGAGAAGCACAACGAGCAGAACCGCGATTATCACATGCCTGCCATTCGCGCGTTGGACGCCGCAACGCAGGAGGTGACGCAACAGTTAACCGCGCTGCTGCTCACGCGCACGTCGGGCGTGACAGCGGCTCGCGACGAGGTGGACAAATTCAAGCGCGTACCGCCAATCACCCCGTGGCTACTCGACCTGGCACTGGCGGCGATGGAGGTCGCAACCGCGGGCATCGGCGCAGCTGTGGCGAAACGGCTCGAACCCGTTGCGAAAGCACTGTTGTCGAGTGTGGAGGTGTCCCGACACGGAATCCCAATCCCGATACCCGCGGCCGAGCACTTCGTCTCGTTCTTCTCCGAGTCGGTCGAAACCTCGGTACAGAAAGTGGGAGGTCTTGGCATCAACAAACTTCAGCCATCGCCGGAAGGGTCGCAGGGCTCATCGGATGCGATGGACGAGTTTTTTCGCGTCGAGAGAGACTCGATTGCCCAAGACCACCCGAAACGAGCTAGCAATTCAGCAACGAAGGCGGCGAGTGCCCTAACCCCGTTGTTCGAAGCTCCGCGCGAGGCGAAGACGTGGCCCAAGGGTGCTGCCGAGGCAGTCGCAAGCATGAAGAAATGTGCTTCTGAGATCGAAACCGAAACCAAGAACGCCTCCGTGATTCAAATGCGCGAGAGTGTGAGGCACTGGGTGATGTACCTAGGAACCACGGACACCGCAGGACGTAATCCATCCAGCCTGAAAAGTCTGGGGACCGAATTCGATGGCGTTATCGATCTAACGTTTTCGGCGCAGCAGGCGAACGCTGCGAAGCCGGTCACGGTAACGAATGCCAAGCTCAACGGCGTACGCAAGTCTGTTGTTCGGCGCTTCGTCAACACGCCTTTGAAGCAGACAGGACTGGCAATTCGCGCCTCGTGTCAGTTCAGCCCGGAACAGGCCGTTATCGTGGTCCAGCGACCGTCGAGAGACCTCGAATACACCGACACGCCAGCAGAGGCCGGTTCGTGGCTCG
>JANNBP010000198.1:0-12568 GCA_031385555.1 Deltaproteobacteria bacterium | reverse complement strand
GCACGCCTTGTCGACCATCGAGCACTCGTGGCGTCCGCAGTCGATGGATCGCTGCGAGCTCGGACAGCTCCGCCTTCGCTTCGTCATCGAGGTTCACGACGTACACGACCATAGTCGCGGCACGCTCCCGTCGCTACGGTTGGCGCTGATTTCGCGGACGCACGCTCGTACACGCTGGTACCACCCGGACACTTGGATCTCGCCAGCCCTGATCTTGGATCAGACCCCGAGATCGTCACCCACGAGATCTCGACCTACTTGCCGATGCAGAACCGCGCGAACACTTCATCGAGCACGCGCTCGCCGACCTCGACGCCACGCAGCTCGCCACCCCTGCTCGGTGACAATGATCCCGGGATCGTCACCGACGAGATCTCGACCTACTTGCCGATGCAGAACCGCGCGAACACTTCATCGAGCACGCGCTCGCCGACCTCGACGCCACGCAGCTCGCCGAGTGCGTTCGAGCCGGTTCGCAGCTCGATGGCCACGATCTCTGGCGGCCGGCTCGCCGTCCACGCCTCGTGCGCCGCCGCGAACGCGGCGTGTGCCGCCACCATCCGCGCATGCTGCCGCGCCGTGGTGATGAAGGCAGCCTCGGCACCCTCGCGATCGGCGACGCCCGCGATCGCGAGCACGCGCGTGCGCAGGGCAGGGAGGCCTTCGCCCGTCTTCGCCGAGGTCACCAGCGCATCCCGCGTCTCGCCGCCCAGATCACCCTTGCTACGGACCAGGAGCTCGCGGCCACCGAACTGCGAGCCATCGTTCCACGGCGACTCGCCATCGTTGACCACCACCACGACGTCCGCCGCGGCGACCCGCGCTTCGCCGAGGGCGATCCCGCGCTGCTCGATCGGATCCGGCGCATCGCGCAGTCCCGCCGTGTCGACAAGCGTCACCGCGACTCCGTCCCACATCGTCTGGACCTCGAGCCAGTCCCGGGTCGTGCCCGGCGACGGTGCGACCAGGGCTCGCTCGACACCGACCAGCGCGTTGAGCAGCGACGACTTTCCGACGTTGACTGCGCCGATCAGCGCGACCGAGATGCCCGCCGCGACCGCACGGCCGTGACGGAACGAATCGGCGAGCGCCGCGCAGCGATCACGAACCGCGACGATCTCGCCGCCGATCCAGTCGCGGCTCTGCTTCGTCAGATCCTGCTCCGGGAAATCGATCCAGCCCTCGAGCTCCGCGAGCACCTTGAGCGCCCGATCCTCGAGCGCGCTCACCGCCTCGCCGAGCTTGCCCTCGAGATCGAACTGCGCCTGTCGCCACGCCCGCTCTCCACCCGCCGAGATCACCGACAGCAGCGCCTCCGCCCGTAGCAGATCCAGCTTCCCGTTGAGCACCGCGCGCCGCGTGAACTCGCCTGGCTCGGCGAGCCGCGCACCTCGGTCCACGACGGCCGCGAGCAGCTTGCTCAGGTTGTGCTGGCCGCCATGGCCGTGCAGCTCGGCGACATCCTCACCCGTGAACGAGTGCGGAGTCCGCATCGCGAACGCGAGCACTTGATCGACGCGCGAACCATCAACGGCTCGCACCCAACCGAGCCGCACCTCACGCGACAGGGCAGGGGGCTCGACTCCAAGGGTTGCGGCCGCGATCGCGATTGCACACGGCCCGCTGACTCGCACGATCCCGACACCACCCGGTCCTGCCGCGGTGGCGATCGCCGCGATCGTGTCGTCGCTCGGCCCGTCCTCGCCGGGTCGCATAGCATCGCGATGCGATGCGGCGTGCCGATCACTGTCGTCGCTGGGCCCGCCTTCGCCGGGTCGCATAGCATCGCGATGCGATGCGGCGTGCCGATCACTGTCGTCGCTGGGCCCGCCTTCGCCGGGTCGCGTAGCATCGCGATGCGATGCGGCGTGCCGATCACTCACTCGGTGACGTTCGGGACGATCAGGAGGTGGCGGTCTTCGCCCTCTCCTTCACTGCGGCTCGATAGCCCCGGCATCTCGGCGATCGCCATGTGGACGATGCGGCGATCATGCGGCGTCATTGGCTGCAGCGGGACGATCTGCTTCGTCTCCAGCGCCTTCTCGCCCATCCGTTGCGCGATACCACGCAGCCGTTCGACCTGCTTGTCGCGGAAGCCGCCGGCGTCGACGACGAGCGGCTTGGTCTTCTCCTTGTCGCGATCACCCGCTGGGCGATCCCGATAGATCACCTTGTTGACCAGGTGCTGGAGCGCGTCCATCACGACGCCGCGCCGGCCGATCACCAGCTCGGTGTCCTTGGTCTGGATCTCGAGGGTGGTCTTGTCTTTGTCGTCCTTGATATCGATGTCGGCGGAGATCCCCATCCGCTCGAGCACACCCAACAAGAACTCGCTGGCCTTCTCGGCCAGATCTTCACGCTCTGCAATCGCGGTTTCGCTCACTGTTCCTCCAAACCTTAGCGCCGGCGCTTTTTCTTCTTGTTGCCGCTCGGGCGCGGTTTTGACATCGACTTGGGCGACGACGGCGTGCTCTCCGAGCCGTTGTCATCGTCATCCGCATCGACATCGAGCACTTTCTTCGCCGGTTCCTTTTTCACCGGACCCGCGGCCTTCGCAGCCGCGTCCTCGTTGGCCTTCTTCATCCGGGCCATGATCTCGAGGGACTTCTTGTCGTACTTGTTCATGTAGATCGAGTGCAGCGCACTCAGGCAGGTGTTCGTGAAGATGTAGACCGTCAGACCCGCCGGGAAGAAGAACGACATCACGCCGAACATCAGCGGCATGCCGTACTGGAGGAACTTCTGCTGGCGCGAGTCACCGGTCTGCGGCGTCAGGCGCGCCTGCACGAACATCGTGATGATCAACACGACCGGCAAGATGTGAAACGGGTCGGTGTTCGTGAGGTCGTCGATCCAGCCCGGGATGAACGGCTGCTGGTAGAGCTCGCCCGCGTTCGACAGCATGCGGTAGAGCGCGATCCACACCGGCATCTGCAGCACGATCGGCAAGCAACCGGCGATCGGGTTGACGTTGTACTGCTTGTACAGCGCCATTGTTTCCGCCTGGATGCGCTGCTTGTCATTCTTGTACTTCTCCTGCAGCGCCTTCATCTGCGGAGCGAGGGCAGCCATCTGCTTCATCGACCGCATCGACTTCGTGGTCCAGAACAGCGTCAGGCCCTTGACGAGGAATGTCAGCAGGATGATGGCGATGCCCCAGTTGACGACGACGCTCTGGAACTTGAACAGCAGCCACATCAGCGGCCGGCCGATGAACGCGAACCAGCCGAGATCGATCGCCTTGCTGAAGTGCGACTCCCACTGCTCCGTGTCGGCAATCGCATCGGCGTCGGTCAGCTGGTAGTAGTTCTTCGGTCCGAGGTACGCGATCACTTCGCGCTTCACCGTCGAGGTTCCGACCGCAAACTTGTCGCCCTGCGGGTGCTCGATATCGGTGCGCATCAAGCCGTACGGCTCGACCGGATACGTGTGCTTCGCGACCAGCTCCAGCGGCGACAGCCGCCGCGGCGCGGTCACGGCCATCAGGTACGGATGCTCCCAGCCCGTCCACGTGATGTTCGGTTCGAAGCGCGGCTCGGCAAGTGCGCCCGGCTTCTCCTTGTCGAGCAGCTCCTTGAGCGACGTCTGGAGAACTTCGCCGTCGCGCATCGTGGCGCTGTGCCAGATCCGCGGCGACACCTGCATGCCACCCTCGGTGCTCGCTGTCGGATCCTGGAACGCGTAGTTCGTGATCACCAGGTTCTGCGAGATAGGCTCGGTGCCGGTATTGGTGATCGTCATCTCGAGGTTCATCCGCAGCACGAAGGCTTCGGGGACGATCGTGAAGACCTTCGTCAGCTTCATGCCGTCGTACTCGAGCGAATACACGACGGTGGTCTCGTTGCTGCGTGTCCTATCGAGCGTCCAGGTGGTGCGCTCGGGCAGGCACCTCTTCGAGCCCGCCCAGAAGCCGACCGCGAACGAGCCGGCTTGCTTGGCCATCAGCTCGCCCTTCATCGAATCCTTCTCGTAGCGAGGATCGTTGAGCTGCCAGCCGACGAGCGTGCCGCCGTTGCTCGAGAACTTCGCGGTCATCTTGCCCGGGAAGGTCCGCGTGATGACCTCGTCGGGGACGTTTGGCGTCAGCGTCGGTGCAGCTGCACCCGGCTCGGCCTTGCAGTACATCACCCGCGACGTCGCCGCGACCGGCGCACCGGGATTCACGATCGCACCGCCACTACCGACGCTGCCGCTTCCGGCACCCGGAGGCACCTCGTCCGGCTTGCTCGGGAAGATCATCTGCCACACCAGCATCACGCCCAGTGCGAGCGCGACCGCCAGTACGAGGCGCTTTCCTTGACCCTGCATTTAGTGCGGCTCCCCGTGTGAACACAGACGGCGCGGAACCGGATCATGGCCCGCGTGAAACAGTGGATTGCAGCGCAGCACGCGCCACACGGCGAGGCCCGTTCCAACGAACACGCCGCGCGTCTGCACGGCTTCGATCGCGTACTCCGAGCACGTCGGCAAGTAGCGACAGCTCGGCGTGCGCTTCATCGGCGACAACACGCGGCGATAGAACTTCACCGGCAACAGCACGAGCTCGGTAGCAATTCGGTGAAGTGTCATGTGAGGTTCCGGAGAATCTTCGTCAAGTCCGGTGCGAAGTCTTCGGGGTGAAGCTGCACCGCGGCGCTATCCTTGGCAACCACGACGACATCCCATCCACGAGGCACCCATCCGTTGACGCGCATCCACTCGCGAATCCTGCGTTTGATGTGGTTGCGCACGACGGCATTGCCGACCTTCTTCGTGACCGTGATTCCGAGCCTCCCTGGCAATTCGCTTGGCAGCGCTTCGCCAGGTCGGTCCGTTGTACGGACATTGGCCACCTGTTCGGGTTGGTCGCGGCGGCGTGCCATCGCGAGGACGTGCCGGCCATGCAGCTTGAGACCACCGCTCTGGACCGCGACGTAGTCGACACGTTGTCGCAGCCGCATGTCCTTCGTGATTGCACGTGGCCGTGCGATCACTTCTTCGCGGTCGTCACGGAGATACGCTTGCGGCCCTTGGCACGGCGGCGACGAAGCACTTCGCGACCACCGCGGGTCTTCTTGCGCGCACGGAAGCCATGGGTGCGCTTGCGGCTCTTGTTGTGGGGCTGGTACGTGCGCTTCGACATTTGTCTTCTTGCTGCGCCTAAAGAGGCGGCTCTTCGAGGGAGCGCATCGATACTCGACTGCCCGCAGCCCGTCAAGGTTCGGGTCTAGGTCTCTCCCGCCATCGCCACTCCGGACATCGACGAAGTTCCGGATTTCACTAAGCTCCGTTTTGCGCTTGAAACCCCAAAACGGCATCTGTTACCAACCTCAGGTTTCGCCGGGTTGGTTGATCCTGTTGGATCATCACGAGGTGCCAGAGATCGTCCAGAACGGTCTGTGGATAACCTCTGGATAGCTCATGCCGTCGTCTGTGAACAACGTCGCCCAATAGAACGATATCGCAGGACAAATGACCGAACAGATGATCTGGGATGAAGCGGTGGATCGCCTCCGCTCGCGGGTGTCACCGCAGAACTACGACATGTGGCTTCGGCCCATCGAGCTGACCTCGTTCGACGGCTCGATTCTTCGGCTCCGCGCTCCGAATAGTTACGTTCGCGTCTGGTTCGAATCGAACTTTCTTGGAGCCCTGCTCGAGGAGATCCAGGGTCTTGGCCACTCCGTCCGGGTCGAGTTCGAACCAGACACCAATGAACGCCCGGTGATCGCACCGGCCACGCTTCGCTCCGAACCCCCGGCTCATCGCATCGAGAACGTCCGGTCGATGCGTGCGGAGGCCTCGGGTGATCTCGCGATCCCGGCCGAAGTCGATCGCGCGATCCCGGCCCCCGAAAACGCGACGCTCAACCCTCGCTACACGTTCGATACGTTCGTCGCCGGTCCGTCGAACCAGCTCGCGTTCGCTGCGTCGCAGGCCGCCGCGTCGAGCTATCCGCCGAAATACAACCCGGTGTTCGTGTGCGGTGGCGTCGGCCTCGGCAAGACGCACTTGCTCCACGCGATCGGTCACGCTCACCTCCGGCTCCGTCCAGGCGCGCGCATCGTCTACATGTCGAGCGAGCGCTTCATGAACGAGTACGTCTACGCGGTGCAGACGAAGCAGATGCACCAGTTCCGTCGCAACTACCGCGAGGGCATCGACGTGCTGCTCGTCGACGACGTGCAGTTCCTCGCCGGTAAGGAAGGCACGCAGGACGAGTTCTTCCACACGTTCAACGCGCTCCACGAGAACCACAAGCAGATCGTGCTGACCGCGGACCGCAAGCCACACGAGATCTCCGACATCGCCGATCGCCTTCGCACGCGGTTCGCGTGGGGCCTGCTCGCCGATATCGAGCCGCCCGAGCTCGAGGTGCGCATCGCGATCCTTCGCAAGAAGGCTGCCGTCGAAGCCGTGCACCTCCCCGACGACGTCGCGCTCTACATCGCGTCGGCGATCAAGTCGAACGTCCGCGAGCTCGAAGGCGCGCTGATCCGGCTCGCTGCCTACGCGTCGCTGTCGAAGAAGACCATCACGCTGGAGTTCGCACAGGAGACGCTAGGCGCGGCGATCACGCGCCCCCGCGAGATCATCACCGTCGACTCGATCATCAAGTCTGTCGCGAGCTACTACGGTCTGAAGAGCAGCGACATCAAGTCGGAGCGCCGCCACAAGTCGGTCGCCACCCCGCGCGCGGTCGCGATGTACCTGTCGCGTCACCACACCAAGGATTCGTACCCCGACCTCGCGCGCGCGTTCGGCGGCAAGCACCACACGACCGTGATCTCGGCCGTTCAAAAGATCATCGAGCGACTCAAGGACGACGCGTCCCTGCGGTCCGAGATCCACGCCATCGAAGGGATGATCCTCCGATGACTCCCGCGCGCACTCCCGCTGTGGACTTCCCTGTGCTCCCACCTGTGATCTGTCCGTGGACAGGATCCACCTCTCGGATTGTCCACAGCTTTGGAGCATGCCGTCCACCAAACGAGTCGCAGGTCACACATCCTGCTACACGATCCTTTTTCGATGTCATAGCTTCGAGTTATGAAGCTATCCACAGTGTCCACAGGTCCTACTGATCTCTACTTCTAAAGAGATCTAATTCTTTAAAGAGATCAGAGAAGCACGAAGACCGAGAAGCGAGAGGGTCCCATGGAGTTCAGAATTGCAAAGAACGAGTTCCTTCGAGGCCTCCGTCTCGCGCAGGGCATCGCCGATCGCAAGAGCACGATGCCGATGCTCGCGAACGTGTTGCTTCGAACACAGGGCAAGAACCAGATCCTCGTCGCAGCCACGGACCTCAACGTCTCGCTGACGGCAGAGCTCAAGAGCACGAACACCGGCGAAGGCGGGCTCACGCTCGGAGCGAAGAATCTCTACGAGCTCGTCGCGAATGCACCCGGTGACGAGATCACGCTCAAGAAAACGGACAACCACTGGGCTGAAATCAAGAGCGGCAAGGTCACGTACAAAATCGTCGGCATGCCGGACCGGGATTTCCCGAAGGTTCCAGACCACCGCGAAGCGCAGTACTCGCAGATCGAGAGCTCGGTGCTCCGCGAGATGATCGAGCGAACCCTGTTCTCGGTCTGCAACGACGAGACGAGGTTCCACCTCAACGGCGTGTACTTCGAGAGCGATGGCCACAAGAGCCGCATGGTGTCGACGGACGGTCATCGGTTGAGCAAGGTCGAGCGCGTGTTCGACGGACCCAAGCTCACGTCGGGCGTGATCATCCCGAAGAAGGGCCTGATGGAGCTCCGCCGCGTGCTCGATTCGGGACCGCAGTGCAAGCTCGCCATCAAGACACCGCACCTGTTCCTCGTACAGGACGACATCGCGATCGCCGTCAAGCTGATCGACGCGCAGTTCCCGCCGTACGACCAGGTGATTCCGAAGGACCACAAGAAGGTCATCACGGTAGATCGCTCGCGGTTCATCGATGCCCTTCGCCGTGCCCAGCTGATGTCGTCGGAGACGCGAGGTGTGAAGGTCTCCGCGACGAAGGACGGCGTCACCATCACGTCGGATAACCCCGACCTCGGCGAGGTCCGCGAGGAGATGGAGGCCGAGTACAACGGCGACGCGATCGCGATCGGCTTCAACCCGAAGTATGTCGTCGAGCTGCTGACCCAGATGTCGAGCGACCAGATCACGATCTCGCTCGGTGGTGAGCTCGACCCAGGGCTCATCAAGCCGCTGACCGGTGACGACTATCTCGGTGTCGTCATGCCGATGCGGATCTAGCTTCGCTGCGAACCTAACTTCGCTGCACCCATCCAGCAGCGTTGACGTAAACCTCGACGTGAACCCGAACATCAACGCCACCGTGCTCGTTGACCTTGTCATCGCGACGAGCTGCTGCGTACAAGGACCCTCATCGCGTCCAACATCGCTGCAGCGTGTTCGTACGTTGAACAGCCGTCGCTTGGATTCGGCGATGCTGCGAGGCGATAGCGCAGCCCGTTGTCGACCACATGCGTCGAGGGCAGTGGAGGTAGCGGTCAGGGGTCAGGTCAGGTCAACGTCGACGTTCTCTGTTCGGCACCGGACCTAGGCTCGGACCTCGTGCGCATCGAGGCGCTCGTCGCGGAAGGCATGCGCAATCTCGAGCCGCTGGTGCTGCAGCCACGTGATCGCTTCAACGTGTTCGTGGGCGACAACGGGCAGGGCAAGACCAACCTGCTCGAGGCCATCTTCGTCGTCTCGACGCTGCGCTCGTTCCGTACGTCGAAGCTGACCGACCTCGTCGGATTTGGTAGGTCCGAGGCGAAGCTCGGTGCACGCGTTCTCAAGGATGATCTGCTGCGGGTCTACGAGGTCGAGCTGGCGATGGACGCGCGCAAGCAGGTGCGGCTCGACGGCAAGGCGGTGAGGCCACTGGCTCGCTACTTCGGGGCCTTCAACGTTGTCGTGTTCACACCGGAGGACCTCGCCCTTCCTCGAGGGTCTCCTGGAGACCGTCGACGATTCCTCGATCGCAGCGTGTTCACGCACTCACCGGAGTACCTCGGCATCGCGGCCGACTACGACAAGGTCGTGCGAACGCGCAACGCCGTGCTCAAGCGGGCAGGTGCGGACGGCAAGCCGATGATGCCGATGCGGCAGCTCGACGATCTCCTCGCGGTCTACGACGCGCAGCTCGCCGGGCTCGCGATGGCGGTGATCGACGCACGGACGAACTACGTCGCGCAGCTCGCGCCCGAGTTCCGCGCCGCGTTCGCCGCGATCACGCGGACGCCGAGGGTCGCCGGCCTGCGCTACCAGCAAAAACTAGCGTGCTCCACCGTCGCGCAGATGCTCGAGCAGCTCGCCGCCGCGCGGATGAAAGATTTCGCCACCTCGGCGACGCAGGTCGGGCCTCACCGCGACGACATCGTGCTCGAGCTCGACGGTCACGAGGCTGGGGCCTTCGCCTCGCAAGGTCAGCTGCGCGCGATCATGCTCGCATGGAAGACCGCAGAGCTCGCGCTGCTAGGTCGCACGCACGGTGATCTGCCGATCCTGTTGCTCGACGATGTCTCCTCGGAGCTCGATCAAGCGCGCAACGAATTCTTGTTCGAGCACCTCGCGAAGCTCGCGGGGCAGTGCTTCATCACGACCACGGATGGGCAGCATGTTTTGGTGCGCGAAGATCGCGCTGACTTCAGGATCCAAAATGGCCGGATTTCGCAGTAGTTCTCAGAGCGTACGGCAGCTATAAACAGTCGTGGATCGCTTCTTTCGTACGTGGGCGTGTGGTACCTAGAAACGCTCCGTTTCGGGCGCGACTCGCATGGCTGATCCCACCGTAGAACCAAAGCATTCGACCTCCAACGACGGGGGCGATTACGACGCCGGATCGATCGGTGTCCTCAAGGGTCTCGAGGGTGTGCGCAAGCGTCCCGGCATGTACATCGGTGACACCGATGACGGCTCCGGCCTGCATCACCTCGTGCACGAGGTCGTCGACAACTCGGTCGACGAGCACCTCGCCGGCCACGCCACCCGCATCGATGTCATCATCCACTACGACAACTCGGTCACCGTCGAAGACAACGGTCGCGGCATCCCCACCGAGATGCACCCCACCGAGGGGCGACCTGCAGCCGAGCTCGTGATGACCCAGCTCCACGCCGGTGGCAAGTTCGGCGGCGGTGGCTACAAGGTCTCGGGTGGTCTCCACGGCGTCGGCGTGTCCGCCGTCAACGCGCTGTCGGACTGGCTCAAGCTCGAGATCCGCCGCGGTGGCAAGGTGTTCTACCAGGAGTACTCCGAGGGTGTTCCCACCACGGACCTCAAGCAGACCGGCGTCACCGATCGGCGCGGCACCAAGGTCACGTTTCATCCTGACCCGACGATCTTCAAGAACGTCCTCGAGTTCTCGTTCGATCAGCTCGCCACCAAGCTGCGCGAGCTCGCGTACCTCAACAGTGGGTTGCTGATCGTCATCCACGACGAGCGTACGGATAAGAAGGTCGAATACAAGTTCGAGGGCGGCATCGCCACGTACGTCGCCGACCTCAACACGAACAAGAGCCCGATCTCCGAGGTCGTCGCGTTCTCGGCCGAGCACGAGGGCATCACCGTCGACATCGCGATGCAGTGGAACGACACGTACAGCGAGCTGCTCACGTGCTTCACCAACACGATCAAGAACCGCGACGGAGGCACGCATGCCTCGGGGTTCCGCCAGGCCCTGACGCGCACGATCAACAACTACGCCACCGAGTTCAAGCTGCTCAAGGACTCCAAGGGCGCGGGCCTCTCGGGCGACGACCTCCGCGAAGGCCTCACCGCGGTGATCTCGGTGAAGTGCAGCGATCCGAAGTACTCGAACCAGGCGAAGGACAAGCTGGTGTCGTCGGAGGTCGGCACCGCCGTCGGCGCGGTCGTCGGCGCGAAGCTCACCGAATACCTCGAGCAGCACCCCAAGGAATCGCGGACGATCATCGCGAAGGCGCAGCTCGCCTCGCAGGCGCGTGAAGCGGCCCGCAAGGCGCGCGAGATGGTGCAGCGCAAGGGCGCGCTCGCGGACTCGTCGCTCCCCGGCAAGCTCGCCGACTGTCAGGACGACGATCCATCGAAGTGCGAGCTGTTCATCGTCGAGGGCGAGTCCGCAGGTGGCTCCGCGAAGCAGGGCCGCAGCCGCGAGTTCCAGGCGATCCTTCCGCTGCGCGGCAAGATCTTGAACGTCGAGAAGGTGCGCTTCGATCGCATGCTGACGTCGCAGGAGCTAGCCACGCTGATCAAGGCGCTCGGCACCGGCGTCGGCGACGACAAGAAGCTGACCGACCTCCGCTATCACAAGATCATCATCATGACCGACGCCGATGTGGACGGATCCCACATCCGCACGTTGCTGCTGACGTTCTTCTTCCGCCACTTCACCGAGCTGTTCCTGCAAGGCCACGTGTTCATCGCGCAGCCGCCGCTCTACAAGGTCAAGAAGGGCAAGACCGAGCTCTACCTGAAGAACGAGCAAGCGCTCGAAGACTTCCTGCTCGACGTCGTCTGCAGGGAGACCACGCTGACCTCGGGTGGCACCAACGCATCGCTCACCGGGGACGAGCTCGGCGCGATCGTCAAGCGCATCAACTCGACGCGCAAGCTCCGCGCGCAGCTCGACAAGCGGGGTGACGGGCGCATCCTCGCGGCGTTCGCGGATGCGGGGCTCACCGAGGACGACCTCAAGAACAAAGAGAAGCTCGAGCTGATCGAGGCCAAGGTGATGGCGGACGTCAGCAAGGTCCACGGCGATCTCGGTCAGGCCGCCGGCGACTACAAACAAGACTCCGAGCACGGCACCTGGGAGATGCGCTTCGGCGCCGGCTCGCACGGCGTGCGTCGCCACACCACGATCAGCGCCGATCTGCTGCGCAGCGCCGAGTTCGTCGAGCTCCGCCGGGTCAGCGCCGAGCTGCGTGGTCAGCTCGCGAGTCCGATCGTCCTCACGCACGCGGACGATGACCCGCGCGCGATCGCGGACTGGAATCAGATCGCCACGGTGATCGAGGAGCTCGGTCGCAAGGGCCTCCAGATCCAACGGTACAAGGGTCTCGGCGAGATGAACGCGGAGCAGTTGTGGGAGACCACGATGGATCCGACGAAGCGAAACCTGCTTCGCGTGAACATCGACGAGATGGTCGAGGCAGACGGCATCTTCACCAAGCTGATGGGTGATCTGGTCGAGCCGCGTCGCGAGTTCATCGAAGAGAACGCACTCAACGTGCGCAACCTCGATATCTGACGCTCGACCCGGAGAGCCCATCGCCGAGCTGCGATCGGCGATGGCACTCGCCGAGCGCAAGTGGAAGCCCGCGAGCTCGAAGGCGCGCGGCTCCGGCTGCTGCCTACGCGTCGCTGTCGAAGAAGACCATCACGCTGGAGCTCACACTGGAGGCGCCAGGCACGGCGATCACGTGCCCCGCGAGAAGAAGACCATCACGCTGGAGCTCACACTGGAGACGCTAGGCACGGCGATCACGTGCCCTATGCGAAGAAGACCATCCACTGGAGACGCTAGGCACGGCGATCACGCGCCCCCGCGAGAAGAAGCATCACGCTGGAGCTCACACTGGAGACGCCAGGCACGGCGATCACG
>JANNBP010000440.1:0-10732 GCA_031385555.1 Deltaproteobacteria bacterium | reverse complement strand
AGCGAGCATCGACATGGATGCGTTCTATGTCGACCCCGACGTGGCTCGCGACGCTCTTCGCGCGCGCTCGATGTTCAACATCATCGACATGAACAGCGCCTGGAAGGTCGATCTCGTGATCCGCAAAGACCGTCCCTTCTCGATCGAGGAGCTCTCGCGTAGATCCGTGCAGCGCGTCGCCGATAACGACGTGCCGACGGCGTCAGCCGAGGACACGATCATCGCGAAGCTCGAATGGGCGAAGGAAGGCAGCTCGGAGCGACAACTTGCCGATGTCGCCGGGATTCTTCGCCTGCGCGGCGAGGCTTTGGATCGCGCCTATCTCGAGAAATGGATCGACACGCTGGAGCTTCGCGCCCAATGGGAGCGAGCTCTCGCCTTGCGCTGAGCGAACTCCCAGCCCTGCCGTGTCCTCACGGGCGGCACACTGGTTCGAGGAACCGCACCAACGCTGCGGGGACTGCGTCCGTTGGCTCGAGCGTCGTCTGGAGGTAGGCGCCACCCGACGAAAGCGCAATCACCCGAGCGCAGCCAGCTTCGCGCTCGATTCGAGTCATGCCACCGAGCTTCTCGACATGTAACGCGCCGAGAAACGTGCCCCATGCCGGGCCGCGAATCACCTCGCCCCACCGCGGTCGCCAGTAGAGACCGTCGGTGATGCGATCGATCTGCTCGGCCTTCAAGGTGGTTCCGCCATCGCCTGTCGTGAGCCTTCACGGTGGACACGTCTCATGGCGTCCGAGTTACTCCGATCGCGTGCCTGGCGACGATGCGCAAGAACGCGAAATGACTCCCCACCATGTCACACCACTCGCATGCTCCGAGCTGCATCGTCGTGCACTTTCAACCTCGCGCACCGTCGAGGATCACGAGGTCGACGTCACCTTGCCAAGGTTCACGTCGAGGGTTCGAATTCCTTCTCCCGTCACCTGCACGAGCACGTTGTCGGCGCTGCAGAAGCACACGTCGACGGTCCCGCGTCGCCGAGACGGCACTCGGCGCCGAGCGCGGGGGCGTGTTCGGTGCGAACGACCACGTGCTCCACACGCTGTCCGTCTTCGTGATCGCGGCGAGCCGATCGTCTGCAGTGCGCGCGAAGCATTCTTTCAACTCGCGATTGCGATCCTGGTAGTCACTGGAGAACGCTGACCTACGTGTCACGTCGCTGGAACCCGCGCAGATGGTCTGAACATCAACACGCAGATCACCGGCGCTGGGCTACGTTTCGCTTGGTGGTCGCCGTCGGTGGCCGAAGAGGTCTTCGAGGGCCATTGAGTTGGACATCGATGACTCCTGACGTCTTTTTCGACACGCCGCTTGCGGACGCGTGCACGGGCCAGCGATCCACGGCGTCCTTCACTTGATCGACACACGTTCGTACGATGTCAGTATGGACGCCGGACAAGCGAGCGACGTTGGCGATGTGTTCCACGCCAGGCGCGAGGCCCTCCCCTGCAACGTCAAGTGCGTGTTCACCGCTCGGTCCTGAAGAGAACGTCAGATCGAACGCCGGCGAGCTGTGCCACGTTCCATCCTCCTCGAGAATGAATGCGTGGTTCTTGGTGTGGTCGTCGCGGTTCCTCGCGAACACGTTGAACACCATCCTGCGGAACATCCGGTCGACCTCGAGCTGATTCCTGGTGAGTGCACGTGTCGCCTTGAGTAGCGAGACGTAGCCCATGCTCGGGATCCGAAAGTCTGCATTGAGGAGGCCGCACGCGCTGTGAACATGGACGCGCGCGTTGCCCCGGCGGTCGAAGCGCTCCGTCCCGAAGTAGCCGGCGCCCGACTTGGCGGGGAAGAGATGTGTTGGGGTCATGTCGATCCCAGCCGCACGGGCCATTTGGGAGTACGCATGCTCGATCGCGCCTACGTCGGAGGGGTCGGTCGAGGAGTGGAACTTGACGAGCCAGTGGCTATAGCCGCTGCGCAACGCTTCACTGCCTGCGACCAACCGCTTTCGGTCAGCACTGGATGCGACGAGGATCTTGGGACGCGCGCCACCCGACGCGCCGCCCAGATCGACGAGTGTATCGAGTACCTCGGCGGACTCGCCTTCCAGAACACTCCGCGCTTCTTCTGCGAGGGCGTCTAGATCGATCGTGGCGGTTCCTGGCTTGCGTTCGTGCTCGGGACGGTAACGCAGGGCGCCCGCACCACGCTCGCCGACGTATGCAAGCCGGTCCAGCGGCGTGAGCGATCCGGGAAGTATCCCCAGTTGCGCAAGCCTACGATCGAGCAGAAGGCGGCCCCAGCCGTCCGGCAGGCTGTCGTAGAAGACACCCATGAGCCCATCGAAGATCGCCGGGTCGCCACGAACGACCTCCTTCATGAGAGGTAGGTGAAATGGCGAGATCTGGAGACCACGTTCGATGAACGCGGGCGCGTACTCGAAGAGGATTCTCCGGTCTTGCAGAGCGAGTCGGCCGACGGGATGGAAGGCCCCGCCGATCTCCAGGTCGACGCTGAGAAGGCGGACCTGTTGAAAGGGTTTAGGCACCGTCTTCGCTGGCTTCGACTTCGCTGGCTTCGTCTTCGCTGGCCTCGTCTTCGCCGTCTTCACCTCCGCGTGCCTCGTTGGCGCTTTTTAGGTATGGCGATGATCTCGTCTAGGGACCTTGTCTCGCGTGGAGGGAACAGCTGGCTGAATTCCGGTGCCGCACCCAGCACGAGCGCGATGCGGATCAGGTTCTCCACGGACACGGCTCCTGTCCGTTCGAACCGACGGAGGCTGGCGACAGTTACGCCGGCGCGGGCTGCAAGGCCGGGTTGCGTAAGGTTCTCATCGAGCCTTCGTTGTCGAGCGCGATCGGCCAACCCTCGTGAGACATCCGCGGGCGAGAAGGCATCAAGAGACAATATGTGCTCTCTTCCGAGCATTGGAGGCACCTAAGAGACTATATATTGTCTCTTATTGGCTAGCAACCTCGACTCGGAGGATGAATCTTGAAATTCGCCTTTGTTCTCGATGGTTAGGCAAGACTCAGCCCACGTCATGACCTTTCGAGCAGCAGCCGTCAGTCGAACCCAGGCCATGGCGGCGCTGCGATCGCCACCGACTTGTCGTCGGGCCCACTCGGGATGGCGATCACGCAGACGGATGCTGTTCGGAACACGTGGCACCGTGAAGCCGAGGTCTCCTGGCTTGACCAGCGCGGCGAGCTCGGACGACAGGTGCTCGTGCTTCTCCTCCCAAAGTTGAAGCTCGTCACCCGTCGCCGTCGCCTTGACCACGTCGGGTAGAGCGCCCGACGCGACGCGACGCGACCCGGGCCGATCGTGACGTGGGCATTGGTGACGTCGACCCCGACCGTGCTTCGGACGACGACGTCGTCGATCGAGCGCTGCCACGCGCTCGCCGTGAGCTCCAGGGTCACCGGTGCTTCGCCGATGACGAGGCTCTGATAGTGATACCGCCGGCAAGGCCGAAACAGGACGAGGCATTCAGCGTCGACGAGAGGGAGCCACCGCTCGCGCAGGCCGATCGCCCGACGTGATCTCGATGCTCGCGCGATGCCGCCCGCGGCGGGTCAAGGCGGCGGCGTGCTGCTCGCCACGGATGACCTGCTCGTCGCGATCGCCCAGAAACTCGGCGGGCATTAACGGATCGCTCGCGAAGGCGTTGCTCACCGGTGGATGTGAACGAGAGAGCCTTTGGGGCCGATCGACGGCGTCGTGTACACCGCGTTCCAGCCGGGTGGCACCACCGGCTCCGACCAGTCGAAGAGGATGCGCGCATCGCGTGGCGCGAGGTTGACGCAACCGTGGCTACGAACGGTTCCGAACGCGTCGTGCCAGTACGTGCCGTGCAGGGCGAGCGTGTGCTCGTAGAACATCGTCCACGGGACGTCGGCCACCGAGTACGACTCGTCGGCGGTGGAGTTGATCATCGTCGTGGTGCGGTGCTTCACGACGACGCGCCCGAGCGCGGGCGGCGTCGCGTGCGCGGGTCGTCCGGTCGACACGAGCGTCGCGTAGACCGGGCGCAAGCCCTCGTACGCGACGAGCAGCTGATCGTCGAGATCGACGTCGAACCAGCGCTCGCTCTCGCCGACGTTGGGGGGCAATGCCTCCGCCGGTACGGGAATGCGGAGCTCGGTGCGCGCGACCCACTCGGACTCGCCGATCCGGACGAAGCGCCGGTCCGCCGAGCTCTCGCGGATCGCGACCTGCACGCGGGCTGGCAGGGTTCGCGTCGCCCTGCTCCCCGGCTTCGCGGAGACCCCTGCGGCTCGCCGCGTCCACGCGACCTCGAGCTTGCCGCCCTCGACAACCGTGCCGTGAAAGCTCGACGGGGACGACGGGGCGACGGCGTGCGGCTCGATCAACGAGCCATCGCCGAGCTGCAGGTAGCGAAGCCCCCTGATGCGCTGCTCTCCGATTGCTCGCACCTGCATCGCGCCCGGCGGAGCATGGCCCCCGTTCGCATCCGCATCCGCCACATCGTCGTAGATCCAGGCGCCGCTGTGACCGCGCACCGATCCATACCCGACGAGCGCGGGCTGGGTGTCGTCGTCGAGACCGACGGGGGTTGCCGTGGTCGGTGGTTCGGTCGACGCGACGAGGTTTACCTCGCACACCCAGCCGCGCGGCTCGATGCGGATCCAGCGCTTCGGGCAGCCCTCACTCGGTGGTTTCGCCTCGACCGCCTTCGCGCGTCCGTCGCGTCCGACGATACCGATCCGCGCCGATGCCGCCGATGCGTCGGCGCGTACGGGCGCGTTCGACGTGAAGCGCACGGACGGCGCGTCGAGGAGATCGACGGTTGCGCCATCGACAACGCCCGCGTCAGCCGGCCGCCGGCTCTCGAGATCGAGATCGCGCTCGAGATTCGGCACCGCTACCGGGCGCGCGCACGCGACCAGGCAGACGAACACACGGTTCGGGATCACCCCACGAGTCTCGCACGTCGTTCGAACGCGTCGTCCATTCCGAACGTCAGGCCTACTACTTCATCGACAACGCGTAACCGAGCGTCGACATTCGTGGGATCCGCTGCGCGCGTCAGGGCGGCGACTATTCGTTGTCGTACGAACCACGATGAAGATCGGTGGAGATCCGTTCCGGCTGCCTGGGGCGATCATCGCCCTCTCGGTACGTCGCGGCCTCGTCGCAGCGGCGAGTGAAGGCAGCTACCACAGCAAGTCGGTGACTGTCTTCGAGCTGGCGACCGGCGCCGTTCGCATCCGGGAGACGAAATCGATCCGGCGCGCAGGATCCGCGCGTCACTTCGCCTCGATGATCTCGCCGCTGTCGATCTGACCGGCGGTGACGGCAACGCGGCGCTTGCCGCGAATGCGCGTGAACGCGTTGAAGTACGCGGGAAGCCCTTCGGCTGTGCCCACGCCACGGTCGGGTACGCGTCGTCCATTCCGAACGTCAGGCCTACTACTTCATCGACAACGCGTAACCGAGCGTCGGGATTCGTGGGGTCCGCTGCGCGCGTCAATGTGGCCGCCGTGCGTGTGGCCGCACCATCGCGAGGCCGACGACATCGAACCTGACTAGGGGATCGATCGAGGCTCGCCGGTCGCGCCACGCATCTGGCGGCTCGCCTCGTACGCGTGCTTGCGCGAGCGATTGACGTTGCCGAGGGGACGGTAGTCGGGAGCGCTGTTCCACGGGTTGAACGACAGCGCATCGCAGGTGGCCTCGACGGCGTTGGTCGCCGGGGTGTCGAGCGCGGTGGCCGGGATCGTCAGCCGCGCGATGCGGACCGCAGGCGCCTCGCCGAGCTTCCACTCGATGCTCGCGTCCTCGATCGACTGTGCGACCGCGTCGCGTTGCTTCTGCGCGAACATGTCGAAGCACACGTCGCCGGCGGCGAGGTGAGGCGCGAGCTCCGCGCGAAGGTAGTTGTCCCCGGTCAGCGTGGTCGCGGCTGGCGTACCGGCGCACGGCACCGCCGAGTACTTGACGGCGACGTTGCCGTGCTTGCTCGCGTTGCCCGCCCAGTACGACTCGGTGCGTACGCTCGCGTTCTTCTTCAAGGCGAGCGGCGCGACCCTGAGCGCGATCCGCGGGTGGGTCAGCAGGTAGTGCGCCACGGCGGTGCCGCCCTTGTGCTGTGCCTTGGTGAACTCCATGAACTCGTTCGCGTTCGATTGCGGGATCGCGGGCAGGTTGACCATCAGGAAGTCCTGGGTGACCGCGTCGCGCGAGCCCTCGAGGATCTTCTGGCCGGGCACGCCGACGAGCTTGATCGCGAGACCCTGGACGGTCGCGCCACTGTCGGCGCCGATCGCGAGCGTGCCATTCGACAGGCGCACGTACGCGGGGAACGCTTGCGGGCGACCGAACACCGGGCCGGTCTGCAGCTCGCCCGTGCCGCCGAGCACCTCGAAGTTGCCGACGAC
The DNA here is from genome assembly GCA_031385555.1 of Deltaproteobacteria bacterium. Taxonomy (GTDB): domain Bacteria; phylum Myxococcota_A; class Polyangia; order Haliangiales; family Haliangiaceae; genus JABFXX01. The sequence goes on along the minus strand of JANNBP010000440.1, from coordinate 4,376 downwards.
GCACGCGTGCTTCTTCGGATGGAACGTGCGGCGAATACGATCGTCGCCGCTGAGCTTCTTGATCGCGGTCTCCATCTGGATCGTCATGATGTCGGCCGCGTGCTCCTGGAACTCGCGGTCCTCGTTCTGACGCGGCGTCTCCGCGAACAAGGCCGGGCGCACGGGCGTGCTCGTCGCCTGGCATAGCCCGGTGCGACCATTCGGCACGGACAGGTCATCGGCGCAGCGCAGGCCGCGCGCGCAGTCGTCGTCATCGTGCTTGTCGCACTGGTTGCCGGTCTCCGCCCGGCGGTAGCACGTGCCCTGGATGCAGGTGTGATCGGTGCTCGCCTGACATTGGAAGTCGAACGTGCAGGCATCACCCCACACGCGGTTGCCGATGATGTCGGACTTGCCATCGCACTCCCCCGACGCGAGCGTCCGCACAGCCGGGCTCGCTTCGGAGCACTCGCCGTCCTCTTCGAGGGTCGTACAGGCCGCGACCTCGACGACCGCTTGGTCGCAGGTCAACACCTCCTCGGGGGAGCCGCTGCAAGCGGCGGCGAACATCAGGATGGCGGCTGCGTTACGCATGCAGCTGCAAACAGCAAGCAGCGTTCCATCACGCAGCGGCCGCAACTCATCGGGATCTGGACTGACCTGACCACGCACGACGGCTCGAGTAGCCGGCGAGCGCGACTGCGGCGATGCCGACGCGCGTTGCTTGGCCGCCAAAGCACCGCCACCTGCAGGAGACGTCCCCCACCGCCAACCTGTCCTGCGCGATCGAAACGTCGGCGACTCTCGCGACCCGAACGATTCCGGCCTGGCAGGCCATCTCCAACGCTCGGATGTGTGCCCAGTTCGATAGTGACGTTCAGCCGAGCTCGACGATCAGGATGTCCGGATCCGCGAACGTGCGGAGTGCCACCTCGGTGCCACCGATCCCGCGACTGACGATCAGCGTTCGACCACCTCCGACGTCGTAGCGGCCGTGCGCGTAGCGGCGCGACAGCGGCCCCGGCACGAGGACCGGCACCTCGCCGGGCAACGCGATGTGACCGCCGTGCGTATGGCCGCACATCGCGAGCTCGAAGGGCTCGTCGCCCAGGTGCAGCATGATCTCGGGCGCGTGTGCCAGCACCATGCGCACGCGCGCGTCACCGGGTGGGAGCAGCGGCAAGCGAGGCCGCGAACCGGTCCACGGATCGTCGAGGCCGACGAGCGCGACGTGCGCGAACGGCGCTGGGAGTGCGACGTGCTCGTTGACGAGCACCCGTGCCCCGGCGGCTTCGAGCGCCCGGGTGATCGCCGCGTCGTCGGCCCACAGATCGTGGTTGCCCATGACGGCGTAGATCCCCAGTGGCGCCCGGATGTGGCGGAGGCGATCCGCGATCGCCGAGATGTAGTCGGCGAACAGGAACACGTAGTCACCGCCGAGCAGCACGAGATCCGCGTCGGCGGCAGCGAGCTGGGCGAAGGCCTCGTCGAGCAACGACGGGTGCGTCGTCGGACCCGCGTGCACGTCGGAGATGAAGGCGATCCGCAGCGGACGGACGCCGCTCGGCCAGCGCGCGACGGTCACGCGATGGCGGCGGACCTGAACGCGGCGCTGCAGGCCGAGAGCACGGGTGAGTCGCGCAGGCCAGGCACCGCGATAGGCGTTGTGCAGCGTCCACTCGACGGCATGGCGAGCAACCGAGTACTTGGATCCGCGACCGCGCAGGGGCACCCGTCCATCTTACGCGTGCTTGCTGACGCGTGCTCGGCGTGTGTCCCCGACGGTCCGCGCGTGTTCTTGATGGGGCCGGGATAGGAACTGCGCCACGAATCCACCAGGGACGTTACGGCGTCGCCGATCAGCTCGAAGGCCGTGGTCGCCGATTCCGATCGTGAGTTGCGCAACCGTTGCCCCGTACGCTGTCTCGCGACGGAGTTACCGCGCTTGCGATGACGAGGTCAGCTCAGCTCGTAGCCTGGCTGGTGCGGACGAAGCCCTCTGCCGCCTGTTCACGAAGGAGGCGCCGCACTTCGGAGCTCGGGTTGGCCGACGTACGCTTGCGGATCACCGCGTCTTCCCCTTCGCCGATGCGAAGCTCGAACCCCGTCCGCCGCTCGCGCACTGCCCAGCTCCTGCCATCAGGATGGCGGAGCTCGATCCAGCTGCCGATCCCAACCTCGAAGCGCTGCTTCGACCGCTGCGCGTCCACGCCCTGCGGCAGCTTGACGTCGACGCATCCCTTGTTCGTGCGCGCCCACGCGTAGGCCTTCTCGAGGGCGTCCTTGCCTTCCGAGGTCTCGAGGCCTTCGGTCAGGGCGGACAGCCACGCACTGATCGTCGGAAACACGCACCACGTATCACCACTGCTGAAGTCGAACGACACCACCTGCTCGGGGGCGCCACCGAAGCAACCGACCGGATCGAAGGCGTGGACCTCGATCGACGAGATCGCGAGCGGATACCACGCGCTGTTCCACAGGGCGTGGCTCCAGGTGCTCGAGCGCCCCTCCTCGAACGCGGTGGCGAGGTTCGTCAACGTCGTGCGTTCGCGATCGAGCTCCGCCGGCTGCATGAACCGGAGGTCCCCATAACGCCAGCCTCCGACCTGACCGAGCACGCGACCGACGTCGGGTGGAAGTGCGCCGCTCTCCCCGTCATGGCGCGTGATGGCGCCGCGCTTGACGTGCTTGTGGGACCCGAGGGTGCGGACGAACAGTTGAAGCAGGCTGTCTGTGATCACCGCCCTTGTAGCTAGCACAGTGGCTTCGCGCCCCGAAGCGATTGGGGTAGCGTCAGGACGTGAAGCTCTGGCGACCCCGAACCAAGAAAGCCGAATACGCAGACCTCAGGCTCGAAGGGAAGACGCTGACCACCGTCCTCGGCGAGCACTGGGGAGCCGGCACGACGAAGAAGAAGTCGTTCAAGACGCCCGCGCTCGCGAAGGCCGGCCTCGAGGCGGCGATCGCCGAGCAGCGCAAGCTCGGGTTTCGCGAGCTCGGCGAGATCGATCCCCCGGCGATCGAGGTGCCGCGCGATGCCGGGCTCGAAGCCGAGATCCGCAGGCACCGCGACGATCCGGCGGCGTATCTGGTCTATGCCGATTGGCTGCAAGGGAAAGGCAGCAAGTTCGGCGAGATGATCGTGTTCGCGAACCGCAAGAAGCAGAAGGAGGCCGCCGCGATCGCCGCGAAGGTCTGCGCGCTGCCCCCGAAGCTGGGCACCGTGACGTGGAAACATGGGTTGTGGAACACGATCCACCTCCAGAATGACCTCGAGTGGACGGAGTCCTTCCACATCCTGCGCTTCGTCAAGGCGGTGTTCAGCTCGCCGCTGTGCGCCGCCCTCGAGGAGCTCAAGATCGGCATCCTCCACTGGGACAACAGCGAGCAGAATGTTGTCCTCGCCGAGGCCGGCAAGCACGCCTGGGCGAAGGATCTGCTGCGCCTCCGCCTTGGCGATGTCGGTGATGCCAGCGTCGACATGGACCATCACTCGGTCGGCGACGTCGGCAAGGTGATCACGAAGCACTTCCCGAACCTCGAGTCCCTGCACCTGCACTCCGGGGATGACTACGGCTCGAACTCGCCGTTCGGGATCGCCGGGCTCGAGCTGCCGAAGCTGAAGGAGCTCACGATCGAGACCTGCGCGATGTCTCGCAAGCGGATGAAGTCGCTGACCGCCGCGAAGCTCCCCGCGCTCGAGCGACTCGTGGTGTGGTTCGGGGAGCGCGACCGCGGTGCGAACGCGACGCTCGCGGATGTCATGCCGGTGTGGGACGGCAAGCTGTTTCCGCGCCTCCGGCACCTCGGGTTGTGCAACACCGAGCTCGTCCTCGACTTCATCCGCCTGCTGCCGGAAGGCAAGATCGCGAAGCAGCTGGTCTCGCTCGACCTCTCGAAAGGGACGCTCGGCGACGACGGCATCCCGGAGCTCGCCGAGGCCGCGGCGAAGTTTCCCGCGCTCGAGACGCTGTGTGTCGACGACAGCTGGATCACTCCAGCCGGCATCAAGGCGCTCAAGAAGGCGTACCCGCGCGTCAAGATCAGCGCGAAGGATCAGCAGGCGCTCGTCGATCCCGAGGACTACGGCACCGACCGCTACGTTCGCGTCTCCGAATGAAGACGGCCCGCGTGTAGTGAAGTCGTGACGCGCTGGAGTTGAAGATCAGCGTGCGCTGCGATGCGTGCTCGGTCTTGACGCCGATGGGCAGCATCCGGCCACGGGAAGGGTTCGGCCACGATCTGGTCGGCCGTCTGCTCCAGCGGCAGGAGTCTCCGGACTCGCGCTGCAGAGCGGGCAGCGTCGGCAGTGCACGCGAAGGACGTCGAGCGAGCTGAACCTCAGACCTCCGGCACCAGCGTGAGGCGTTTCAAGGACGGCATCGCGCGAAGTGCAG
>JANNBP010000161.1:0-15431 GCA_031385555.1 Deltaproteobacteria bacterium | reverse complement strand
CGAGGACTACCTGCCCGACGCGCTCGTTGGCGAGCGGATCTACGAACCCGCGGAGTCCGGGTTCGAGCGCGAGCTCGCGGAACGCCGTGCCGCGCTCGATGCGCAGCGCGCGCGATCAGACAAGAAATAACCGTGCTCGTGGCACGCGCACGGGCCTGTCACTCGATGAGGCTGCTCAAGCAGCTACCCTGAACAAACAGCGGCCATGCCGGGGCACGAGCGAGCACGAGCACGAGCACGAGCAAGCACGAGCACGAGCACGAGCACGAGCACGAACACGAACACGAACACGAACACGAACACGAGCACGAGCACGAGCACGAACACGAGCACGAGCACGAGCAGTGCTCAGGTCTGGTTCTCCAACAGCTTCACGATGTCTTCGAGCCGCGCGAGGATCTGGCGATTCACCTCCGCCGCTTCCTCCTCACGCGCCCGCTTCACCGACGCCGGCTCCTCGAGCGCGTTGGCCGCGAGCGACGGACCGAACGTCTGTGCGAAGGTGGCGAGTGCGTGACCGGCCGGCGTGGTCGGGAACAGGTTGTCGTAGCCGACCGACAGCGCGGTCGACATGTAGAGGATGCCGTCCAGCGGCGAGTTGCACCCGGGGTTGGTGTCCTTCTCCGCCATGTAGAAGGCGAGTCCGCCGCCGAGCACGACGGCGGCGAGCGCGTCGATGGGATCTTCCTTCGCCCACGCACGTAGCCCCTCTTTGGCCTTCGCGTAGTCGGAGGTTGGCCCGCGATCGTCGAACAGCGCCAACGCGAACGGGATCAAGCGCTGGATGTCTTCGACCCCGAACGCAGCGGGACTCGAAGACGGATCGTTTACGACGCTCGGGATGTACGCCATGAAAACGTGATCCGTAGTCTAGTGACGGATCAGGCTAGATCAAGCGAGGCGAACCCAGCGCGCCTTCGCCGCCTCGATCTTGCCGCTGAACGATTGCGGGAAGTGATGCATGACGTACGCGAACGCCTGCTGGATCAAATCGCGGTCGACCTCGGTCGGCACTTCCATGTTCTGATCCTGTGGGTCAGGACGAACGCCGAGACGGACGATTTCGGTGAGCCGCAGGACGTGCAGGCGATTGACGAACAACGCGTGTGCGATGCCGAGAAACAGCTCTTCGGTTCCGGGATCCATAGCCATGGGAGCCCCGTTACGTACCACAGGGGTGTCAACGCCTCCAAGGCTCGTTTTCGTCACCGCTAACTCCCCATCGTGTGTCCGATCCGGGTGAAATCCTGCAGTGCGTCGGTTGATCTTCTCTTTTCGAGGGTGTCGATCGGCCTTACAGGGAGACACAGTTTGATAAACACGTCGTTCGGACGACCGGGGGGTCGGTGATGTTGATCGAAGCTGCGCAACAGTTTCCAACCGTCGTGTTCACCATCGGCCTCGGCATTTGCCTGATCTACTGGCTGTTCGTGTTGATCGGCGCGCTCGACATCGACTTGTTCGGGGACGCCGATATCTCGGGTGCTGGCAAGGCGATCGGCGGTGGTGGCGGTGGTCATGACCTCGGTGATGTCGGCGGTGCGGGGAAAGCCCTGGGTGGCGATCACGACCTCGACCTCGATGGTGGCGGTGGGCTGTGGAGTGGGCTCGGCCTCTCCAAGGTGCCGATCACGATCTCGGTGTCGGCGATCTTTTTCGTCTGCTGGTGCATCTCCTTGATCGCGATGCACTACGTGCCCGACATGTTCGGCAATGCCACGTGGGTTTCGTACACGCTGTTGCCGGCCACGTTGATCGTTGGTCTGCCGATCGCCGGCCTGCTCGTGCGTCCGCTCGGCGGCGTGTTCGAGCTCAAGGAAGGCAAGAGCAACAGCGACTACGTCGGCCACACGGTCACCGTCACCACCGGGACGGTCGACGAGGGCTTCGGCCAGGGCATGGTCGAGGACGGAGGCACCGTGTTGGTGATTCCAATCCGTTGCGACAAAGCAGGACTTTCTCGAAATGACAAAGCCTTGATCATCGACTTCGATACCGAGCGCCAGGCCTACGTCGTGGAGCCGGTCACCGATATGCTTCCCGCGTCGCGGGGAGCGGGTCCATCTGCGTAGCGTTTTCTAACCAAGGTCCAAGAGGGAGCCGGCAAACCATGGGGGTGAGCCGGCGAGAGGAGTTGCTATGGGTTCACAGATGCTCATCACCATCATCGCTGTCGGCGGCGTCGTCCTGCTCGGCATCCTGGTTCTGATCGCTCGTACGTGGCGACAGGTCGAACAGGGGCGCGCGCTGATCATCAACAAGATGGGCACCGAGCCCAAGGTGACGTTCACCGGCGGCGTCGTGCTGCCGATCGTCAACAAGGCCGAGGTCATGGACCTCTCGGTCAAGACGATCGAGATCGCACGCAAAGGCAAGGAAGGCTTGATCTGCGCCGATAACATCCGCGCCGATATCAAGGTCACGTTCTTCGTCCGCGTGAACAAGACCAAGGACGACGTGCTCCGCGTCGCGCAATCGATCGGCTGCGTGCGCGCGTCGCAGCAGTCGACGCTCGAGGAGCTATTCAGCGCGAAGTTCTCCGAGGCGCTGAAGACCGTCGGTAAGAAGATGGAGTTCGAGCAGCTCTACACGCAGCGCGACATCTTCAAGGACCAGATCATCCAGGTCATCGGCAAGGACCTCAACGGCTACGTCCTCGACGATGCCGCGATCGACTTCCTCGAGCAGACGCCCGTCGAGATCCTCGATCCGAGCAACGTCCTCGACGCGCTCGGTATCGAGAAGATCACCAAGATCACCAGCATCGCCAACATCGCGACCAACCAGCTGCGGCAGACCGAGAAGATGGAGCTCGGCAAGCAGAACCTGACCTCGCAGGAAGCGCTGTATCGGTTCGAGCAGCAGCAGTCCGAAGCCGAGGCGAAGAAGAACAAGGAGGTCGCTGTCGCGGTGGCTCGCGAGGAGAACGAAGCGAACCGGTTCCGTCTCGAGGAGGAGAAGCGCACGCACATCGATCGGCAGCGCGCCGACGAAGCGATCCAGATGGCCGAGCAGGCGAAGCTGCGCTCGGTGCAGGTCTCCGAACAGGGTCGGATCCGCGAGGTCGAGGTCGAGAAGGTCCGCGTCCAGAAGGCGCATGACCTCGAAGAGGTCGGTCGCCGCAAGGACGTCGAGCTCGGTCAGATCGAGATGAACAAGGCGCTCGAGACCGAGAAGCGCTCGATCGCGGACATCATTCGCGCCCGCGTCGCCGTCGACAAGACCGTCGCGGTCGAGGAAGAAGCGATCAAGGATCTGCGCACCGACAGCGAGGCGAAGCGCAACAAGCACGTCACCATCGTCAACGCGGAAGCCGCCGCGCAGGGCGTGTTCATCAAGGACATCAAGCAGGCCGAGGCCGAGCAGCAGGTCGCGTCGTCGCACGCGAAGAAGACGCTGATCCTCGCCGAGGCGGCGATGGAGGCGTCCGACAAGGAGGCCCGCGCCGCGATCCGGCGGAGCGAAGGCGCGCAGGCCGAGCATGCGGCCGAGGGCCTCGCCAACGTGCGCGTCAAGGAAGCCGATGCGCTCGCCACCGAAAAGGTCGGGCTCGCCGAGTCGCGTGTGCGTGACGCGCAGGTCGCGATCACCGATAAGGAAGGCACCGTGATCGCCGAGAACGTCAAGCGCAAGGCGATGGCCGAGGCGCAGGGTCGTGAGGCGGAGGCCGTCGCGATCGAGAAGAAGGGTCATGCCGAGGCATCGGCGCGGCGCGAGATGCTGCTCGCCGAGGTCGCCGGCAAGGACGCCGAGGCTTCGGTGATCGAGAAGCGGATGATCGCCGAGGCGACGGGTATCGCGTCGAAGGCCGACGCGATGAAGCACCTCGACGGTGCGGCGCGCGAGCACGAGGAGTTCCGCCTGCGGCTCGAGAACGACCGCGCGATCGCGCTCGAGCAGATCAAGGCCCGGATCCAGATGACCGAGGCACAGTCGAGGGTCATGGCCGAGGCGATGACGCACGCCGACATCAAGATCGTCGGAGGCGACGGTCAATTCTTCGACCGCTTCGTCAAGGCGGTGTCGCTCGGCAGCTCGATCGACGAGGTGGTCGGTCAGTCGGACGTCATCAAGCGCGCGATCGGCGACAAGCTCGCGAATGGCGGCAACGGCAAGCACAACCTGAGCGAAGTCCTCGCCGGGTTGATGAGCCGCGCCGACGAAGGCACCAAGACCAAGTTGCAAGCCTTGCTCGACAAGGCGAAGCAGCTGGGCGTCGGCGACGACAAGGTGAGCTGAGCCACTCCCCATGGCGACGTCGGACAAACCCGGCGCGCCCAAGGCCGACGTAGATGCCGCCCTCACCGGCGGCAACTACGAGGTCTTGCGGGCGCGCCTCGCAACGGCCGGTGCCGAGCTCGCGAAGCGAACCGAGGCGCTCAACGCCCGTCGCAAGATCGTGTTCGGCTCGACGGAGCCACAGCTGATCGCGACCGAACGCGTTCGTACCGAGCACAACTGCGCGCCCGCCGACATCGTCGCGGTCGGGAACTTGTTGTTGCTCGGCTATAACGTGTTCCTCGGGCTCAAGTCCGAGACCAAGCTCGCCGACGTGCTCGCGTTGCACCGGTTCGATCGATCCGCCGCGGCCGGCCGCGGCTCGACGGATGCTTCCGCCGCGGCCGGCTCTTCGGATTCTTCGTCCGACGGTGATGAATCCTTCGACACGTCGCCGCTTCCTCTGGATGATCCAAACGGCGCCTTCCTCAAGGACGCGAACCTCGAGCGCGACTTCCAGAACCTGTATCGCTACTACCGCGACGCGCAGCTGCGCCAGCTGGTGAAGACCGACACCCAGCTGCTGGCGGTGTTCCAGGCGGGGGCGACGTGGAAGGACTCGAAGGTCCTGCGCTGGCGGATCGAGCCATCGGGCAAGATCGTCTACGTCGACGACCGCGGCGAGCGCGACTACGCGGCGATGGCGCCGCCCTCGCACGACTTCGAGTGGACGGAGGTCACGCGCGAGGATCAGCGCAGCGGCAAGCACCCGCACTACAACCTGCTCGACACGCTGTTCGTGGAGTGCGTCGGCGGCGATCTGACGATCAAGGTCGAGGACAACACCGAGGTCGGACAGGGCGTCTACAGCGAGCCGGTCGACGATGCGAACCAGACGCTCGACGACGCGAAGATCTTTTACGCGGTGATCGGCAAGCTGCAGCACGGGAAGCCGGCCGGACTGGTGCTGCTCAAGATCCTGCCGTTTCGTGAGACCGCGTGGCGCTACCTGATCTTCGACACGCGCAGCAAGAAGGTGCTGCGTGCTGATGGTGTCGGTCAGGGCTGCCGCAGCCTGCCCGAAGACCACGGTGTGATCTACCCCGGTGGCTACGTGCTGATCGGCGGCGACTACAAGAAGTTCGACGGCGACTTCACCGACTACCTGCTCGAGCGCGAGCTCAAGTCGCCGAACGGCGAGGACGTGCTCTACGTCTATCACCGCGGGCGCGACGGCACCTACGTGCTGTGCCCGTACAACCTGATCGAGAAGAGCGTCGCGGCACCGATCTCGTGCAACGGCTACTCGCTGTTCCCCGACGGTCGCGCGACGGTGATGCGCGGCACCAGCACCGAGCCGACGCGCGTCCACCCGATGCAGGTGTGGAAGATGCCATTCACCTCGGCGGAGTTTGCGGCCAGCGCCCCCACCGACGGCAGCTACCTCGCGAAGGTCGGCAACGCGGACCTCGTTCGCGGGTTGTCGGATGCGCTGTCGATCGCGCGGCTCGCGGCCAACGACAAACCCGGGCGCACGACGTTCGAGGACATCCTCGCGCTGTCGACCCGCGCCACGGATGCCTATTATTGGCTCGGCCATGGGGACGCCGGAGATCTCAAGACCGCGGTCGGCGATGTCCGCAGCACCGCGAAGCTGATCCTCGACGAGTACGACAAGGTCGTCGCGCTCGAGCTCGCGGCCAGGAAGGCCCTCGCCGAGGCGGAGACCCTGGTCGTCGACCGGCTGCGCAACACGCGTAGCGAGGGATGGGACAACGTCGACATGTTCCTCGACGCGCTCACCGGCCTGCGCGGGCTGCGCGGTGTGCTGATCTCCAAGAAGGAGACAAGGTTCATCGACGTCGCGCGCCTGGAGGCGCTCGAGAAGGAAGTCGCCGGCGCGTTCGAGCGCGTGACCATCGACTGCGTGTCGCTCCTCGCGCGCGGTCAGGCGTTCAACGATCTGATCAAGCGTGCGGACACGCTGGCGGCGCGGGTCGGCGAGCTGCCGACGGCCGTCGAGGTCAAGCCGGTACGCGAGGACATCGACAAGGTCGCCGCGGGTCTGGATCTGCTGGGCAACGTGATCGGTGCCCTCAAGATCGACGACACCACCAAGCGCACGATCATCCTCGAGAACATCACCGACGCGTTCGGTCAGGTGAACCGCGCGCGCGCGACCATCGAGGGGCGCTACCGCGAGCTCGCCGGCAAGGAGGGCCGCGCCGAGTTCGGTGCGCAGGTCAAGTTGCTGACGCAGAGCGTGGCCTCGGCGCTCGCGCAGTGCGACACGCCGGAGCGCTGCGATCAGGAGCTGACGCGCCTGCTCGTCCAGCTCGAGGAGCTCGAAGGTCGGTTCGCGGATATCGACGAGCTCACGTCCGAGCTGACCAACAAGCGAGAAGAAATCGTCGACGCGGTCGGCGCGCGCAAGCAGCTGCTGAGTGCGGAACGGCAACGCCGAGCTGCGAACCTCCAGAAGGCCGCGCAGCGGATCCTCGAGGGCGTCGCGCGCCGTGCGGCGACGCTGGCGACCGCGGACGAGGTCAATGCGTACTTCGCCTCCGACGCGATGGTCGGCAAGCTCCGCGACATCAGCGCGGAGCTGGGTGCGCTCGGCGATGCGGTCAAAGCCGACGAGCTCGAGAGCAAGCTCAAGGCGGCGCGGCAAGACGCGCTGCGCGGGCAACGCGACAAGGCCGACCTATTTGAAGGCGGCGGCGAGACGATCCGATTCGGCGATCACAGGTTCCCGGTGAACAACCAGCCGCTCGAGCTGATGATCGTCCCGCACGAAGAGGGGTTGGCGATCCACCTCGCGGGCACCGACTTCTATGAACCGCTCGAGGACGATCGCCTGCTGTCGGCGAAGCACCTGTGGAACCAGGATCTGCCGAGCGAATCGGCGGACGTCTATCGTGGCGAGTACCTCGCGGCGAGCGTGCTCGCGGATGCCGATGCGGGAGCGAACGGGCTGACGATCGCACAGCTTCGCGATGCGGCACGCGACGGCAAGCTCGAAGACCTGGTGAAGCAGCTCGCGCAAGCCCGCTACGACGAGGGCTACGAGCGCGGCGTGCACGACTACGACGCGACGAAGATCTTGGAGCGGCTGCTCGCCATGCGCGAGGGCGCCGGGCTCCTTGCGTATCCCGGTCCGGCGCGTGCGCTGGCGGTGATGTACTGGGGCAACCAGGTCACCCAAGGCATGCGCGACGACGCGCTGGCCCGCGCCCGCTGGCACCGCTCCGCGCAGAGCCTCGCGCGGCTCGCCGATGTCCTCGGCGACCGCGGTGCGCGCAATCAGCTCGCGGGTGAGATCGCGCTGGCGATCGCACGCTTCGTCGAGCGCGAGCCGGCGGTGATCTCGTCGGGGATCTCTGGACTCGATGCCGAGCTCGCCGCGCAGTACCTGGTACGCGAGCTCGCCGTGTCGAGCCCGCGGTTCGTCGTCAGCGGCGCGGCCAGTCAGCTGGTCGAGGCCCTGCATGGCGAGCTCGCGGCGCGACAGGCGCGCGCCGGGTTCGAGGACGACATCCGGCTCCTCGCCGAGACGCCCGGACAGGCGCTCGCACTCGCCCGAGCCTGGATCGACGGCATCGCCACCGGGCCGCGCACGCCTCTCGCCGCGGCGGCCGTCGAAGCGGCGGCCTACCTCGCGACGCCCACGCTCGCCCGCGATCCGTCGAGTGCGGTGATCGAGGCCACGGTGACCGGGCTGCTCGGTCGTCATCCGCGCGTCGTCGGTGGCCAGCTACCGATCCGACTCGACGAGATGACCGCGCGGCTCGAGCGCTTTCGCAAGGACATCGTGCCCGCGTTCCGCGCGTATCGCACGACCAAGTCCGAGGTCGCCGAGCAGCAGCGCAAGCGCCTGCGGATCGACGAGCTCAAGCCGAAGGTGATGTCGTCGTTCGTGCGAAACCGGTTGATCGATCAGGTCTACCTGCCGCTGTGCGGCGCGAACCTGGCGAAGCAGCTCGGCGCGTCGGGTGCCGGCAAGCGGACCGATCAGATGGGCATGTTGCTGCTGATCTCGCCGCCCGGCTACGGCAAGACCACGCTGATGGAGTACGTCGCGGCGCGGCTCGGCCTCGCGTTCGTCAAGGTCAACGGTCCGGCGCTGGGCCACGACGTGACGTCGCTCGATCCCGCCGAGGCGCCGAACGCGACCGCGCGGCAGGAGATCGAGAAGGTCTCGCTCGCCCTCGAGATGGGCTCCAACGTGATGCTCTACCTCGACGACATCCAGCACACCTCGCCGGAGCTGCTGCAGAAGTTCATCTCGCTGTGCGACGCGCAGCGCAAGATCGAGGGCGTGTGGCGCGGCAAGACGCGCACGTACGACCTCCGCGGCAAGAAGTTCTGCGTCGTGATGGCCGGCAACCCGTACACGGAGAGTGGCGAGGCCTTCAAGATCCCCGACATGCTCGCGAACCGCGCCGACGTCTACAACCTCGGCGACGTGCTCGGCGGCAAGGCGGAGTCGTTCGCGTTGTCGTTCCTCGAGAACGCGCTGACCAGCAACCCGACCCTGAACCCGCTCGCGACGCGCGACCTGGGCGACGTCTACAAGCTCGTGCGGATGGCCAGGGGCGAGCCGATCGCGACCACCGAGCTGTCGCACGGCTACTCGGGTGTCGAGCTCGAGGAGATCTTCTCGGTGCTGCGCCACATGTTCGTTGCCCAAGAAACGCTGCTCAAGGTCAACGCCGAGTACATCCGCTCGGCCGCGCAGGCCGATGCCTACCGCACCGAGCCGCCGTTCAAGTTGCAGGGCAGCTATCGCAACATGAACAAGATCGCCGAAAAGGTCGTGTCGGCGATGACGCTCGACGAGCTCCAGCAGCTCGTCGACGATCACTACCGCAGCGAATCGCAGACGCTGACCACCGCGGCGGAGCAGAACCTCCTGAAGCTCGCCGAGCTGCGCGCGCGGATGACGCCCGCGGTGGAGAAGCGCTGGACCGAGATGAAGTCCGAGTTCGTGCGGCAGCGGCGGATGGGCGGCAGCGAGGCCGACCCGGTGACCAAGCTCGTCGGCACGCTGTCGGGGCTCGGCGCCGACCTCGGGCTGATCAAGGACGCGATCGCGGCGGCGAAGCAGACCGACATCGCGACCGAGCTCAAGCAGCTGCGCGGCGTGGTCTCGCTCGCCGCGTCGAAGAGTGCACCACCTCCTCCGCCACAGGAGTCGGCCGAGAGCTGGCTCGGGCCCCGGCTCGACAACCTCGCGGCGTGGCTCGCCGAGTCGCGAGGCACCCAGACGAACGGCAATGGCAGCCACGAGCTGCAGACCTGGCTCGCACCACGGCTCGACGCGATCGCGGAGACGCTGCGCTCGCATGCGGAGAACCTCCGTCACGCACCTCGGCTCGGCACCGATCCGGGCATCGCCGAGCTCGATCCCGACGCCCTGCTCGGTCAGATCCGGCGGATCGAGGAGACGCTGCTCCCGGTGGTCGGCGCCGCCGTGGAGTCCCGCGCCGGTGACACGCTGCTCGCGAACAAGATGGTGCAGATCATCGAGCTGCTGAAGTCGCTCGACGCGCGCCTCGGCCGTTAGTTGCCGTCCTTCGCGGCGTCGTAGACCTGCTCGTGGTGGAACTCCCGCTTCGGCTGCATCGCCTCGCCGTCCCATTCGTGTCCGCTGGCTCGCCGATGTGGAGGTCATCCTTCGCGACCCCGCTGGCGATGGTCTCGAGCACGTCGAATCCGCTCGCCGGACCGAGACCTGCCGACCTATCGGCTCACGGGCGGCGCTTTTGCGCACGCGCGATGCCGATCAGCCGCGCGTTGGGGGTGATGGCATAGCCTTCGATCTCCGCATTCATCAACACCACGTTGTCCTCGTGGAACAACGGGATGATCGGCACGTCGTCGGCGACGATCCGCTGGACTCGGTCGTAGATCCCGATCCGCTTGGCCCGATCGAGCTCGCGTCGCCCGGCCTCGGTGAGGCGATCGACCTCGGGGTTGATGTAGCGCCAGCGGTTGTAGCCGTCGGGGTTCTTGGCGTTCGGGATCCACGAGCTGTGGAAGTAGGTGAAGTAGAAGTCCGGTTCGGTGATCTCCGCCGTCTGCATCGACCCGAGCTGGTAGCTGCCTTTCTTGACGTCGGCAAAGAACGTCGCGAACTCGAACGGGCGGACGTCGATCTCGATCCCGACGCCGGCGAGCTGCGCCGCGATCACGCGCGCGACCGAGATCCGGAACGCATCCGAGCTGGTCTTGTAGGTCAGCGAAAACCGCGATCGCGGGCCGTCCCCGTCGGGATCCATGTAGCCGGCCTCGTCGAGGAGTTGCTTCGCGCGCGCCAGATCGTGATCCCAGCTCCGGAGATCCGTCGCGTACGCCCAGTGGTTCTTCGGCAGCAGTCCACTCGCGAGCTGCGCGCGGCCGCCGAACTTCGCCGCGATGATCTGCGGGCGATCGATCGCGAGCGCGATCGCCTGGCGCACGCGCTTGTCCTTGAGGATCGGATCGGTGTTGTTGAGCAGCAGGTAGGTCAGGAACACGCTCGGCCCCGACTCGATCTTGACGCGTGGGCGATCGCGGACTTCGTCGACGAGATCCAGCCGCGTCGCGTTCTGCACGAGATCCGCGGAGCCACCGACGAGCATCAGCAGCCGCGCCGCGTTGTCGCGGACGATCTTGATCTCGACATGCTTGATGTGAGGCTTGGGGCCAAAATAGTAGGGATTGACGTCGAGCAGCACGTGCGTCGACGTGATCTCGTTGATCATGTATGGCCCGGCGCCGATGCCGACGCCGCGCTCCGGCACGCCGTGGTGATACGAGACGATGCCGAAATCGATGTCGGTCTGGAACGTGGCGAGCGGCGACTTGAGATGAAACCGGACGGCGTGCGGGCCGGTCACCTCCACCTTGGTGAACCGCTCGTCGAACTGCTTGTGGAACATGCTGTCCGACGTCGGATGCATGAGGTCCTGGTAGGTACCGGCGACGTCCGCGGCACGCACCGGCAGCCCGTCGGAGAATCTCGCGTCCGCGCGGACCTCGACGTCCCAGGTGAGATCGTCGACGGGCGTGATCTTCGAGGCCAGCCCGAGCACCGGCTCGAGCGTCGGCGAATCGACGATCGTCAGGCCCGGCGTGATCAGGTGGGCGAGCTTGCGGTCGTAGCCGGTGATCGCGTAGCGCGAGTCGCCGGTCACCATCGCGGACTCGATCACGACGACGAGCGTGTCGTCGGGCGTGCGGCTCGTGCGCTTGCACGCGCCAAGAGTGGCGAGCACTGTTAGTGCGGCGGTGATACCGTGGGATCGTGATCTCGGGTGCACGCTGGAGAGCCGTCGTCGTCTTGCTCAGTATGGTCGGCGGCCCCGCGGCGTCGCAACCCAAGGCGGGCTCTGGTTCGGCCGATCCCGCACCGCCGTCCGACGATGACGACGATGATGGCCCGAGTGGCAAAGGCAGCGCGGTCGTCGCGCCCTCGAACCCAGCCTTGCGCGCGGGCTGGCTGAAGGAGCGGTTCGCCGCGGCGCTGGCGGGCAAGCCGCAGCTCGCACGGGCGAAGGTCGGCTACTACGCGGTGGATCTGTCGACGGGTGCGGTGCTCGTCGCGCACGAGGCAGACAAGGGCCTGAACCTCGCCTCGAACGCGAAGCTGCTGACCTCGGTCGCCGCGCTCAAGGGGCTCGGCGCCGGGTTTCGCTGGCGCACGTCGGTGCACGCGACCGCGCTCCCCGACATCGACGGCAAGATCACCGGCAACCTGTATGTCAAGGGTCGCGGCGATCCGGTGCTGTCGCTCGACGGACTCCGGCAACTCGCGCACGACGTCGCCGCACGTGGCGTGTCCTCGATCGAGGGCAACCTCGTCGTCGATGGCTCGTACTTCGACAACGTCACCGAGCCGCCCCACTTCAACGAGCAACCGAAAGAGGTGTCGGCGTTTCGCGCGCCGGTCGCGAGCTTCGGCGTCAATCGCAGCTCGTACACGGTGACGGTGCTCGGCCAACCCGAGGGCAAGACGCGCGTCACCGTCGAGCCGGCGATCGATTACCTCAAGCTGACCAAGGACGAGGTCACCAGCGTCACCGAGGGCCGCACGCGGTTGCGCCTCGAGGCCAAGCCGAAACCAGGCTCGATCGGGCTCGAGCTCACCGGCACGATCCGCCAGGGCGCCGGCAGCTGGGACCTCCGCCGCCGCGTCGACGATCCGGCGCGGTTCGCCGCCGAGGTCTTCCTCCGTGCGCTCGCCGACAACGGCGTCAAGCTGGGCCGCAGGACCGTCAGCGTCGGCGCCGTGCCTCCAGCCGCGAAGCTGCTCGCCGTGCACGACAGCGCCACGCTCGCCGACGTGCTGCGCACGATGAACAAGTACTCGGACAACTACGTCGCCGAGAGCGTGATGAAGACGCTCGGCGCCGAGACCAAGGCCGCGCCGAACGCGACGTGGGCCGATGGTGTCGCGGCGATCAAGGGGCGGCTCGCCGAGCTAGGCGTGACCGGCTTTCGCAGCGAGAACGGCTCGGGGTTGTTCGCGTCGACCGAGGTCAGCGCGAAGCAGCTCGTGACGCTGCTCGCCGCCGCACACAAGGACTACCGGATCGGTCCGGACCTCGTCGCATCGCTGCCGACGGGCGGCTACGACGGCACCCTCGCCCGCCGCTTCAACGGCAAGCCGGCGATGGGGCGTGTGCGTGCGAAGACCGGAACGCTCGATCGCGTCAAGTCGCTCGCCGGCTACGCGGGCGTCGACAGCGGGCACGTGATCGCGTTCGCGATCCTGGTCAACGACGTGCCGGCCGGGCAGCGGGGCACGGTGAACACCGTCGCCGACGAGATGGTCGAGGCACTCGTCGCCTATCTAGACGCCAAGTAGACCGGCGACCATCTGCCGGCCGATCGGGTGGTAGCTCGCCCGATTCGCGGCGAACACGCTGGTGGCGCGTACGCGATCGACGTCGCGCAGCGCGGTGTACAGCGGCCGCAGGTACTTCATGCGACCGACGCTGGCGAGCACCTCCTCGACGCGCGGGATCACGTCGAGGTAGCCACAGCGCAGCGCGAGCGCGAGCCACGACACGAGCACTTCGTAGTTCGTGCTGTTCGTGAGCTGATAGGTCGCGTCGAGCTGCTTGCAGACCTCGATCGGGCGCGTCCCGGCCTCGAGATAGAGCTGCCACTCGACGGGTGACCACGTCCTCGCGAGGCTCGGATCCGGCACCGCGACCCCGGCGGCCTGCACCGCATCGAGCTTCTCCGAGCGCGGGACCGGCGCATCGGCGGGCAGACCCTCGCCGTCGATCCAGCGGGACGCGCCGACCTTCGCGAGCACGCCGGGATGCGCGGCCTCGAAGTGCGCGAGGAAGTCCTCGGTGACGATCGCGCCAAACCGGAACGCCGCGATGTAGCTCTGCAGCCAGCGCTCGAACGCCTCCCGGCCGATCGTCTCCTCGAGGGCGCGCAGGAAGAAGTAGCCCTTCTCGTAGGGCACCTGCGAGAACGCGTCGTCGGGATCGATGCCGGCGAGGTGCGTGCGCAGCTTGGTCAACGCGGGCCGGGTGGCGAACCGCGCGAGTGCCTGATCGAGCTCTTTCCGGCCGAGCGCGGCATCGAGTTGCGCGACGTCGGGACCGTCCGTCGCCTCGAGGATCCGGCTCTCCGCGAACACGGTGAAGCCCTCGTTGAGCCAGAAGTGCTCGGCGTTCGCGTTGGTCACCAGGTTCCCCGTCCACGAGTGCGCGAGCTCGTGCGCGACCACGCCGACCAGCGAGCGATCGCCGGCGAGCAGCGTGGGCGTGAGGAACGTCAATCGCGGGTTCTCCATCCCACCGTATGGAAACGACGGCGGCATCGTCAGGATGTCGAAGCGCTCCCAGTCGTACGGACCGAACAGCTTCTCCGCCGCCACGATCATGGCCTCGACGCCGGCGAACTCGTACGCGGCCTTGGCGAGGACGCTGGGCTCGGCCCACACCGCACTGCGCGGCGACAGCGCCTGCGAGACCAGGTCGCCCACCGCGAACGCGAACAGGTACGGCGGAATCGGTTGCGGCATCTCGTAGCGCTCGGTCGCGAGCTCGCCCTCCGTTCGACGCGAGCCGACGGCCGCTGCCGCGACGACGACGCGCAACGCCTTGGGCACCGTCAGCTCCGCGGTGTACGTGACGCGCAACCGCGGCGTGTCCTGGAGCGGGATCACCGAGCGGGCGTGGATCGCCTGGCACTGCGAGAACAGGAAGGGCAACTTGCCGCCCGCCGTCTGCGCCGGTGCCAGCCATTGCAGCGCCGACGCGTCCGGGCTGGTGCGATAGCGGATCGAGATCGCGCGGGTGCCACCACTCAGCTCGACCTCGAGCCTGCTGCCGAAAATCGGCTCGGCGGGGTGCAAGGTGAACGGCAGCACGCGGCCCGCGTCGTCGCGGATCGTCTCGATCGCGAGGTCGCGGGTGTCGAGATCGAGCGTCCCACTGGCAAGGTCGCGAAACCGAAGCGTGACCTCGGCGCGGAGAATTCGGTTGGCGAAGTCCAGCCGGCCAACGAGGTGGAACGACTCGGTCTCGGCCTGGGTATCGTCGGCGTACGAATGCGGATCGCGTCGGGCCATAGGTGGCTTTCTACCCCGTCTTTCGCTGCATGCGCCCGAGGAGCGTGGTACCAACGCCTCCTATGGCCGAGCTCAAGGGCAGCAAGACCCACGGAAATCTCAAGGAAGCGTTCGCCGGCGAGTCGCAGGCGAACCGCCGCTACCTCTACTTCGCCAAGGTGGCGGACGTCGAGGGTCACCCCGACCTCGCGGGCCTGTTCCGCGACACCGCCGAAGGCGAGACCGGCCACGCGCACGGTCACCTCGACTACCTGAAGCGGGTTGGCGATCCGGCGACGGGCGAGCCGATCGGCGACACGCAGAAGAACCTCAAGGCATCGATCGCCGGCGAGACCTACGAGTACACGCAGATGTACCCGAGCTTCGCGAAGGCCGCCCGCGAGGAAGGCTTCGAGGAGATCGCCGAGTGGTTCGAGACCCTGGCCCGCGCCGAGCGTTCGCACGCCGGCCGGTTCCCGAAGGGTCTCGATACCCTCAACGTGAAGTAGTCGCTCGCTCCATCGAGCTCGTCGCGGTCGTGCTCATCGCGTGACCGCCGATCGCTGTTGTCGAGCTCGACCATTCGATGCTCGAAGCTCTCGATCGAGGTGGTCAGCCTTTCCGATCGCGACGGCGACTAGCAATCGTGGCTGGC